>NZ_JBFATZ010000012.1:0-241111 GCF_040678635.1 Thermopolyspora sp. NPDC052614
GACGGCATGTCGATCGAGATGCGCGACACCGACGAGGACGTCTTCCGCGCCGCGGAGGAGCTCGGCATCGACCTGGCTCGACGTCCCAACGAAGGCGCGATGACCGTCGACGAGGTCTGATCCTGGTCTGATCCTGGCGGGTGGCGGCGGCACGATTTCGCGCCGCCGCCACCCGTCGCCGACGCGCTAGCGTTTGACTCATGGACCGCACGTCGCGATTCGACATGGGGGCCTACGCCGGGTTCGACATGGCGGCATATGTCTCGCGTACCTTGTCGAGCTGGGACGATGTGGGCTGGCGTGCGCTGCTGGTGCAGCGGTTCCGGCACGCGCCCTCGGTCGAGCGCCTGACCCTGCCGGCGTCGTCGGATCACCATCTGTGGCTGGTCACCGCGGGAGCGGGCCGGATGCGGATTCGACGAGCCGGCGAATGGTCCGATGTCGTCATCCGGCCCGGGCACCTCGACCTGGCGATCCCCGGCGAGCCGACGCACCTGGAGTACGCCGCCACCCTGCCGATGGAGACCGTCCAGGTCCACCTTCCGGCGGCGACCGTGGACCGGGTCAAGGCCGAACTCGGCGCTCGGGGTCCGGTGCGTCGTCCCGGCGACGACGCGGTGCTGGCACAGCTGATGCGCTCGCTGGCCGCGGCGGCCGAGCGGCGCGTCGACGCGCTGTACGCCGAGGCCGCGGCGGAGTTCCTCGCCGTGCATCTGGTGGCCGGGCCGGGCGGCGGCGGGGTCGCCGCGGCCACTCGTGAGGACGCTCGGGTGCGCAAGGCCGTCGCCTTCATGCGGGAACGGCTCGCGGAGCCGATCGGCCTCGCGGACATCGCCGCAGAGGTCCACCTCAGCACGTACCACTTCCTGCGAGTCTTCAAGGCCGTCACCGGGGAGACCCCGCGCCGCTACCTGATCCGGCTGCGGGTCGAGGAGGCCAAGCGCCTGCTGGATCGCGGCATGCCCGTCAGCGAGGTCGCCGCGCGTTGCGGCTTCAGCAGTCCGGCGCACCTGTCCGACGCGTTCCTGCGCACGACGGGTCTGCGCCCGTCGAGGTACCGCGTCAGGTAGGGCGTCGGGTAGTACGTCGGGTAGTACGTCGGGTAGGGCGTCAGGTAGTGCGTCGGGTGGTGCGCTCCACCGACTCGGCGTGAGCGGCGAGCCCCTGCGCGCAGCGCCGCATGAAGTTCGTCAGGACGAGCCGCCAGAACCAGCCGGTGCCCGGCGTTTTCGGACGAAAGGTGGCGCGCCAGCGGATGTCGGTGCCGCCGTCCACCGTGCGGCTCAGCAAGATGTCGCCGCGATAGTCGAGCAGCGCGCCGGATTCAATCACATAACCGATATGCCGGTCCGGAGCCATTTCGACGATGCGTTCCCGGCTGACGTTGCGTCCGGTACGAAACACCCGGATCGTGCCGACGCCTTCCGGTTCTTCGCCGTCCACGATCTCGGCAGTGTCGATCGGTGACCAGGTCGGCCAGGTCGTGCAGTCGGCGAGCAGGCCGAAAACGACCGATGGTTTGGCCGCGGAGTGTGCGGTGACGTCATATCCCGGCATGGCGATCTCTCCAATGTCGCGTCGTCGCCCCCGATGGCGACACGACAATCACCGTAGGAGGCGCCCGCTGAGCGCGGCATCCATCGCCTTGCTTGGAAACGACGATCGATTGCTCTTCGGCGACGGGGAGAAGGCCGGTCAGGCGCTCGTGTTTAGGTGTCCTTGAGCCGCCGTCACCCGCCATCGTGAGAAGCGCCCGGCGCTCGTCCCCTGATGAGCGGCAGATAGACCTCGTCCACGATCTCGACGAGGACGTCGTCGGGCACGCTGGAGGTGCCGCGCGTGACGAACTCATTGCGCAGCAGGGCGACGGCCGCCGTGGCGACGCGGGGATGGAGGGCCTCGGGCGCGGCCTCGCCGCGGGCCACGGCCCGCCC
Source organism: Thermopolyspora sp. NPDC052614 (assembly GCF_040678635.1). NCBI lineage: Bacteria > Bacillati > Actinomycetota > Actinomycetes > Streptosporangiales > Streptosporangiaceae > Thermopolyspora > Thermopolyspora sp. NPDC052614. The sequence continues at coordinate 1,935 of NZ_JBFATZ010000012.1, forward strand.
GAGGACCGTCAGCCACATGCCAGCCCCGCCCTCGGCCGCCTGGGAGTGAATCCGCGCCAGGAGTTCCGGCTCGTCGCGGGCGCTCGCCAGCAGGCCGAGCACGATCTCCCCCAGCGGCGAGGACAGGTGCCGGTTCGCACGGCGCAGGAGTTCCAGCACGTCCGCGCGCAACTCGCCGGTGTCAGGGGGACGCGCCTCGGTCTCGGTCATCTGCCGGTAGGCGGCGACGGCGAGCGCGGCGCGGCTCGGCCAGCGGCGGTAGATCGCGTTCTTGTTGGTGCCCGCGCGCTTGGCCACCCGGTCCATGGTCAGGCCCGGATATCCGGCCTCCCTGAGCTCCTCGGCGGCGGCGCTCAGGATCGCCCGCTCCAGGGCCGCGCCGCGCCGCCTGGTGGGTGCGGCGGCCTTACCCTGTGCCGATTCTCCAGCCATGATCGCCCTTCCGTTGGGCTCTCATCGTACCCTAATCAACCCGATTGCCTAATCACAGTGATTGCCATTACGGTACTGCCAGTACCTTAACGTCGCCGTAGGGACGGCCGACAGGATGAGAGGAGTGCCGGAGCATGCGCGGCAAAGGCATCAACTTCGACACCGGCTTCGCGGACGCGTTCGCCCGCGAAGCCGGGTGGAGCACCCGGGAACCCTTCGACCCGACGGTGGTCGAGCGGGAGATGCGGATCATCCGGGAGGATCTGCACTGCACCGCCGTACGGATCACAGGCGGCGCCCCCGAGCGGCTCAAGGTCGCCGCGACGCACGCCGCCGCGGCCGGGCTGGAGGTGTGGCTGTCCCCGTTCACCTGCGACATCACCGCCGACGAACTGCTCGCCGTCATCGCCGACTGCGCCGAACACGGCGAACGGCTCCGCCGCGAGGGCGCGGATGTCGTGCTGGTCACCGGCTCGGAGATAAGCCTGTTCACCGACGGCTTCCTGCCCGGCGACACGTTCCGGGACAGGATGCCCCTGCTGGCCCGGCCCGAAAGCCTGCGGCAGGCGCTCCCGACCCTGCCCGCCCGCGTCAACGCCTTCCTCGCCAAGGCGGTGGCGATGGTGCGCGAACGATTCGGCGGCCCGGTCACCTACTCCTCCATCCCGATGGAGCAGGTCGACTGGACCCCCTTCGACATCATCGCCACCGACGCCGGCTACCGCTCGGCCACCACCGCCCCCACCTACCGCGACACCGTCCGCGCCCTGGTCGCCCAGGGCAGGGCGCAGGGCAAACCCGTGGCCGTCAACGAATTCGGCTGCGGCACCTATCGCGGCGCGGCCGACATGGGCGACCGTTCCGACTCGATCGTCGAGTGGGGCCCGCACGGCGGACCGGCCCGTCTCACCGGCGACCACGTCCGCGACGAGCAGGAACAGGCCGCCTACCTGCGCGAAGTGCTGGCCATCCTCGACGAGGAGGGCGTGGACAACGCCTTCTGGTACACCTTCGCCCGCTACGACCTACCTCACCGGGACAACCCGAGCGAGGACTTCGACCTGGCCAGCCTTGGAGTGGTGAAGGTTCTGGAGGCAGGCCACGGCACGACGTACTCCGACATGCCGTGGGAGCCGAAGGCCGCCTTCGCGGCGCTCGCGGACTGCTACCGGGCCTAGGAACTCGCCCACGGCCCTGCGGGCAGGCCGCGAAGCGCCGTCAGCAGCAGCCGGCCCCGGTCTTGGCCTCCACGGGCTCCTCCGCCTCGGCCTTGCCCTCGTCGGCACGGTCGGCCTCGGTACCGCAACAGTCGCTGCCTGCGGCGACCGCGACGTCGCTCTTGCCGAGGGTGTCGGCGTCGGCCTTCACGACGTAGACCTCCCACGGCTCGGCTCCGGGCCCGTGCACCCACACCTTGTCCTGCAGGGCGTAGCAGCAGGTGGTGTCGTTCTCCTCGAAGGTGGCCAGGCCCGCCTCCTTCAGCCGGTCGGCGGCGGCGTTGACCTCGTCGGTGGAGGCGACCTCGATGCCGAGGTGGTCCAGGCGGGTGTCCTGACCGGCCTCGCCTTCGATGAGCACGAGCTTGAGCGGCGGTTCGGCGATGGCGAAGTTCGCGTACCCCTCCCGGCGCTTGGCGGGGGAGGTGCCGAACAGCTTGGAGTAGAAGGCGATCGAACCTTCGAGATCGGCGACACGAAGAGCGAGCTGGACACGGGACATGACGGTCTCCCTTCTAGCGACTGTTTCGACATCCGTCTAATCAATGAGCCTGGCACGCTGATTAGATAAATGTCAATACAGGCTTGGGGTGTCCTGGCGGGACGTCGTCCTCCTCGAACGTCGCAGCCCCCAGGTGTCCTGTACGCCCGCCCGGCCGGTCAACTGATGGTCGATCGGTGACCGATGCCTGCGCCTATGCGCCTCCCCGCAGACGGCCCGGCGGCCGACCCGATGCCCGCTACGCGTCCTGCGGGAGCGTGTCCGGTAGGCCGAAGAGGGGGAACAGGCTGAGGTCGAAGAACATCGTGCCGTGTTCGATGCCCGAGGCGGAGAGGGTGAGGACGTTGATGGCGAAGGAGTGGTAGGTGCCGTCGCGGCGGAGGTACATGGCGAAGGCGGGCTGGCCGTTCGCCTCGGTGGGGAGGAGTCGCAGGTCGCCGGGGCGCTGTGCGGGGCACTGTGCCGAGATGAGGCGGCCGATGGAGTCGGCGCCCTGGTACCAGGTCGGGAAGGGCGGCATCTCCCAGACCGCGTCCTTGGTGAACAGGGTGACGATGGCGTTCACGTCGTACCGTTCGAAGGCCTCGACGTAGCGGTTGAGCAGGTCGCGCTGGTCCTGGGTGGTGGGCTCGGCGACCTCGTCCTCTGATGGGGAGATCTCGTCGAGTTGGGCGCGGGCGCGTTGGAGCATGCTGTTGACGGCGGCGGCGGAGACGTCGAGCAGTTCGGCGACCTCGGCGGCGCGCCACTTCAGCACGTCCCGCAGGATCAGCACGGCCCGCTGGCGGGGCGGCAGGTGCTGCAGCGCGGCGATGAGGGCGAGCCGGACGCTCTCCCGCGAGGTGACGATCGCGGCGGGGTCGGCGTTGGACGCTCCGACCATCACGTCCGGCGCCGGCTCCAGCCATGGCACCTCAACCTGCTCGACCACCGGGATCGCCGGGTCGGCGCTCCCGGTGCCGAGACCGGTGGGCATCGGCCGCTTGCCCCGGCTCTCCAGCGCGGTGAGGCAGACGTTGGTGGCGATGCGGTACAGCCAGGAGCGCAGCGAGGACCTTCCCTCGAACTTGTCGTAGGAGCGCCACGCCCGCAGGTACGTCTCCTGCACCAGGTCCTCGGCGTCGTGGATGGAGCCGAGCATGCGATAGCAGTACGCGGTCAGCTCGCGCCGGAAGGGGTCGGCCAGATGGAGGAAATCGTCCCGGACCTGGGTTTCCATCATGATCGTGCCTTCCGTGCTCTCCCTGCCGAGGGTGTGCGCCGCGTACACCTCGACGTGACCTACCCAGTACACAGGGAGCCACCGACAGAATCCGCGCGGACCGCGGGCGGCCCTCCCGCGACGCGCCCGCCCCGGCCTCGAGGAAACCCGCCCGGCTCGGCGGTGGGGGCCGGGTCAGCGGGACGCGGTCGGGGTGCGGCAGACGGTTTCTGCGGTGGAGAGGCGGCATTCGTGGGTCGCCCGGGGGCCGGCGATCATCACTTTGACGTCCGGGGGGACGGTGAGGGAGTAGTCGGCGGTGCAGGTGAGGCCGGCGCCGGCGCGGGGGCCGGGGCAGATGAACAGGACGTGCAGGACCTTGCCGTCGAGCCACTGCTGGCTGAATTCCCGGCCCTGGGGGCCGTAGGTGAGCTCGCGGCGGATGGTGAGGCGGTCCGGTTCGCCGCGGGTGACGCGGACGCCCACCGGGCCGGTGACGTCGACGATGACCACGGGGGAGGTGATCTCGTAGACGGTGGTGGTGGTCTCCTGGGAGCGCTCGCTGATCAGGGAGGCGCCGTACGTGCCGGGGAAGGCGTAGTCGTAGTCGCGGGGCTCGCGGAACTCCGACCAGATGCCGAGGGCGGTGAGGAGCACGGTGATCACGGTCAGGGCGGCGCCGACGATGAGCCATAGGGCTCGGATGTTGCGGGGCATCGCCATCGGGTCACCTTTCGCCGGCGGGTTCAGGAGATCTTGAGGAAGCGCAGTACGGCGAGCACCCGGCGGTGGTCGCCCTCGGCGTTGGGCAGGCCGAGTTTGGTGAAGATGTTGTTGATGTGCTTGCCCACGGCCCCTTCGCTGATGGTGAGGGCCTCGGCGATGCCGGTGTTGGAGCGGCCCTCGGCGATCAGGGCGAGCACCTCGTACTCGCGGCGGGTGAGCTGGTCGAGCGGGTCGCTGTGCCGCCGGATCAGCAACTGGGCGACGACCTCGGGGTCGAGGGCGGTGCCGCCGGAGGCGACGCGGCGCAGGGCGTCGACGAACTCGGCGACGTCGGCCACCCGGTCCTTGAGCAGGTAGCCGATGCCGCTGGTCTCGGTGGACAGCAGCTGGGTGGCGTAGCGTTCCTCGACGTACTGCGACAAGACGACGATCGGCAGGCCCTGGTGCCGGCGGCGCAGCACGAGCGCGGCGCGCAGGCCCTCGTCGCTGTGGCCGGGCGGCATGCGCACGTCGGTGATGACGAGGTCGGGGCGGTGCTCGTCGGCGGCGCGCAGCAGCGCCTCGGCGTCGGCGACCGCGGCCACGACCTGCATGCCGGCCGCGCCGAGCATCCACACCAGCCCCTCGCGGAGCAGCACGGAGTCCTCGGCGAGCACTACCCGCATGGCAGTTCCGCGGTGATGGTGGTGGGGCCGCCGCGCGGGCTGTCGATGTAGAGGGCGCCGTCGACCGAGCGGATCCGCTGGGTGAGGCCGCGCAGGCCGGTGCCGCGCTCGGGGTCGGCGCCGCCGCGGCCGTCGTCGGAGATGACCACGCGGAGCAGGTCGCCGTCGCGCCAGACCATGACCTCGGCGGACGTGGCCCGGGCGTGCTTGGCGACGTTCGTCAGGGCCTCGGACACGACGAAGAACGCTACCGCCTCGACGGTCGGGGTGGGCCGCTCGGGGACGTCGACGTTGAGCCGCACCGGGAACGGCGACCGTACGGCGAGGCCGGAGAGGGCGGCGTCGAGGCCCTCGTCGGTGAGCACCGCCGGGTGCAGCCCGCGGACGAAGTCGCGCAGCTCCTTCAGCGCCTGCTTGGCCTCCTCGTGCGCCTGCGCGATCATCTGCTTGGCCGGGTCGGGCAGGTCGGTGAGGGTGGCGCGGGCCATGCCGAGGTTCATCGCCAGGGACACCAGGCGCTGCTGCGGGCCGTCGTGCAGGTCGCGTTCGATGCGGCGGCGCTCGGCGTCGGCGGCGTCGATGACCTCGGCGCGGCTCTCCTCCAGGGTCTCGACGCGGCGGGCCAGCAGGTCGTTGACGTTCGGGCCGAGCAGCGCCTCGGCGGCCATCAGGTCGAGCCCGGTGACGCCGCGGGCGAGCCACGGCCCCGCGACGAACAGCGCCAGCGTGAGCAGCATCAGCGGCGCGCTCTGCCAGGTGCCGCCGACCGCCCACACCTGGATGGCGAGCGCCGCCGAGGCGAGGCACGCCGCCCAGGCGAGGATCACCGCGAGGAAGCCGATCAGGCTGATCAGCGGCGAAAGCACGTGGTAGGCGATCTGCCGCCACGTGCTGCCCGCCCGCGCCGTGCGGATCAGCCACTTCACCGGCCCGCGTGCGCCCCTGGGGGCCGGGATGCGCGGAATGTCCATGTTGAGGAAGGCGGAGAACCGGGACCGCTGCAGCGCGGTCAGCAGCGGCAGCAGCCAGAACAGCAGCACCAGGCTGATCAGCGGCACGACGATGGTCCAGATCAGGAAGACCGAGAACAGGGTGAGGGTGACCAGCACCGTCCCGGCCAGCAGGGCGATCGGCACGCCCGTCATCACGTGCATGGTGCGAAGCCAGGTCGGCGTGGACCAGTGGCCGCGGATCCGGTCCCAGGGGGAGGCGACCAACTGCGCATGGCTCATGATTCCACCGTAGGAATTTCGACGTTCGGGCAACATGCGCCAGGCATCCCAATCCGTGGTAGGGATAACCCTACCCTTGGGCGTCTGGCGGGGGTCCGGTACGCGTGAGGCGTGGAGGTGAGCCCTGCTCAGCGGTGTCCTCGGCGGGGCGAGGGCTCGACGCGTCCGACCGGGGGCGGCGGCGGCTGGGTACGGCCCTTTCGGTGAGGTCGCTGAAAGGGCACACTTGCGTGACTCAGGCGAGGCGAGGACCCGATGTGCCCGGCCCCGCGAGGCGGCGGACGCGCGCGATCTTCGTTTCCCGGCCGGGCGGCCGATCCGGGTGTGGTACGGCCGCCCCCGATGTGTCGCCGTCGTGGCTCAGGCGAACTGGTTGCGCAGTGGTATGTCGCGGATGATCGACCAGGTGAGCAGGAGGCCGACGAGGAAGACCGCGACGCCCGCCACGAAGGGGGTCAGCGGCAGGTCGGGCAGGCCGATGTCGAGGCGGTTGGTGACGATGGGCAGCCAGAATTTGGAGTCGATCGAGCTCTCGGCGATGATGATCAGAGCGGCGCCGCCCGGGACCGACAGCAGGCCATTGCTCCGGAACCGGTAGAAGGCCGCACCCATGAACGCGCCCGCCGGGATCCAGGCCGCGAATTGGACCAGGTACTCGGCGAAGATCGGCGGCACCTGGGTGGGCGAGGTGAACAGGTGGGTGCGGGTGAGCACGTGCGGCCAGTCCGCCAGGCCGTACAGGACGCCCTCCAGCAGGTAGGAGATCACGAGCAGGGCGGCCAGGAACGGCGCGAACAGCGCGACGGTGATCAGGCCGTGGACGGCGAAGCGGCGGCGGGTCTGGCCGTGCGCGATGTACATCGGCATGAACTCGCGGACGAGCGCCACGCCGAAGAACAACGCGTACCAGCGCGGGGCCTGCGCGGCGACCTCCCAGGCGCTGCTCGTGAGCCTGCCGGTCACGCCGAGGAACACCGTGATCGCGGTGACGAGCGCCCAGAACCCGGCCCAGAGCAGCAGCGCGAAGACCGCGTTCGCGGCGAGCAGGCGGGTGGGAAATCTCATGTCCGACCTCCGGTCAGGTGGATGAACAGGTCCTGCAGGGCGATCGGGCCGAGCTCCAGCCCCGCCTCGCGGGCCTTGCGGCGCTGGGTCTCGTCGAACTCGCCGTACACCATCGCCGAGGTGGTGGGGCCGAGCGATCGGGAGCCGAGCACCTTCAGACCCGCGGTGAAGGTGTCGACCAGCGCCGTCGGGCCGGTGACGGAGACGCCCTTGGACAGCAGGGTCTGGCTCTCCTCGTGTACGAGCAGCCTTCCCCTGTCGATGATCACGATCTCCTCGAAGAGGGGGCCGACCTCCTCGATCACGTGGGTGGACATGATGATCGTGCGGGGGTGGGCCATGTAGTCCGCGAGCACCTGGTCGTAGAACGCCTGCCGGGAGGGGGCGTCCATGCCCAGGTACGACTCGTCGAACATGGTGAGCGGGGCGCGGGAGGCGAGGCCGACGATGATGCCCATCGCGGAGCGCCGGCCCTTGGACATGTTCTTGACGTTCGCCTTCGGGTTGATGTCGAACAGGTCCATGAGGGAGCGGGCGTAGTCGGCGTCCCAGTTCCGGCGTAGACCCTTGGCGAAGTACAGCGCGTCCTCGGCGGTGCCGATGTCCACGGCCTCGCCGGTGTCGCGGATCAGGGCGATGTCGCGGGTGATCGCGCCGTTCTCGAACACCGGCTTCCCGCCGACGCGTACCCTGCCGGAGGTCTGCTTGCGGAAGGCGGCCAGGATCGACAGCAGGCTCGTCTTGCCCGAGCCGTTGCGGCCGAGCAGGCCGTAGATCTTGCCCTCCTCCAACGTGAGGGTCATCCCGTCAATCGCGGTGACGTCGCCGTAGCGCAGGACCAGGTCCTCGATCTCGATCCTCACGCGCCGCCCTCCAGCTCCTCGATCCGCCGGATGATCTCGCGCAGCGGGATCCCGGCGGCCTTGGCCTCGGCGACCATCGGGTCCACGACGTCGGCGAAGAAGCTCTCCCTGCGCTTGGCCCTGAGTCGATCGCGGGCGTCCGGGCTCACGAACATGCCGATACCTCGCTTCTTGTACAGGACGCCCTCGTCGACCAACTGCTGGAACGCCTTCGCGGCGGTGGCCGGGTTGATCCGATAGTAGGCGGCGTACTGGTTGGTGGACATCACCTGCTCGTCGCCTTTGAGCACCTCGCTCATCACATCGGCCTTGATGCGCTCGGCGATCTGCCGATAGATCGGGCTCCGGTCGTCGAACATGGCACCTGCTTCTTTGGTTCATTACTTGTGTAATGAACCATAGGAGCTTCGCCGGAGCCCGTCAATCACTTTTTCCGCCGCCTCCGCTCCCGGACCGGCGCCCTCAGCAGCCGTACGGCGAGCAGGCTCAGCCAGGCGAACCCGATGGCGGCCGTGCCGCGCTGCAGCAGCCCGGCGATCTCGACCAGGCCCGCCACCTGCGCGAAGCCCACACTGGAGAGCACCAACCCGATGCCGAAGGCGACGCCGGAGAGACCGGAGTAGACCGCCCACCCGCGCTCCCCGCGCACGGCGAACCACCACGCGAACACCAGGCAGGCGGCCGCCAGGCTCACGAAGCCGGGCACGGCCGCCGCGTCGTGGATCGCGCCACCGAGCGTGGGTCGCACGGGCACGTCGGGGGTTCCCGGCGGGTACCCGCTCACCGGGTCGGAGGTGAAGACGCCCGCGAGGATGAAGTGGACGGCCCACACGCCGATCAGCAGCGGACCCCACAGGCCGCCGACCGGACGCAGGACGCGCCGCACGCCGACCGCGAAGGCCAGCGTCAGCACGCCGACGACGACGAAGTTGACCGCCTGCGTCCAGCCGAGGTCGCCGATGGCGAGCGAGCTGCCCGGGTGGCGCAGGGCGTCGTAGCCCTCGCGGGTCGCGCCCAGGACGAGGAGCACGGCGAGGAAGAGCGGACCGGCGATCAGGCCGCAGACGAGCGGCTTTGTGGGGACCGGGACAGGGCGCGGGCGGGGTGCCTCGGCCGCGCCTACGAGTGTGGAACCTGGGATATCAGCCATACTCGTCAACATAGGTTGACGAGTATGGTGTGTCAACCTACATTGACGGGTGCACCCCTTGGACGTCGCCGATGAGGTACCTGATGCGAAATCCCCTACGTCAGGCGGCGGCCTCCACCGGGGACTCGTCGAACTGGGTGCGGTACAGCTCCGCGTAGCGGCCGTCCTCGGCGAGCAGGGACTCGTGGGTGCCGCGCTCCACGATCCGGCCGTCCTCGACCACCAGGATCAGATCGGCCGCCCGTACGGTGGACAGCCGATGGGCGATCACCAGGGCGGTGCGGCCGTCGAGGGCCTCGGCGAGGGCCTCCTGGACGGCCGCCTCGGAGGTGGAGTCCAGGTGGGCGGTCGCCTCGTCGAGGATGACGACGCGCGGGCGGGCCAGCAGCAGGCGGGCGATCGTGAGGCGCTGGCGCTCGCCGCCCGACAGGCGGTAGCCGCGCTCGCCGACGACGGTGTCGAGGCCGTCGGGGAGGGCGCGCACCAGGTCGTCGAGGCGGGCGCGGAGCAGGACGTCCCACAGCTCGTCCTCGGCGGCCTCGGGGCGGGCCAGCAGGAGGTTCTCCCGGATGGTGTCGTGGAACAGGTGGCCGTCCTGCGTGACCATGCCGACGGTGCTTTTGATCGAATCGAGGGTGAGGTCGCGGACGTCGACGCCGCCGAGCCGTACCGCGCCCTCGTCGACGTCGTAGAGCCGGGGCAGGAGCTGGGCGATCGTCGACTTGCCCGCGCCGGAGGAGCCGACCAGGGCCACCAGTCGCCCGGGTTCGGCGCGGAACGATATGTCGTGCAGGACCTGGACGCCACCGCGCGTGTCGAGGTTCGCGACCTCCTCCAGGGACGCCAGCGACACCTTGTCCGCCGACGGGTAGGCGAAGCTCACGCCGTCGAACTCGACCGCGACCGGGCCGTCCGGGACCTCGGTCGCGTGCTCCGACTCCTTGATCAGGGGCTCCAGGTCGAGCACCTCGAAGACCCGCTCGAAGCTCACCAGCGCCGTCATCACCTCGACGCGGGCGCTGGCCAGCGCGGTCAGCGGGGCGTACAGGCGGGTCAGCAGCAGCGCGAGCGCGACCACCGCGCCCGGGTCGAGGGCGCCGGCGAGGGCGAAGTAGCCGCCCAGGCCGTACACGAGCGCGAGGGCGAGGGCGGAGACGACCGTCAAGGCGTGCACGAACACCGACTGCGTCATCGCGGTACGCACGCCGATGTCGCGCACCCGGCGGGCCCGCGCGGTGAACTCGGCCGCCTCCCGCTCGGGGCGGCCGAACAGCTTCACCAGCGTCGCGCCCGGCGCGGAGAACCGCTCGGTCATCTGGGTGCTCATCACCGCGTTGTGGTTCACCGACTCACGCTGCAGGCGGGCCAGCCGCGCGCCCATGCGCCGGGCCGGGACCATGAAGACCGGGAGCAGCAGCAGCGCCAGCAGGGTGATCGGCCAGGAGATGCTGATCATCACGCCGAGCGTGAGCGTGAGCGTCACCAGGTTGCCGGCCACGCCGGACAGCGTGTCGCTGAACGCCCGCTGCGCGCCGATCACGTCGTTGTTCAGGCGGCTCACCAGGGCGCCGGTGCGGGTGCGGGTGAAGAACGCGACCGGCATGCGCTGCACGTGCGCGAAGACCGTGCTGCGCAGGTCGAGGATGAGGTTCTCGCCGATGCTCGCCGACAGATAGCGGGTGAGCAGGCCGATCCCCGCCTCGACGAGCGCGATCAGGGCGATCAGGGCGGCGAGCCCGACGACGACGCTCATCTCCGCGCGCTGCCAGATCGCGTCCACCACCCGCCCCGCGAGCACCGGCGTCGCCACGCCCAGCACGGCGGCGACCACGCTCAACGCCAGGAACCACGACAGCAGCACGCGGTGTGGCCGGGCGAATCGGGCGATACGCCGCAGGGTCGCCCGGGAGAACGGGCGGCGGTCCTGGGTGGCGTGCATGGCGTTGTACATCGAGTGCCATGCGGTGACTTCCATACTCATGCAAGGAACCAATCGTGTCGGCCGGGGTTCCGCCGCTCGGGTTCGGCGGTGCCGCTCACGACCCTAGGACCTCAACCAAAGTTGAGGTCAACAGGTTTTCCGTGGGTACGGCTGGGCGGATGTTTACGGCTGTGAGCTGGGCGTACGCGTTGGACTGAGGAACGTCAAATGCCGCTTTCGGCAGGAGTGAGGCGGCGGTCGGGGGGACAACATCGTCGGGGTGAAGCGTGCCGGGGGGACACCGCATGAGCCGAGGGTGGGCGAACCCACCGCCGAGGTGACGACGACGGAAGGGCCGGATGACCGGCCCTTCTCGCATGGGGACGGCCCGTCCGCGGCCGAGACGGCCGAGACGGAGGCGGGGCGCACGGCGGAACACGTTCCGGGCCACGCGGACGCCCGGCCGCTCGGCGGACACGGCTCCGAGGCACCGCATCGCTCACATCAGGGAGTTCAGGACCAGGTGGACGGCTCGCGCGGCGGACACGACGCCGAGGCGTCGCGCGTGGCCGGTCGGCCTCCTCGTGACCTTCCCGGCGGCACGGACGGGCCGTCCGCGAGTGGGGCGACCGAGACGATGCGCCGCCCGCCGGCCGCCGCGGGCCGGGTTCGCGAGCGCGCGGATGAGCGGGGGCGGCGGAGGCGATCGTGGGTACGGCGAGTCGCCGATCATCCGGCGACGCCCCTCGGGCTGGTGGCCGTGCTGTTCGGGGTCCTGCAGTTCGCCGTCGGGGCGCATCGCATGCCGTGGGGCTGGGACGAACTGGTCTATCTGAGCCAGGTGAGCCCCGCGCTGCCGGACGCCTCCTTCAGCGAGCCGCGCGCTCGGGGCATCACCTGGCTGGTCGCGCCCGCGGCCTGGTTCACCGCCGATCCGGTGCCCGTGCGGGTGTGGATGATCGTGCTGGCGGCGGCGGGGCTGTTCTTCGGTTACCTGCCCTGGCTGCGGGTGATCCGGGCGCGGCGCGCGAAGCTGATCGTGGCGGGGGCGGCGCTGCTGCTCACCGGGCTGTGGGTGGTGCGGTTCTACGGCGGCGAGGTCATGCCCAACCTGTACGTGGCGTACGGGGCGGTGGCGGCGACCGGGTTCTTTCTGCTGGCGACCCGGGTGCCGCGGCCGAAGGGGGCCTACGCGGGACTCGCGGCGTGCCTGGCGGCGGTGGCGGAGCTCCGGCCCGGGGACGCGTTGTGGCTGGGGCTGGCGCTCGGGGTCGCCTGGGCCGCCGTGCGCGAGTGGCGGCGGGCGGCCGTCGCCGTCGCGGTGGTGACCGGGTGCGTGGCCGGGGCCGCGCCGTGGGTGATCGAGGCGTACGCACGGTATGGCGGGCTGCTTGCCCGGATTCGAGGGGCGAGCGAGGTTCAGGGGCATCTGCGGCCGACATGGGGGGTTTGGTACGAGCTCAAGGCGCTCAACGGGCCGCTGCTGTGCCGGCCCTGCAACGTCGAGCTGAAGCACGTTGAACTGACGGTGTGGTGGCTCGCCATTCCGTTCGTGGTGGCCGGGGCGTTGTGGATGGCTCGCCGCATGGTGGATTTCCGCGCGCACGCGCTGGCGGTCGCGGCGGGCGGGGCGCTGGCGGCGCAGTACCTGTTCCTGGTGGGGTACGCGGCGCCGCGGTTCCTCATTCCCGCGTATGCGCTGCTGGCCCTGCCGGTGGCGTACCTGCTGGTGCGGACGGCCGGGCGGGGGCGGGCGGCGCGGGCGCTCGTCGTCGGCGCGCTGGCGGTCTTCCTCGCGATACAGCACGCGATCCTGACGGTACGGCTCGGCGGGATCGGGGCGGACCGGGCGGGTGCGCTGAAGACGGCACGGGTCATCAACGCGTTGGGGGTGCACACGCCGTGCCGCGTCGGAGGGCCGGGGGCGTCGCTGCCGCTGGCGTACGCGGCGGGGTGCCGATACGCGACCTGGCATCCACGGGTGCCCCTGCGCGGCGACCGGGTCGCCTACCTGACCCGGGGCAGGGCGAAACCGGCCGCAGCGTACGCGAACTGGCGGCCCCATCGGGTGAGCATCGCCAAGATCCGCGACTGGATCATCTGGCTGCCACCGCGCTGACCTGCCTGCCACGGTGTCCGGCGACGTTCCACCGGGTCGGGCGCCATCCACGTGGCGCTCCGGTTCGTGCCACGTGACAGCGCGCCATCGCTTCGGCCGGGAGGGGCGGGCCACCGGCGAAGCGACGTGGTCACGCCGCCAACGGCGGCCGGTTGTTCAGCCGACGCGGACGTCGTACTTGTCGCGGTTGGCGAGCACCTCGTCCATGTGCTCCTCCGCCCAGGACTTCAGGCCACGTATCACCTGGTACAGCGAGAGTCCGAGGTCGGTCAGCGCGTAGGTGACCGTGACCGGCACGGTCGGTGTCACAGTTCGGGTGATCAGGCCGTCGCGTTCCAGGGCGCGCAGCGTCTGCGTGAGCATCTTCTGGCTGATTCCGGCCAGCAGGCGGGACAACTCCGAGTACCGCATCGGCCGGGGCTCGCCCGCGCAGCCCGCGCCGGGCCGTTGCGGGCCGCCGTCCCCCAGTGCGGCCAGGATCAGCGCCACCCACTTGTCGGAGATCCGGTCAAGCAGCTTGCGGCTGGGGCATTGGGCCAGGAACGCGTTGTATTCGGCCTTGGCCTGCGCCCTCTTCTCGGCCGCCGTCGTCGTCATCGAGCGCTTTCCTCCGACCTCAGCGTGCCTTACGCACTTTGAAGTGCGTACTTCCCATGAGGAAGTTACCGGTACACAGTGATGCAACGAAACCGTTGGACTCCAGCACAGGGAATCGACCGGGGATGAACGAAACAAGCGTGACTTGGACGGCCGCGTTCCGCACGGCCGTGATCAGCCCGTACGAGGAGATCAGGTTCAGTGAGCCGCGCGGCTTCGCCGATCAGACGGTGCGTCAGCGCCTTCACCTGGCCGGTGGCGGTGAGCGCGTTCGTGTGCGCCTGACGAACCGTTACGGCCGCACTCCCCTGACGGTCGCCGCGGCGACGGCCGCCACCGAGCACGGGCAGGCCGCCCTCGCCTTCGGCGGCACCGGTGAAATCGTCATCCCGCCCGGCGACGAGGCCGTGTCCGACCCTGTGAATCTGCCCGTCGTGCCCGGCGGCGACCTCACGCTGAGCCTCTATCTGCCGGAGGAGACGGGTCCGGCCACCTACTCCCACATGGCCATGGAGGTCGCCCACGTGGCGAGTGGCGATCACACCGGGTCCGCCGCGCTCCCCGACGCCGAGCAGGTCGAGGGCAGGTTCTTCGTCTCGGGGGTCGATGTGCCCGCCCCGGACGGCACCCCGATCGCCGTGGCGCTCGGCGACTCCTGGTTCGAAGGCGTCGGCACCACGACGAGTGCGAACAACCGCTCGGTGGACCTGTTGAACCGGCGGCTGGAACGAGGCTGGGTCGTCAATCAGGGCATCGCCGGGAACCGACTGCTGGAGGACCAGGTCGGCGAGCACGCCCTGAAGCGATTCGATCGGGACGTGCTCTCGATTCCCGGCGTGACCCACGTTCTGGTCTATCTCGGCATCAACGATCTCGTCCTCCCTCGCATGTACGGCGCCGCCCCCGCCACCGCCGAGGCCCTCATCGAGGGCTTCACGACGCTGGCCCGCCGCGCCCACGAGGCCGGTCTGAAGATCCTCGTCGGCACCATCGGGCCGTTCGGCGGGGCCGTCTATGAGGGATTGAGCACCCCGGAGGGCCTCGCCGCGCGCCGCGAGGTGAACGAGTGGATGCGCGGCAGCGATCTCTTCGACGCCGTGTTCGATGTGGCGCGAGCGGTCGAGGACCCCGAGAACCCCGACCGCATCCACCCCGACCTGGACGCCGGGGACGGCATGCACCTCAACGACAAGGGCGCCCAGGTCATGGCCGACACCGTGGACCTGGAACACCTCTCCGATCGGCCCGGCATGCCGGTGTGAGGCGCGGGTCGGTCACCGTCGCCTGCTCGGCGCCTGCCGATCGTCTTCGTGCCCCTGGCGCCGATGGCCGGAGCCGGTAAGACACGTCGTCCGCGAGCCGAATACTACAAGCCGGACTATTGGGCACATATCTCCTCACTGAGCAGCGGAACAGTCGAGGGAGATATCCCGATGTCCACCATTGTCATCGTCGATGCGGGTAACGGTCTCGGGCTCTCGGTCGCCAGGGTCTTCGGGCACAAAGGCTTCAACGTGGCGATGGTCGCCCGGAACGGGCAGCGGCTCGACGAACCGGTCGCGCGGCTCACCGCCGAGGGAGTCCCGGCCGCCGGCTTCGCGGCCGACGTGCTCGACCCGGACGCCATCCGCACCGCCTTCGAGCAGATCACCGATCGGTTCGGCGAGGTCGAGGTGCTGAAGTACTCCGTCGTCCCTCGGCGTACCGCGCCGGACGAGGCTCCCGTCGGCGCCGCCGACGTCACCATGGAGGCCCTGCTCCCCCACCTCGACCTCTGCCTCGGCGGAGCCCTCACCGTCATACGCCAGGTGCTCCCCGGCATGATCGAACGCGACAACGGCACGCTGATCTTCACCACCGGTTTGTCGTCCCTGCACCCCGTCCCCGGGATGGCCCTCGCGGGCATCGCCGCCGCCGGGCTGCGGAGCTGGGCGCACAGCCTGCACGCCGACCTCGTCGGCACCGGCGTCCACGTCGCGCACATCGCCCTCGGCACGTCGGCGACCACGCCCGACATCGACGTCGTCGCGCCGCTCTACTGGGACGTCTACACCAACCGGGATCAGGTCGAGCTTCTCCTCGCCTGATCGCGCACGCGATCCCGCCGCCTTCCAGGCCGCCGCCCGGATCATCGCGCTGGACCGGGCGTACGGGCTCTATGGGCTCGGCACACCCGGCCCGCGTACCGACGATCCAGCGTCTGGACACCGCCAAAGATCGGCATAGCCGCCGGTTTCCGGGGCAGTCGGAGGTGAGCCCCTGCACGGGGCGACCAGCACCGAAGACCACTTTTGGGGTGAGAGCGATGCTAGTGCTGGGTATTGTCCTGATCCTGCTCGCGATCGCGGCGGCGATCGCGGTGACGGTCAACGAGCCCACGGCGTCCACGACGATAACGGTGTTCGGCCGGGACTTCGGTATCACGGCCACACAGATGTTCGTCCTGGGAGTCATTACCGCCGCGCTGTTCCTGATCGGCCTGGCGCTGCTGATGAAGGGACTGCGGCGTGCGCGGAGACGGCGCAAGGAACTGCGCTACGTGCGACACGACGCCCGGGACCGGGTCGCGCGGCTTGAGGAGGAGAAGCGGGAGCTGCAGCGTCGGCTGGAACGCAGTTCGCCCGCCGACACCGCGCCCACCGGACGGGCCGTCCCAGCGGAGGGAGGCGCGCCCGCCGGATCCCGGGAGGCCGGTTACGCGGGCGGCGACACCCGTGAGAACGTGCCCGCCGACCAAGAGCGCACCGCGACGACCCAGCCGCGGAGTTTCATCGATCGCCTGGTCGCCGGGGGCCGCCGGGAGGGCACTCCGCGCCGCTGAGGCGGGCCGGTCCGTACGCGTTGAGGCAGGCGTTGACGCGCGATTGTGAGCGAGCGACCCCGGTGAAGTGCCGGGGTCGTGCGGTCGGCGTCACGCGGCCGACCGGGTGCGTTCGCTATGGGCGGGCGCCGACGCCGGGCCGGAGCGCGGGCTTCTTCGTGCGCTCCAGGGGCGGGGTGCTGCCGCCGGAGCCGTCCTGCATGCCGGCCAGGAGGGCGTTCAGCGCCTCGATTCCGGTACGGCGCGGTGACCAGCCGAGTTCGGTTCGGGCGCGGGTCACGTCGAGCAGGGGGATGTGCAGTGCCATGTCCATCAGGTGCGGCGAGGCCGGGACGAGCCGGGCTCCCCAGGCGGCGGCGAGCACGCCCCGGGCCACCACGCGGGGCACGGGGATGAGACGGGCGTTGAACAGCTCGGCGAGTTCGCGGGGATGGATGACCGGGTCCGCGGCGAGGTTGAAGGCGCCCGACACCTCGCGGGTGACGGCCAGGCGGTAGGCCTCGCCGGCGTCCTCGGAATGCAGGGCCTGGAAGCGTAGGCCGGGAATGTCGGGTATCGCCGGTATCATGCTGGCCCGTACGAGCCGTTTCGGCACGAGCGGGCCGCCGAACAGGCGTACTTGCTCGGCCGCGGCCTCCCGCTTGAACATGAAGCCCGGCCGCATGCGCACCACGCGGACGTCCCGGTGGTCGCGCTCGAAGATGTCGAGCACCCGCTCGACATAGGCCTTCTCCAGCGAGTACGACGCGGTCGGGTAGCCGTGGGTGGGCCAGTCCTCGGTCACCGGGTGGTCGTCGCCGGGCCGGGGCGAGTAGGCGCCCACCGAGGAGGCGTACACCAGCGCGGGCACCTTCGCCCGGGCGACCGCGTCGAAGACCCGCATGCTGCCGTGGACGTTGTTACGCCACGTCATGCGCGGGTTGTGGGTGGGCTGGAAGATCCAGGCGAGGTGGACGACCACGTCCGCGCCCTGGAAGCGGGCGGTCAGATCGTCCTTCGCCACGTCCGCCGTGGCCCACTCGGTCTTGTCCGGATACCAGTCCGGGCGGCGGCGGGCGATCCCGAGGATCGAGGTGACCGCTCGATCGGGCGCCAGCGCGGAGATCACGCTCGTGCCGATGTTGCCCGTACCTCCAACGACGACTACACGCATACACAGCGGGGTGCCCGGCACCCCCGGCTCCAAACCGCCGGGCCCGAACGCGGGATCCCGGACCCTGGGCTATACGCCGATGGGGTGCGAGCCGGCCGGGTGCGAGCCGGCCGGGGAGATGTAGGCGGTGGAGCCGTCGCGGCGGGCCTTGGCGGCGACGCGGACGCGGTGCACCAGGTACGGGGGCATCAGCGCGTCGGCCTCCTCGACGGTGAAGAAGCCGAAGCCGTCGAGCTCCTCCTCCTGCAGGACGATGCCCTCGGCGTCGCTGACGACCCCGCAGTCGAACAGGAAGTGGATGAGCGGATACGGCCGCTCCGGCAGGACCGGAACCCAGTGAACGACGAGCAGGCGGCCGATCGGCGGGGTCAGGCCCAATTCCTCCCGCACCTCACGGGCGCAGGCGATTTCGGGGGTCTCCCCCTCGTCCACGTGTCCGCCCGGCCAGCCCCAGTGGTCGCGATAGTTGGGCTTGACCAGCAGCACACGGTCGGTCGGGTCGGTGAGAAAGGCTCCGGTCCCTGCCAAAACCTTGTTCAGCCCGACGTGATAAGCGACGTCATCCTGGTGCTCGGCCATATGTCCGACGCTAACGTACGAGCGATTCAAAAGTCCGGCATCGCGACGTCCGGAAGCGGTCGCCATCATTGCGTCCCCCACGGTCACCGCGCTCACTGCGCCCTGGCCGCCCGCAGATGGTCCCTTCCCCCTCGGGCAAGATCCTTTAGGGATGGACGCCCCGGCGCGCTGACCGCATATTCAAAATGAAAGTGCACATTGGAGTGGATGGTCGAATCGCCATTGCGCACCGCGTGGCCCTCGGCCGACCCCGCCCGAGGGCCACGTGACGAGAGGCCGCGACTCCTCCGTCATCTGAAGGAAAGCGGCCGCACGCCGGGAGAGGCGGCGGACAGGCACTGCGCGTTTCAAGCCGGAGCGGTGAATGCGGGAGGCGATTCCACGCCGGGCGAACCCGGCGGTCCCCTCGTCGGATTTGATGGGAACGTGCTGGAGAACGTCATCGACCATCTCGCCTGCCCGGTCTGCCGCGGCGAGTTGACCTTGGCCGCGAGGATCGTGCGGTGTGCGCGCGGGCACGTCTTCGACGTGGCCCGGCAGGGATACGTCAGCCTGCTGACCGGCTCGGGCGGCGCGGGCACCGCGGACACGCCCGCCATGGTCGCCGCGCGGGAGCGTTTCCTCGCCGAGGGCCACTACGCCCCGCTGGCCGAGCGCGTGGCCGGACTCGCCGCCGAACTCGTCGAGGACGCCGGGCGGAAAACCTCCCCGGCGCCGGAAATGCCCGGGACCGGGCCGGACCTGGTGGTGGACGCCGGGGCCGGGACCGGCTACCTGCTGGCCCGGGTGCTGGACGCGGTGGGAGGCGCCGGGCTCGCGATCGACATCTCCAAGCACGCGATCAAGCGGGCGGCGCGGGCGCATCCGCGGGTGGGCGCGGTGGTCGCCGACGTGTGGCGCCCGCTGCCGGTGCGGGACGGCCGTGCGGCGCTGGTGCTCAACGCCTTCGCGCCGCGCAACGGGCCGGAGTTCGCCCGGGTGCTGGCGCCGGGCGGGACGTTGCTCGTGGTGACCCCCGCCCCCGGGCACCTCGGCGGGCTGGTCGGCGGGCTGGGGCTGCTGTCGGTGGACGAGGACAAGGACCGGCGACTGGCGGCGGCGCTGTCCGGGCATTTCACCCAAATCGCGGAGGTACGCGTGGAGACGGAAATGGCGCTGGACCACGAGGCGGTCGAGGCGGTGGTGAGCATGGGCCCGAGCGCCTGGCACACCGACGCCGCCGCGCTGCGCGAGCGGATCGAACGTCTCCCGGAGCGGAGCATGGTGCCCGCCTTGTTCCGTATCACCATATGGAAAGGCGAGGACGCGGATATCCGCTCGTAGGACGTTGATGATGATAGTTGTGACGCGCGTGACTGAAGCGCCAACAAGGGTGAAATAACCTCAGATTTGTCGGCCATTTATCTCGCGGAGACGACATACTTATCGGCAGCCCCGCCGGTGAGGGCGAGGTTGAGGAGGGTGCCACGCACATGAAGGCCGAGGAACGCTGGCAGGCCAGGTTCCGTGCGCCCCGGATGACCCTGCCCCGCTGGGCACGGCAGGCGCCCAACAGGTCGGTCTACCGCTGCAACGCCTCCGGCGCCTGGGAGATTTACGCCTGGGACCGGGCGATGGCGACCACGCGGCAGGTGACCGACCGGCCCAACGGCACCGCCCACGGTCTCATCGACCCCACCGGCCGGTGGATCTGGTGGTTCGCCGACACCGACGGCGACGAGTTCGGCGTGTGGATGCGGCAACTGTGGACCGGCGGCCCCGACGAGGTCGCGCACCCCGGCATGCTGCCCGGCCACCCCGCCGGCATCGCGCTGTCGGCGTCCGGCACCGCCGCCATCGGCCGCAGTTCCCCCGACGACGGGTTCCAGGTGCTGCTGGTCCAGGCCGGCTCGTCCGAGGAGCCGGCCGAACTGTACCGGCACCAGGAGGCCGCGTACGTCGCCGACCTGTCCCTCGACGGCTCCCTCGTCGCGATCAACCACAGCGAGCACCGCGACGCGCGCCACCCCGCCATCCGGGTACTGCGCGCCAACGGCCGCCCCGTCGCCAACATGTGCGACGGCCCCGACCTGGGGTTGACCGCCCTGCGGTTCGCCCCGGTGCCAGGCGACCGCCGGCTGCTGTGCCTGCACGAGCGGCGCGGCCGTCGCGAACCCCTGGTCTGGGACCCGGTCACCGGCGAACGGCGGGAGGTCTGGGTGAAGTCCCCCGGCGACATCGCCGCCGACTGGTACCCCGACGGACGCGCCCTGCTGCTCATCATCAACCATCGCGCCCGGACCGAGCTGTTCCGCTACGACCTCGCCGGCGGCGGCATGACGCCGATCAGCACCCCGCACGGCGTGATCGAGGAGGCCGCCGCCCGGCTCGACGGCACCGTGGAGTACTGCTGCTCCAGCTCCGCCCACCCGCCGCTCATCCGGTCGAGCAACGGCCAGGTCGTGATCAACCCGGCCGGGCCGATCGCCCCGCCCTCGGTGCCGGTGGAGGACATCGACGTGGCGGTGCCCGGCGGCCGGGTGCACGCCATGATCTCCCGGCCGGGACATCTGGCGGCGCCGTACCCGACCGTCTTCCTGCTGCACGCCGGCCCCGCCACGCAGGACACCGACTCCTTCGCCCCCGACGTGGCCACCTGGGTGGACCACGGGTTCGCCGTCGTCCGGGTCAACTACCGCGGCTCAAGCGGGTACGGCACGGCCTGGCGCGACGCCCTGCGCGGCGACATCGGCCACGTCGAGCTCGCCGACGTGACGGCCGTGCGGGAGTGGGCCGTCGCGCACAGCATCGCCGACCCCGACCGGCTGCTGCTCGCCGGGGCGTCCTGGGGCGGCTTCCTCACCCTGCTGGGCCTCGGCACCCAGCCCAAGGTGTGGGCGGCGGGCATCGCCGCCGTGCCGATCGCCGACCACGCCGCGGCGTACGAGCAGGAGGCGGAGGGCCTGCAGGCCTACCACCGGGCGCTGCTCGGCGGCAGCCCCGAGGAGGTCCCGGACCTCTACCGCCGCTGCTCGCCGATCACCTACGTCGACGCCGTGACCGCGCCGCTGCTGGTGCTCGCCGGGGAGAACGACCCCCGATGTCCCATCGGCCAGATCAACGGCTATCTGGACGCGCTGCGCAGCCGCTCCCACCCCTGCGAGGTGTACCGCTACGACGCCGGGCACGGCACGCTCGTCGTGGAGGAGCGCATCCGCCAGATGGCCGTCCAGCTCGCCTTCGCCCGCAAGCACGTGCTCTGACGCGTCCCGTCAGCGCGCCCATCAGAGCGGCCCGCCGAAGCGCGCCCGTCAGGACGCGCCCGGCGCGGGGCGTTGCTCGGGGGCGCGCATCACCAGGATCGCCAGGTCGTCGGCGCTGGGCTCATGGGCGAAGTCCTGCACGGCGCGGAAGACGCGCTCGGCCACGCCCCGCGCGGACAGGCCCGCGCACTCGGCCAGGATCTTGGCCAGCCCGCCGTCGTCGTCGAGGAGACGGCCGCCGCAGCGGCGCTCGGTGACGCCGTCGGTGACCGCGAGGAGCACGTCGCCGGGGGCGAGCCGGACGGTCTCGGCCTCGAACGCGGCCTCCTCGAAGACGCCGAGCAGGGACTGCGGGGTGGCGACCACGTCGACCGTGCCGTTCGGGCGCAGCCGCAGCGCCTCCGGATGTCCGGCCGACACCAGGCGCAGGTCGAGGCCGTCCGGGCCGGGTGAGATCTCGCCGTGCAGCAGCGTCAGGAAGCGGGCGCGCTCGCCCTCCTCCAGGATCGCCTGGTTGAGGCGGCCGACGACGGCGGCCACGCCGTACCCCTCCCTGGCCAGCAGCCGCAGGGTGTGGCGGGCCAGGCCGGTCACGGCGGCGGCCGCCGGGCCGGTGCCGCACACGTCGCCGATCGCGAAGCGCCAGCAGTTCTCGCCGGGGCCGGGGAACAGGTCGTAGAAGTCGCCGCCGACGTCGTTGGTCTCGCCCGCGGGCTCGTAGACCACGTGGTAGTCCAGACCCGGGACGTCCGGGATGTCGGGCGGCAGCAGGCTGCGCTGCAGCGCCCGGTTCGCCGCCGCCTGCTGGTCGTACAGGCGGGCGTTGTCCATCGCCAGCGCCGCGCGGCGGGCGATGTCCTCGGCGAGCAGCATCAAATCCTCGGGGAAGCGGTCGCGGCGGCCCAGGCACATCATCCCCAGGCCGCGCCCCCGGGCGAACAGCGGGAGGGCGAGCGCCTGCCAGCCCTCCAGCGGCAGCACCGACGCCGCCGGGCCCTCCCCGACCGGGATGGTCACCTGGGCGAGCCGCTCGCGCAGGGCGTCGATCTCACCCTCGTCGGCGTGCCACAGGTACGCCAGGCGCACCGGCCCGGCCTGCTGCTCGGGGGTGTACACCGCGCACCAGGTGGCGATGCGGGGCACCACGACCTGGGCGACGATCGCGGGCACCATGTCCGGATTGAGGGTGCCGGCGAGCAGGTCGCTGGCGTCGGCGAGGAAGCCGAGCCAGCCCGGCCCGCGGGAGACCTCGACGGTCCAGTCGTCCTGCGGATGCGCCATGCCGCCGGGCAGGTGCAGGCTGACCCAGCGGGTGCGGGAGCCGTCGTCGGCCCGCGTGCCCCATTCACGCGCCGCGTCGATCGCCTCGGTCCAGGGGCGGGCCTGCGGGCCGTCCTGGGTGACCTCCACCCGGACGGTGGCGCCCTCGTGCACCCACTTCACCTGGAACGGTCCGCCCGCCGCCTGGGAGACCAGCTCGACGGTGACCCGCTCGGCGTCGGCGGCGATGGACGTGGCGGCCCACGCGGTCATCACCTCTTTGGTGAACCGCGTGGCGGCGGGAATGGCGTCCTCACCTGGCAGGAATGATGCCGCGAGGACGGCCTGGGTCGAAGTAGTCACTGCTTCGTGCTTACCACATCTCGTGAGCGGGTGGAGTCAAACAAGGGACGACCGCACACCACGCAACGTGACAGACTGGCATCTGTTCAGCAGTGCCCGGATGGGTACCGTGTGAAGGTAAAGGGAGGCCCCGATGACGGCTGCGACGGCCGTACCCGAGCCGGCCGAGCGGGTCTATACCGAGTCCGACCTCCGCCCCCTGCTGGACACGCTCATCACCTGGCGCGACGGCGACTTCAGGCGGCGTGTCCCCCATGCGCCGCCCGGCATCCTGAGCGAGATCCGGATGTTGCTCAACGAGATCGCGGACCGGCGCGAGCACCTTACCAACGAGCTGCTGCGGGTACGCCGCGAGGTGGTCAAGGAGGGCCGGTTCGGCGAGCGGCTCACGCCCAGCCCGGGGGTGGGCTCCTGGGCCGAGGGCGTGGAGTCGGTGAACGCGCTGATCGACGCGATGGTGAGCCCGGTGAGCAGCGCCGCCGACGTGATCGACGCGGTGGCGAAGGGCGACCTGTCGCGGCGCATCGACGTCGACCGGACCTCGCGCGGCGAGGTGCGGCGGCTCGCCAAGGCGGTCAACGGGATGGTGGACCAGCTCGCCCTGTTCACCTCCGAGGTGACCCGGGTGGCGCGCGAGGTCGGCTCGGAGGGCCAGCTCGGCGGGCGGGCGAACGTGCGCGGCATGTCCGGGAGCTGGAAGGACCTCACCGAGGCCGTCAACACCATGTCCAGCCGCGTCTCCGCGCAGGTCAGGGATATCGCGCTGGTCACCACGGCGGTGGCCAAGGGCGACCTGTCGCGCAAGGTGCAGGTGGACGCGGTCGGCGAGATGTTCGAGCTGAAGAACACCGTCAACCAGATGGTGGACAACCTTTCCCAGTTCGCCGAGGAGGTCACCCGCGTCGCCCGCGAGGTCGGCACCGAGGGACGGCTCGGCGGCCAGGCGCGGCTGCGCGGCGTGTCCGGCGTGTGGAAGGACCTCACCGAGAACGTCAACGTCATGGCCGGCAACCTGACCACGCAGGTGCGGGCGATCGCCACCGTGGCGACGGCGGTGGCGCAGGGCGACCTCTCCAAGAAGATCACCGCCGAGGCGCAGGGCGAGGTGGCCGAGCTCAAGGAGACGCTCAACACGATGGTGGACAACCTCTCCCGGTTCGCCGAGGAGGTCACCCGCGTCGCCCGCGAGGTCGGCACCGAGGGACGGCTCGGCGGCCGGGCCGAGGTGAAGGGCGTCTCCGGGGTCTGGAAGGACCTCACCGACAACGTCAACTCGATGGCCACGAACCTGACATACCAGGTCCGCAACATCGCCCAGGTGACCAAGGCCGTCGCGAGCGGCGACCTCACCAAGAAGATCGACGTGGACGCGCAGGGCGAGGTGCTGGAGCTGAAGAGCACCATGAACACCATGGTCGACCAGCTGTCCAGCTTCGCCTCGGAGGTGTCGCGCGTGGCCCGCGAGGTCGGCACCGAGGGACGGCTCGGCGGCCAGGCCCAGGTGCACGGCGTCTCCGGCGTCTGGAAGGACCTCACCGACAACGTCAACTACATGGCGAACAACCTGACCGGCCAGGTGCGCCAGATCTCCGCCGTCGCCACCGCCGTCGTGCAGGGCAACCTCTCCAAGAAGATCACCGTGGACGCGCAGGGCGAGATCCTGCAGCTCAAGGACGCGGTGAACACGATGGTCGACCAGTTGTCGATGTTCGCCGACGAGGTCACCCGGGTGGCCCGCGAGGTCGGCACCGAGGGGCAGCTCGGCGGCCAGGCCCGGGTGCGCGGCGTGTCCGGCGTCTGGAAGGACCTCACCGACAACGTCAACTCGATGGCCACCAACCTGACGTACCAGGTCCGCAACATCGGCGAGGTGACCACGGCCGTCGCCAACGGCGACCTCACCCGGAAGATCGACGTGGACGCGCAGGGCGAGATGCTCGCGGTGAAGACCACGATCAACCGCATGGTGGACCAGCTGTCCAGCTTCGCCTCGGAGGTGACCCGCGTCGCCCGCGAGGTGGGCTCGGAGGGGCAGCTCGGCGGCCAGGCGCGCGTCGAGGGCGTCGAGGGCACCTGGAAGCGGCTCACCGAGAGCGTCAACGAGCTCGCCGGCAACCTCACCACGCAGGTCCGCGCGATCGCCGCCGTGACCAGCGCGGTCGCCCGCGGCGACCTCACCCAGTCGATCACGGTGGACGCGCCGGGCGAGCTCGCCGAGCTCAAGCTCAACATCAACACGATGGTGGCGAACCTGCGCGAGACCACGCAGGCCAACCAGGAGCAGGACTGGCTCAAGAGCAACCTGGCCCGCATCTCCCGGCTCATGCAGGGCCACCGCGACCTCGTCGAGGTCGCCCGGGTGATCATGAGCGAGCTGACCCCGCTGGTGTCGGCGAGCTACGGCGCCTGCTACCTGATCGACCCCTCGCACTCCGACGACCTCAAGCTCATCGCCGGGTACGGCGTGCAGCCCGGCGTCGGCGGCGTGCGCGAGCGCTTCGAGATGGGCGAGGGCGTGGTCGGGCAGGCCGCGCTCGAGGGCAAGCACATCCTGCTGGAGGAGGTGCCCTCCGACTACATCACCATCCGGACCGGGCTCAGCCGGTCCGCCCCCGCGCAGATCGTCGTGCTCCCGGTCCTGTTCGAGAACCAGGTGCTCGGCGTGCTGGAGCTCGCCACCCTGGACCGGTTCAGCGAGGTCCACCTCGCCTTCCTCACCCAGCTCAGCGAGACGATCGGCGTCACCATCAACACGATCATCGCCAACTCGCGCACCGAGGTGCTGCTCAAGGAGTCCCAGCGGCTCGCCACCGAGCTGCAGGAACGCTCCGACGAGCTGCAGCGCCAGCAGGAGGAGCTGCGGCTGTCCAACGCCGAGCTGGAGGACAAGGCGGCCCAGCTCGCCAAGCAGAACCGCGCCATCGAGATCCAGAACTTCCAGATCGAGCAGGCCCGGCGCACCCTGGAGGAGCGGGCCGAGCAGCTCGCGGTCTCCTCGCGGTACAAGTCCGAGTTCCTCGCGAACATGTCGCACGAGCTGCGCACCCCGCTCAACAGCCTGCTCGTGCTCGCCAAGCTGCTCAGCGAGAACAACGAGGGCAACCTCACCTCCCAGCAGGTGGAGTTCGCCAAGACGATCCACGGCGCGGGCTCGGCGCTGCTGCAGCTCATCAACGACATCCTCGACGTGTCCAAGGTCGAGGCCGGGCGCATGGACATCCACCCGGCGCAGCTCTCGCTGACCAAGCTGGTGGAGTACGTGGACGCCACCTTCGCCCCGCTCGCCCAGGACAAGGGGCTGGACTTCAGCATCGAGGTCGACGACAACGTGCCCCACGAGCTGCGCACCGACGAGCAGCGCCTGCAGCAGGTGCTGCGGAACCTGCTGTCGAACGCGGTCAAGTTCACCCCGCACGGCGAGGTGCGGCTGCACATCGGGCGGGCCCGGCCGGACACCCGGTTCGTGGACGAGTCGCTCAAGCACGGCGACGACATCCTGTCCTTCGCGGTGATCGACACCGGGATCGGCATCGCCGCCGACAAGCTCGATGTGATCTTCGAGGCGTTCCGGCAGGCCGACGGGACCACCAGCCGCAAGTACGGCGGGACCGGGCTCGGCCTGTCGATCTGCCGGGACATCGGGCGGCTGCTCGGGGGCGAGATCCAGGTGGTCAGCCAGCCCGGGGAGGGCAGCACGTTCACGCTGTACATGCCGGCCAGGTACACCGGGCCGCTCAGCTCCAAGGACGGCGGGGGCGTCACGACCGCCGCGCCGGCCGAGCCGGTGGGCGGGGAGCGGCGGCGGGAGCCGTACGAGCCGGGGATCGATGACGTGCTCCCGGAGATCCCGTTGCCGGCGGACCTGCCGATCCCGCAGATGGCGCGGCAGCTGCCCGACCGGCATGACTGGTCGGGCGACGACCCGCTCACCGGGGCCAAGATCCTGATCGTGGACGACGACATCCGCAACGTCTTCGCCCTCACCAGCGTGCTCGAACGGCACGGCGCCACGGTGGTCTATGCGGAGAACGGAAGGGAAGGAATCGAGCAGCTCAACCGGAACGACGATGTGGCGTTGGTGCTGATGGACATTATGATGCCGGAGATGGACGGGTGGGCCACCACCTCGGCCATCCGGCAGATGCCGCAGTTCGCCGAGCTGCCGATCATCGCTCTCACCGCGAAGGTGATGCGCGGCGACCGGGAGAAGAGCATCGCGTCCGGAGCCTCTGACTACGTGCCCAAACCCGTCGACGTCGACCGTCTCCTGGAGCGCCTGCGCGGGTGGCTGCTGCGGAGACGGGCCGGCGGTTCGTCCGGCTCCACGGAAAGTTCCTGACCGATGCCTGATCGTGCCAAGATCCTGCTTGTCGATGATCGCGAAGAGAACCTGATCGCGCTGGAGGCCATCCTCAGCTCGCTGGACCTTGTGCCCGTGCGGGCGAGGTCCGGAGAGGAGGCGCTCAAGGCGCTGCTCTCCACCGACTTCGCGTTGATCCTGCTGGATGTGCGGATGCCGGGGATGGATGGCTTTGAGACCGCCGCGCACATCAAACGGCGGGAGCGTACCCGGAATATCCCGATCATCTTCCTGACCGTGGTGGACAGCGCGCCCGACTTCGCCTTCCGCGGCTACGCGGCGGGGGCGGTGGACTATCTCACCAAGCCCTTCGACCCGTGGGTGCTGCGCGCGAAGGTCTCGGTCTTCGTCGAGCTGTACAACATGAACCGGCGCCTCGCCGAGCAGGCCTCGCTGCTGCGGGAACGCCTCGCGGGCGAGCTTCCCGCCGTCGCCGGGGACCAGGGCGCGGTCCTCGCCGAGCTCGGCCGCCGCCTGGCGGCCGTGGAGGAGGAACTCGGCCGCGTCCGCGAGGCCGCCGGCCATGCCCGCGATCACGCCGTCATCACGACGCTCAACGATCTGTCCAAGCGCGTCACCCACCTCAGGTCCGGCTTCGACGCCCTCAATCAGAGTGCCTGAGCCGCAGGCCCTGGCGCGGGAGCCGGACGCCCTGGCGCGGGAGCCGGACGCCCTGGCGCGGGAGCCGGACGCCCTGGCGCGGGAGCCGGACGCCGGTCAGCGGCGGGCGCGTTCGAGGGCGTCCCAGAAGCCACGGCGCAGGGCGTGGCGTACCTCGTCGTGGAGGAGGAAGTCGATGGGGAGGGCGGAGCCCTGCAGAAGGCGGGCCTCCAGGTCCGAGGGCATGCGGGGCTTGCGGGCCAGGACCGCCTCCAGCCAGAGGGCCGGGGCGTCCTTGGCGACCGAGTCGCCGAAGTCGTGCCCCTCCTTGTGGGCCGCCTGGACCGCGTCGGCCAAGGTGGTCGTGCCGCCGGCCTGTCCGCCGCCGGGCTGGCCGACGCCGGGGGACGCGGCCGAGGCACCGTGCAACGGGGCGCCCTGGGGGGCGGTGGTCGCCCCGTGGATGGGCGTGTGCACCGGGGCGGGCTGCGGGCTGGAGTAGGTGCCGCCCTGTGCGTAGGTGCTCGCGCCGGAGGACTGGGCGGTCGACGACGGGATCGCGTGGCTCTGGCCGGTCGAGTACAGAGACGACTGGCCGGTGGCGGGCTCCTGGTGGCGGGCGGGCGACACCGCTCGTGGTGCGGTCGCGGATGAGGGCACCGGGGCGGGCAGGGCCGGAAGCGGGGCCGACGTGGTCACGGAGGACGGCGAGGAGTAGCCCGAGTACGAGGGCAGGGCCGTCGAGGACGTCGATACCGAGGTCGACGTGGGCGAGGTCGATGTGGGCGAGGTCGATGTGGGCGAGGTCGGCGTGGAGGCGGACGCCCCCGCAGAGGCCGAAGTGGTCGGGGCGGGCTGCGGGGAGACCGAGGCGGTGCCGGTGGGCATCGGTTGCGGCAGGGCCGAGCCGGTCGGGGTTGCGGCGGACGCCGGATTCGGCGACGGTGCGGAGGATGACGGCTGCGCGGGCGAGGGCAGGGCCGGGGACGTCGTCGGCGACGAGCCGGTGGATGGCGCGGGAGCGGACGACGGAGAGTGGTCGGCTCGGCCGCCGCTCGCGTGACCGCCGACCTGGCCGTTGCTCATCGCGGGGTCGCCGATCAGCGGCTGGGCGGGATTCGGGTGGCTGCTTCCCGCGGGGAGCGCGTATCCGCCGCCCGATGCGTGGCTACCGCCGGAGGTGACGCCACCCGTGGAGGCCAGGCCGCCCGAGGAGGAGTGACCTCCCCCGGAGATGTGGCCGACGCTGCCGGCGGCATCGCCACCCGTCGTGAGGCTCTGGCCACTGGATGGGCTGCCGCCGGAGGTGAGCGCGTTGCCCGGAGGGAGAGCGTTGCCCGAAGGCACCGGACCGCTGGAGGAGTAACCGTTGCCGCCGGAGGCCAGGGCATTGCCCGGCGAAGAACCGTTGCCCGAAGGCAGCGCACCACCGGAGGAATAGCCACTGCCGCCAGAGACCAGCGCATTGCCCGGGGAAGAACCGTTACCCGAAGGCAGCGCAGCGCCAGAGGAGTAACCGCTGCTAGAGGCCAGGGCATTGCCCGGCGAAGAACCGTTGCCCGAAGGCAGCGCACCACCGGAGGAATAGCCACTGCCGCCGGAGGCCAGCGCGTTGCCTGGCGAAGAGCCGTTGCCCGAAGGCAGCGCAGCGCCAGAGGAGTAACCGCTGCCGGAGGTCAGGCCGTTGCTCGACGGGAGCGCGGTGCCGGAGGAGTAGCCGGTGCCGCTGGTCGAGAGGTTGGCGCCGCTGCCCGAGGAGGCGTGGCCTCCGGTCGAGGCATGGTCGCCGGTGTGGGCCTGGCTCGGGGCACCGGTCGGGGTATGCGCGGACGACGATGACGCCGGAGCGGAACCGCTGAGGCTCTGGGTGTCGTTCTGTGACCCGCCCGCGGCGAGGGCGTGGCCGCCCGAGGCGGCGGTGTCGGTCGATGAGGATCCGGTCAGGGCGTGGTGCCCGGCGCCGCCCGACGGGGTGCCGGTCTGGACGTTGCCCTGGCCGCTGCCGAAGGCGGGGTGAGCGGACTGCCCGCCGGGCAGGGCGTGGGTGCCGCCGCCATTGGCGCCGCTGCCGATCACACGTTGCCCGTTGCCGATCGCGCGATGGCCGTTGCCGACCACACCGAGGTCGGTGCCGGTGATCAAATTCACGTACGGGCGCAGGTGGGCGTTGGAGACCTCGATCAGGTCGTCGCACTCCTGGCGCAGGGTGCGGGAGACCGACCAGTTGCCGTCGGTGACGATGTTCACGACGGTGACGCGGATGCCGAGGTCCTGCGCGTCGCAGACCACCTGGGCGAGGTCCTCGTCGCCGCTGACGACGACCGCGTCGCAGATCGCGGTGTTGCGGGCGAGTGTCATCAGGTCGCGGTGGACCTGGGCGTCCACGCCCTCGCGGCGTCCGGGGCGGATGCGGGAAAGGCGGAGCTTCAGGCCCGGGATCTCGGCCAGCGCGTCATGCTCGGGCGTGCGCCTGCCCTCGACGGTCGCCTCGTACCAGTAGCAGCGCAGAATGGGCAGGCCGGTGCGCTCCCGAGCGAACCCGCTGAGCAGTTGCAAAAGCCCGGGGTAGTCCCACGAGACGGCGTCCCGATGACGGGTGCCGTGCACGGCCATCGCGCCATCCGACAGCAGATAGCCAGCGTCCACGAACAGCGCGCAGCGGTCCACGCGACATCGCCCTCCCCTCGTGGCCTGGCGTTCCCAGGGTAGTCAAGGACATGATCGTGTGAGGGCGAATCCCGGCGATTCGGCCCTCATGCCCGCGAGCTTCATGCAGACCGTACCAGTTTGTCCGGGTATGTCCTCCCCTTGACAGGAGGCGGCGGAAAACGGTTATGGCCGCTGCCCGAAGAGCACGGCGGCCCACGCCCACAGCCGTCCGCACACCGGCATGACGGCCGAAAAACGTGAAACCTGCACTCAACGCGAAAGTACCATTCCGCCAATATGCCTATCTGGCGATCAGGAAAACCGCCGAGAATCCACCGGCCGTCCACCACGTGATCAGGCCCGGCCGCCGCCGTCCGCGCGACGCCGGGCGAAGATCCGGGTGCATACCGGCTCACCTGCGCGAACGGGAGTCCGTCTAGTCTTGGGCACTATGAGCGATCGCGAGAACCTGCTGTCGGAGATCAAGAGCAAAGGTGTCGTGCACGGCAGGGTCGTGCTGAGCTCCGGCAAGGAGGCCGACTGGTACGTGGACCTGCGCCGCATCACCCTCGACGGTACGGCCGCGCCCCTCGTGGGCCGGGTGATGCTCGACCTGACCGAGGACCTCGGCTATGACGCGGTGGGCGGCCTGACCCTCGGGGCCGACCCGGTGGCCACGGCGATGCTGCACGCCGCAGCCGCCCGGGGCAGGACGCTGGACGCGTTCGTGGTGCGCAAGGCGGGCAAGGCACACGGGTTGCAGCGCCGCATCGAGGGGCCGGACGTGGCGGGACGCCGCGTGCTCGCGGTGGAGGACACCTCGACGACCGGCGGCTCGGTGCTGACGGCGGTGGAGGCGCTGCGCGAGGCCGGGGCCGAGATCGTCGGCGTGGCGACGATCGTGGACCGTGGCGCGGCCGACCGCATCCGCGAGACCGGCCTGCCGTACCGGACGGCGTACACCCTCACCGACCTCGGGCTGGCCTGAACGGGTTGCGGGCGTCAGGGCGCGTCAGGGAGGCGCGTCAGGAGGGCGTCGGGGTGGGGCGGCTGGCGGTGAACGTCTGGCGTTCGCCCTCCTCGCCCCGTTTTCGCTCCTCGCCGTTGACGAACACGCGTACCGTCGCCGCGTCGCCGAGGACCACGTCGATGCGGGGTTCGAAGTAGGTCGCCTTCTCTCCTCGGGTCAGGTCGCGGTCGATCAGCACGTCGCCTCCGGGAATCCGGAGGAAGACCGGGCAGATCTCGGCCAGGCACTCGAGGTAGACGGTCGGAATGGACCCGGGAGGGACCGGAGCGCCGGATGCCTGGGGATTCTCGTCCTCCTCGGCCGGGCTCGCGGAACCGGTCGCCGTGGCGTCCGCCTCGTCGGGGGCGTCCTTGGAGGAGTCCGCCCCAGGGGAGTTCGCCTCGGGGGATTGCGTCGCGTCCTCGGCCGTGGAAAGTCCGGCCGATGCGTCGTCGGGGGTGAGTGAGCCGATGAGCGACCACACGCCGACGGAGATGAGCCCGAGCACCGCGAGGATGGCCAGCCCGGCGAGCAGCAGCCGGGTGGCGCCGATCGGATCAGTCCTGTGCCGTCCCACAGGGGGAGATTAGCCGTTGTGCGGATAATTAGAGCATTAGTCACGATTTCAACTAATCATGACAAATCGCACATAGATCGGCATTACTGCTGGCCGGCCCGATAACCAGGCCGCTTATCCGTTGCGATCGGGGCCCTGCCACGCCTGCCAGGCCTGCCAATCCGGACTGGCGGCGGGCTGCTGCGGCACCGATTCCGAATCCGGGCGGGACGCGTTGCCGGGCCGGGCGGCACCGGGGTAGGGGGCGCTGGGCTGTGGGTAACCGGGATACCCGGAGTAGCCCCCGCCGGAGTGGGGAGCGGCGCCGGGGTAGGACGCACCCGGGTGACCGGGATGGGAGCCGCCGGGGTGCCCGGCTCCCGGGTAGGGGTTTCCGGGCTGGCCGCCGGAGAAGGGGTCGCCGGAACGGCCGGATTCCGGGTACGGGTTCCCGGGCTGAGCGCCGCCGTGGTACGGGTCGCCGGACGGAGCGGCACCGGAGTAAGGATCGGCGGGCCGGGCGGCGCCCGGGCGCGAACCCCCCGGCTGGCCGGCGCGGTAAGGGTCGGCGGCCATCTGCCTGGCGTACAGGTCGAACGGATCGACTTCGGGCGCGTTTGCCGCCGTCGCGACGGCGGGGGCGTCGGCGGGGCGGTGGTGCTTGCCGCCGAGGGGCCCGGACTTGGCCGCCTTCCTGTCCTTGATGACCTCGCGCACGATCGGCAGGATGGACAGCAGCACGATCACGAAGACACCGGGCAGGATGTACTTGTCGATGTCGTCGACGGCGGACCCGACGAAGTAGCCGAACAGCAGCATCGCCTCGACCCAGGCGATGCCGCCCACGATGTTCCACAGCAGGAACCGCCGCCGGTCCATGCCGAGCACGCCGGCCACCGGGTTCAGGAACGTACGGACGATCGGCATGAAACGGGCAAGGACCACCGCCTTGGCCGGACCGAACTTCTCGAAGTAGTACTCGGCCTTCTCGACGTGTTCGCGTTTGAACAGCCGGGAGTCCGGTCTGTCGAACAGTTTCCGGCCGAACCTCTCCCCCAGGTAGTGGCCGAGCTGGGCGCCCGCGATGGCGCACAGCGGCGCGGCGATCAGCAGCACGGGCAGCGACAGCGGCGAGATCTGGATCGCGGCCGCGGCGGCGGGAACGCTGAAGATGCCCGCCGCGACCAGCAGCGAGTCACCGGGCAGGAAAAACCCGAACAGCAGTCCGGTCTCCGCGAACACGATGGCGAGCACGCCGATCGTGGCGAAGGCGCCGAACATGCGCAGCCACCACTCGGGATCAATAAGATCAAGAAGAACGTCCATCGTGACCGAGCCTACCTTTCGGCGGCCCTTCTTTCTTAGTTCCCGCGCTCTTGGGGATACTGGCCACCGACATACTTTCGTGACCCACCGTCTCTCAGGGGAGATGACAACGATGCCCATCGCTACGCCAGAGGCCTACGCCGAGATGCTCGACCGGGCCAAGGCGAACGGCTTCGCCTACCCGGCCATCAACGTGACCTCGTCTCAGACGCTCAACGCCGCGCTGCGGGGTTTCGCCGAGGCCGAGAGCGACGGCATCATCCAGGTGTCCACCGGAGGGGCCGAGTTCCTCTCCGGGACCACGGTGAAGGACATGGTGACCGGCGCGACCGCGCTGGCCGAGTACGCCCGGGTGGTGGCGAAGAAGTACCCGGTGACGGTGGCGCTGCACACCGACCACTGCCCGAAGGACAAGCTTGACGGCTTCATGCGCCCGCTGATCGCGATCAGCGCCGAGCGGGTCGCCCGCGGCGAGGACCCGCTGTTCCAGTCGCACATGTGGGACGGCTCGGCCGTACCGCTGGAGGAGAACCTCTCCATCGCCGCCGAGCTCGTGGAGAAGTGCGCGCAGGCCCGCGTCATCATGGAGATGGAGATCGGCGTCGTCGGCGGTGAGGAGGACGGCATCGTCGGCGAGATCAACGAGAAGCTCTACACCACGCCGTCCGACGCGCTGGCCACCGTCGAGGCGGTCGGCCTCGGCGAGAAGGGCCGCTACATGCTCGCCGCCACGTTCGGCAACGTGCACGGCGTGTACAAGCCGGGCCACGTCAAGCTGCGCCCGAGCGTGCTGAAGGAGATCCAGGAGGCCGTCGGCGCCAAGTACGGCAAGGAGAAGCCGTTCGACCTGGTCTTCCACGGCGGCTCCGGCTCGCTGCTCGAGGAGATCCACGAGGCGATCTCGTACGGCGTGGTCAAGATGAACATCGACACCGACACGCAGTACGCGTTCACCCGCCCGGTGGCCGACCACATGTTCCGCAACTACGACGGCGTGCTGAAGGTGGACGGCGAGGTCGGCAACAAGAAGACCTACGACCCGCGCTCGTACGGCAAGGCCGCCGAGGCCGGCATGGCCCAGCGGGTCGTCGTGGCCTGCCAGGACCTCAAGTCGGCCGGCACCAAGATGAGCTGACCCGGCCATTCGGGCGCGAATAGCCCGGGGAAAAGACACGGTCGATCGACGCACGAATAAACAAAGGAGTTGACGACCCGGGTACGGACCGGCCATGTTTCGCCGACCCGCAGGTTCGCGAACAACCTCCGGGAGGTATGACTGTCTCCATGGAATCGCATGAGAACCTCCTGGCCGGTCCGCCCCCCACTTATCTGCCGGACATGCCGGATGCCAAGGAGGCCCTCGACTCGGGCGCCAAGGCCTCCGACGTGGCGGCGCGTTACCCCGCGTACTCCGCCGCCTGGGCCGCCCTCGCGGACGAGTACTTCGCCGCCGGGCACGCCGTGACCTCGTACGCCTTCGCGCGTACCGGCTACCACCGCGGCCTGGACCAGTTGCGCCGCGCCGGTTGGAAGGGGCATGGGCCCATCCCCTGGGAGCACGAGCCCAACCGAGGATTCCTGCGCTGCCTGCACGCCTTGGCCCGGGCCGCGCAGGCGATCGGCGAGAAGGACGAGGCCGAGCGCTGCGCCCAGTTCCTGCGCGACAGCAGCCCCACGGCCGCCGAGATCCTCGCCGCCAAGAACTGACCGAGAAACAACGGACCGGGCCCGCGCCGCCGAAGCGGCGCGGGCCCGCGTCTCCCGTAGGGCATCGGATGGGGGTGCCACGGGAGGTCCCGCGGCCGGTCGCGCCGGTCGGCCGCGGGGGTCGGCGGGGGTCGATCAAGGGCCAGTGTGAAGGTCAGCCGCAGATGGGCCGGAGCTTGAAGTCCGTCGTCACCGTCCTTCCCGCCCGGATCTCGACGTTGACGGCCACCGGCACCCAGCCGTCACGGGCCACGATGATCTGCACCGGGTTGGCCTGCTTGGGCGCCCAGATCTGGTACTTGCCCTCGGTGTCCGCCTTGAGGGTGTACGTCCATCTCCGCTGGCCGTTGACCTGCACGGTGGCCCCCCGCAGCGTGACGGGGTTGTTCCGGCAGTCGGTGCCGGTGACGGTGCCCGCCAGTTTGCCCCAGTCCGCCGGAGGCTTGACGTTCATCGTCACGTCGATCGGCGCGACCCGGTACGGGCTGCCCGTCTTGACGCCGAACTGCGCGGTGTAGGCGCCGGGCTGGGTCGCCCCCGCCGACTCCAGGGCCTTCAGCGTGAGGCTCACCGAGGTCCGCTGGCCGGGCTTCAGCGTGAACGTGGCCGGCGAGGCCTTCATCCACGCCACGTCCACGGCCGAGGTGCCGCACTGGTTGAATCCGGGCAGCAGCTCGCTCTCCGGCGTCGGGGTGAACCCGCCGGTGGAGCCGCCGATCTTGACGAACCCGCAGCCTCCGGCGCCGCGGAAGCGGGCGAAGTTCGCGTTCGGCAGCTCCTGCCAGGCGTCGGCCGCCGGGTCGTACGCGAAGCCCTGGTTCGTCACGGTGGTGGAGTTGTTGGTCAGGCCGCCGGACAGCAGCAGCATGCCGTTGGCCACGTCCACCGCCGAGGCCCACAGGTCCAGCGGCATGTCGGCGACCTGGCTCCACGCGTCGGCCTCGGGGTTGTAGGCGTAGGCGCTCTTCAGCGCCGCCGCCCCCAGACCGCCCGCGCAGTACACGGTGCCGCCGATGGCGCCGCAGCCCTGCCAGGCGACCGGCACCGGGTACGGCGCGGCCTCGCGGAAGACGTCGGCCGCCGTGTCGTAGGCGACGGTGACGTCCGACTTGGCGCAGTTGCCGTCCGCGCAGCCGCCGACCACGTAGATCTTCTCGCCGACGACCGCGATGCCGGAGCCCGCGCCGGGCGCCGGGTGCCGGGCCGCCGCGGTCGCCCACGCGCCGGTCTCGGTGTCGTAGACGTACACCCGGTCCGACTGGCCGCCACTGGCGGTCCAGCCGCCGATGACGTACAGCTTGTCGCCGACGAAGGCCGCCGCCGGCTTCTCCAGGGGCGCGGGCAGGTCGGCGATCCTCGTCCAGGTGTCGGTCGGCGGGTCGTACACGTACGACGTCGCGACGATCGACGTGCCGGACACGCCGCCCACCGAGTACACCTTGCCGTCGTACGCCGCCGCCGCGTTGTCCATGATGGGGATCGGGTAGTTCGCGGTGTTCGTCCACGGCGGCGCGTACGGCTCGGGGTCGGGCGCCACGCCGGGCTTGCGGTCGCCGAGCCATCCGGCCGGGTTGCTGAAGCCCTTGGTCATGTGCAGCCGCACCGGCGCGCCCCGCTTGCCGAGCATGTCGAACGAGCCGAGCCGCTCGGTGAGGTTCACCTCCACCGGGGCCTTGCCGGTGTTGCGGAACGTCGTCGTCACCGACTTGGTCTCGCCGAGGGTCTGGGTCGTGGTCACCTCGCCCGGCTCCACGACCACCCGGCCCGCGTCGAGCGTGAAGTCCTGCCGCGTGGTCTGGCTCGCGGTCACGCTCACCGCGGCGGTGGCCTCCGCGTAGCCGGACTTGTCGGCCGTGAACGGGTGCTCGCCGGTCAGCGAGGAGAACATCCAGTAGAAGCCGTCGCCGAGCGACTCGTCGTCGGGGGTCGCCGCCGTGGTCGTCTTCTCCGCGGGCTTGTCGGCGCTGGTCACGATCGCGCCGTTCACCCCGTCGCCGGAGTTGCCGTCGAGCACCCGGCCGACGACGAGACCGCCGGGGATCGGGTCGCAGGAGCGGTTGAGCACCGACACGTTGTCGAGCTCCCACCACCAGGCCCACGAGCCCCGGTAGTGGAACTTGACCCGCACGTCGGCCTTGCCGCCGGCGTCCGGAATCGGCACCTCCTCCATGACCGGGCCGCGCCGGCTCGCGGTCGTCCACGAGGTGATGGTCTTATACGTGGCGCCGCCGTCCACGCTCAGCTCCACGTTGGCGAAGCCGTTGAGCGCCCGGTAGTCGCTGTTGAAGCGCAGCACCGGCTTCGGCACCGAGGTGAGGTCGAGCGGCGGGGTGACCAGGTCGGTGTCGACGGTCGTGCCCGACCCGGGCGCGTCGCTGTCGGCGATCGCGTACCCGCCGCTGCCGCCGGTGAGGTTGCCGCGGTTCTGGGGGTCGTTGAAGACCCAGCCGCCGCTCGTGGTGCGGTTCTCGACGGCCCAGCCCTCGGGGGTGGTGCCGGTCTCGAACTGCTGGGTGAACAGCGGGTCGCCGTAGGTGTAGGTGTAGCCCGCCGCGGTGCAGGCGACGTCGATCGGCAGGCCGATGTCCTTGACCTGGTCCTGTTCGCCGACCGTGAGCGGCTGGGTGATCTGCTGGTAGGACGGATACATCGCCCGTACGGCGAGGCCGTACTCGCCGGGCGGCAGTTCGAGGCTGTACGCGCCGGTGGCCGGGTCGGTGAACACCGGGCCGCCGGGCCGGCCGGCCACGTCGATCCGGGCGTACAGCGGCCAGCCGTGGCCGGAGCCGTCCTTGACGACGCCCGAGACGCGCCGCGTGGGCAGCGCCGTGAGCGCGAAGTCGGCGGTCGCGGTGCCGCCGTCGGTGATGTTCACGGTGACGGTCTTGGGGGCGTACCCGAAGGCCGAGGCGGTCACCTCGTGCTCGCCGACCGGCAGGCTGAGCCGGTAGGAGCCGTCCTCGCCGGTGACGGTGCCGCTGCCGCCCACCCGCACCGAGGCGCCGGCGATCGGCCCGCCGCCCGCGGCGGTGACCTTGCCGGTGACCTGGCCGCTCGGCCCGGCCACGCAGGTGGGGAACTTCACCGAGCCGATCCGGGTGTGCCAGTCGGCGGTGCTGGTGGAGGCGAGGTACTCGGTGGTGAACCAGAACGTGCAGCCGTCGGTCGGGTCCACCGACATCGTGCTGTAGTCGCCCCACCGGGCGGCCGAGTGCGTCTGCGCGCCGGTACCGGCGATCATCGTGCGCTCGCTCTGGCCGAGTTCGCCGAGCGGGTCGCCGGAGAGCCGCCCGGCCACCCGGATCGACGGGAACGTCGTGGTTCCGGCGACCGAGTAGCCGATGGCGATGTTGCCCGCGACGTCCATCGCGGCGCTCGCCATCCAGCGGTTGTCGGCGTCGGGCGCGTAGGTGCCCTGCTGGTGGATGGCCCAGCCGGACGCGGTGGTGCGCAGCTCGTACCAGCGCAGACCGGCGTGGTCGGTGCCGTCCACGTCCACGGTGTGGTTGAGCACGAGCGAGGCGTGGTCGCCGAAGTTGCGGTACGCGGCCCGGAACATCAGCCGGTCGGCGATCGCGTCGAGCCGTGCCGTGGTGCCCGGCTGCGGGATGCAGGGGCGGCTGTAGTTGCACATGTTCGAGTCGAACGGCTCGGTCTCCAGGAAGCGGTTCGGCGCGAGGTTGTTGCCGAATGTGGAGTTCGCCGGGTTGGTCCAGTCGACCGTGAAGTCCCACAGCAGCAGCCGGTCGGTGGGCGAGATGCCCCAGGCGTCGTCGTCGAACATGACGAACGGCATGGGCGCGCCGGGCGGCGGGGGCATGCCCTCGGGGTCGGCGGGGAGCAGGCCGCCGAAGTCCGTGCCGAGGTGGAAGTAGACCATGCGGGCCTGCTCCCCGGCGAGCATCTTGGTCCGCTCGAAGGCGACCGCGCCCGCGCCGACGAACGACGGGCCGAACTCGTTGGTGGACATGTAGTAGCCGTCGGGCCAGATGCCGAACTTCGGATAGTCGTTCATCCGGCTCTGGTGGTAGAAGAAGTCGTACCGGTAGAACGCGCCGGTCGGGTCGGGGGTCTGCGAGATCGCGATGCACTGGTGGTAGCCGACGCTGCCGCCCGGCACGGCGAACTGGCTGAGCAGCCACCGGTCGGCGGCCTCGTCGTAGACGACGATCGGGTCGCCGTCGTTGGTGGTCTCGCAGGGGCCGCCGAAGCCCGACCAGATGCTGTTGGTGTCGAGCGGGCCGAGCAGCAGGGTGCCGCGCTTGTCGTAGACGGCGTACGACAGGTTCACCATCTGCACGTAGTGGTTGGGGCCGACGTCGCCGGTGGTGTCCGGCGGCAGCACGCCGTTGACGTTGCCGACGCCCTCGAAGTCGTTGAGGAACTCCGGCAGTTGCTGGGCCGAGACCGTCTTCTGTACGGCCTCGCTGCCGGCCTTGACCTTCTCCTCCACCTCGCGCGGGAGTTGGCGGCCGGTCGCCGAGGCATCGACCTTGGCCTTGGGGGGACGCCGCTGGGCCCGTACGGAGAGGTCGCGTAGTTTGCCGGAGAGGTCGTGCTTGACCGCCTCGCGTACCTCGGGCTCGGCGGGGGCGGCCAGGGTGGATGCGGCGGCGGTTTCGGCGGTGGGTGCGGCGGCCGCCCCGGTCCGCGCCTGGGCCGTGGCGGGTAGGCCGCCCAGCACGGTGATCAAGGCGGCGGCGACCGCTAACAGCGGTCCCGACCGTAATGTGCGCCGACGTGCTCGTCTCACAGAGGAGCCTCCTCGTTCCGCCCGGCGGGGGTGTGCCGGGGCTGGGACGTTGCGGAATGCGCTCGTGGCGGCGTCGTCCAGGTCGTCGAGGTCGTTTAGGTCGTCAGGTGGTGCCAGGTCGTGCCAAGTGATGCAGGGAGCGCGTGACCAGCTCTGATCGCGCCGCCCGCCGCGACAGTGCGCGATCATCGTCGGTCGCATCGCGACCTTGCTCAAGATCAGAAGATGGGCAATGGCGGGGCGAAATCGGTTCAGGACGCACCGATTGAGGCTGACTGAAGTGAGACAAGTCGTGAAAGATTCATAGTTGACGGGAGGTGTTCGAGTTGCTTTCCTTAGCGCATGAGCGCTGTACCGGTGGAGGGTCTTGACGACAAGACGGTCATCGTGTGCATCTCACCCAGCCACAGCGAACGGGCACGGGTCGCGCGGCTCATGGGCGGCAGCGGGACGCTGCTGATGTTCTCGGACCTGGACGCGGTCCGCCGGGTGCTGTTCGGCGCACGCGAGCCGGAACCGGCGGCGGCTCCCACGCCCGCCGTGCGCCGGATGGACACGGTGGTCCGGGGGCCGCTGGTCATCGACCCGAACCGGCAGCGGGTCACCTGGGCGGGCGTCCCCCTCCCGCTCACCCGCATCGAACGCGAGGTGCTCGCCGCCCTCGCCACGCCGCCGTCACGGGTGTGGACCTACCGGGAGCTGTACGAACGCGTCTGGGGTGCCGACTACCTCGACGACCCCTCCGCGATCCGCTCGACGATCAAACGGTTGCGTGCCAAGCTGCGCGCCGCAGGCGCGACCATCGCCCTGGAGTCCACCCGGGGCGTCGGTTTCTACCTGGCCGAGCTGGGGCCGGACGGCGCGGGAGCCGCCCCCGCCCGCCGGTGACGCCGGTACGGCCCCGCCCTACCGGGCGGCGCGGCCGAATCAACGGCCGATGAAGGACCGAGTAAGGGGAGATAAGCGTCGTATGACCGATGCCTTGCTCGGTTGCGCCCCAGATGCCGTGACGGGTGGCTTTGGGCGAATCGATGGGCTCAGGTAGTCTCGGTTTGCAAGAGCCCCTGTCGCGCTTGCGCCAGGGGTTTTCGCTTGGCGAAAGCGCGGGGCCCGGCCGCGGCGCGACGCGCCGCACTGAGCACGCAACAGGAGTCGAAGGATGCCGGCTGTCGTTCTCGTGGGCGCCCAGTGGGGCGATGAGGGCAAGGGCAAGGCCACCGATCTGCTCGGCGGCGACGTCGACTACGTCGTCCGGTATCAGGGCGGCAACAACGCGGGTCACACCGTCGTCATCGGCGACCAGCGGTACGCGCTGCACCTTCTCCCCACCGGGGTGCTCTCTCCCGACGTGATCCCGGTGATCGGCAACGGCGTGGTGATCGACCCCGCGGTCCTGCTCGGCGAGATCGACGGCCTGAGCGAGCGCGGCATCTCCTGCGAGCGCCTGATGATCTCCGCCAGCGCGCACCTGATCATGCCGCACCACAAGGCGCTGGACAAGGTGACCGAGCGCTACCTCGGCAAGGCCCGCATCGGCACGACCGGGCGCGGCATCGGCCCGGCGTACGGGGACAAGGTCGCGCGCATGGGGGTGCGGGTGCAGGATCTGCTCGACCCCGGCATCCTGCGGCAGAAGATCGAGGTGGCGCTCACCGAGAAGAACCAGGTGCTCACCAAGGTCTACAACCGGCGCGGCATCGACGTGAACCGGACGCTGGAGGAGTACCTCGGGTACGCCGAGCGGCTGAAGCCGCACATCGCCGACACCTCGCTCGTGCTGTGCAAGGCCCTGGACGCGGGCAAGGTCGTGCTGCTGGAGGGCGGCCAGGGCACGCTGCTCGACATCGACCACGGCACCTATCCGTTCGTCACCTCCTCCTCGCCGACGAGCGGCGGGGCGTGCGCGGGCTCGGGCATCCCGCCGATGCGGCTCGCCCGGGTGATCGGCATCATCAAGGCGTACACGACCCGGGTGGGGTCGGGACCGTTCCCGACCGAGCTGCTCGACGAGCAGGGCGAGTGGCTGCGCGCCACCGGGCACGAGTACGGCACGACCACCGGGCGCAACCGGCGCTGCGGCTGGTTCGACGCGGTGATCGCCCGGTACGCGACGCGGATCAACGGCCTGACCGACTTCTTCCTCACCAAGCTCGACGTGTTGTCGGGTCTGGAGCGCATCCCGGTGTGCGTCGCCTACGACGTGGACGGTGTGCGGCACGAGGAGATCCCGATGACGCAGACCGAGTTCCACCACGCCAAGCCGATCTACGAGGAGTTCCCCGGCTGGCAGGAGGACATCACCAGCGCCAAGACCTTCGACGACCTGCCGCCGAACGCGCGTGCCTACGTCCGGGCGCTGGAGGAGATGAGCGGCGCGCCCATCTCCGCGATCGGCGTCGGGCCCGGCCGCGACCAGACGCTCACGCTGCGACCGCTGCTGTAATGTGCCGCCGAGCCACTGACACCATGACGGGACCGACCTGACAAGCCCGCGCAAGCCGGGCGCTCCCGGTGTGGACCCCTCGCAGGTCAGGGCCTGACGGCTGGAGGCGATCCGCCGGTTTCGGTGCACCGAAACCGGCGGCCCGGTTAGGCCCGGTACGGCCGGGCGGGATGGATGGGGTCACGACTGTGGCTAAAACCGTGGCTGGACACCCAGCTGGACACCCAGCTGGACACCCAGCTGGACACGCAGCCGGACATGTGGCTGGACAGGTGGAGCTGCACGGCCACCGGGGGGCGCGTGGGCTGCGGCCGGAGAACACGCTTCCCGGGCTGGCCCACGCGCTGGAGCTGGGGGTCGACGCGCTCGAGTTCGACGTCGCGCTCACCGCCGACCGGCGGCTCGTGCTCACGCACGATCTGACGGTCTCGGCGGTGACCAGCGCGGACACCCGGCCGGCCGTACCGGGGGACGAGGACTATCCGTACGT
This sequence comes from Thermopolyspora sp. NPDC052614, assembly GCF_040678635.1. Lineage (NCBI taxonomy): Bacteria > Bacillati > Actinomycetota > Actinomycetes > Streptosporangiales > Streptosporangiaceae > Thermopolyspora > Thermopolyspora sp. NPDC052614. The sequence continues at coordinate 44,936 of NZ_JBFATZ010000012.1, forward strand.
GGGCCGCCCCATTCGGGCGCTGCGCCTGGCGCAGTTGCGCATGCTGGACGTGGGCGTGCGCCGCCCGGCGGCCGGGGCCGACGCGTTCACGCCCACCCAACTGCCGCTTCCCGGCACCCGGATGCCCACGTTGAGTTCGGTGCTCGGGCTGGTGAACGCCTACGACGCCGACGGGGTGCGGCTGCACGTGGAGCTGAAGTCGGACCCGACGCGGCCGGACCTCACCCCCGACCCCCGGGAGTTCACCGAGTTGGTGCTGGCCGAGCTCGACCGGCACGGGCGGCTGGCGGGCTCGGCGCTGCTCAGCTTCGACTGGCGGATCGTGGCCGCCGCCCACGAGTTCGTGCCGGACAATCCGCGGTTCGCCCTGCTGGAGAAGGCGACGCGGCACAGCGTGTGGCTGAACGGCCTGGATCCGCGCGACTTCGACGAGGACATGGTCGCGGTGGCGCAGGCCGTCGGGGCCACGACGTACTCCCCCGATCGGGTCCTCGTCGACGCCCGGCTCATGGCCGCCGCGACCGCGCGGGCCATGCCCGTGGTGGTCTGGACGGTCAACGATCCGGAGGAGGCCGGTCGGCTGATCGACCTGGGCGTGTCCGGCATCGTCACCGATTATCCCGATCGCATGCGCGAGCTGTGGGCGCGGCGCGGCCTGGCCCTGCCCGCGCCGGTCCTGCGTCCGTCCCCGGTGGGCAGCGGCGCGTCGCGCCGCTGACGCCCTCCGGGTGAGACGCACGTGACCGCCCCGCCCAGCCCCGCCCGGCCCGCGGCTCGGGCGGGCCGGCGGGGCGGCTACAGCCAGCCGTTGCGGCGGAAGGCCCGATAGAGAATCGTGCAGGCGATGACCATGACCGCGAGGACGGCCGGGTAGCCGAAGACGGACTTGGTCTCGGGCATGTACTCGAAGTTCATGCCGTAGACGCCGGCGATCATGGTGGGGACGGCGAGGATGGCCACCCACGAGGAGATCTTGCGCATGTCCTCGTTGGCGAGGGCGTTGGAGCGGGCGAGGGCGGCCTGCAGGATCGAGTTGCACAGCTCGTTGGAGGACTCCACCTGCTCGCACACGCGGGACAGGTGGTCGCCGACGTCGCGGAAGTAGTCGCGCATCTCCGAGGGGATCATGCGGCGCTGCGGGAGGTTGCGCAGCGGGGCCTCCAGCGGGGTCATCGCCCGCTTCATCTCGATCATCTCGCGCTTGAGCTGGTAGATGCGGTTGATGTCGCGCGAGCTGACGTCGGCGAAGACGGCCGCCTCCACCTCCTCGAGCTCGGCCTGCATCTGGTCGGCGACGGTGAGGTAGGAGTCGACCACGTGGTCGGCGATCGCGTGCAGCACGCCGGTCGGGCCACGGTTCATCAGCTTGGGCTTGCCCTCCAGGCGGGCCCGGACCTCCGACAGCGAGCAGTGGTCGCCGTGCCGTACGGTCATGACGAAATCGGAGCCGATGAAGGCCATGATCTCGCCGGTTTCGATGATCTCGCCGGTGTCGGACGTGGCCTCGTTGCCGACGAAGCTCACCGTCTTCAGGACGATGAACAACGACTCGCCGTACCGCTCCACCTTGGGCCGCTGATGCGCCTTGATCGCGTCCTCGACGGAGAGCGGGTGCAGGCCGAAGACCTCGGCGAGCCACTCCACCTCGGGCGCGCCGGGCTCGTGCAGGCCGACCCAGACGAACGCCTCGGGCTCGGTCAGCTCGCGGTTGTGCTCCCGGACCAGGGCCAGCGCCTGGGGGATGTCGTCGGCGGCCACGCGCCTGCCGCGCACGTACGCGCCGAACTCCACCAGCGAGGCGCTCGGCGGGACGGGCGGACGGGCGGGCGTCGCGGTCTCCGGACGCTCAGGGCGATCAGAGCGCGGTGCGGGCACGCGGGCGCGGCCGTTGTGCCGCGGTACGGCGAGACGGGGGTGGCGGTTGATCCTTGAGAAAAGCGTGGACGAGCGCATGGCGGTCCCTTCCAGCCCAGCCCATGCACGCGCGGATCAGTGTCACCTCGGCTTCATCAGAAATGCGCGGGGCCGGGCACCTTGGTCGAAGTGGTCAAGGCGCGCACGGAGTACGTACGCAGGCACGTACTACTGCTGGGATCTCCAGGGGTCATCCCCGACCACCTCCAATCACCAGAAGGCTCCGCAAAGCCGCCGTAATGGGACGCTCAACCGTGTCTATAGGGTCCCATGAAAGGTCCAGCATTCAGGATAGCCCTCCGCGAGGGCACGACTCGCACAGAACTTGCCAAAAAGCCCGTCGCCATCCTGGCCGCCGGACCCTCGACACGGGCCGCCACCTGGGCGTCCGCACCTTCGCACGTCCGGTTATACGGACTGGCGGTATCCACAGGCCGGCGGGTATCCACAGGCTGGCGGGGTGCGGCGTCGCCGGTGGGCGGCACACACTAGGCTCTGGCTCGTGCGCGTTCTTGTCATTGGATCCGGTGGTCGTGAGCACGCGTTGTGCCGTGCCCTGGCTCTCGATCCGCAGGTGTCGGAGTTGCACTGCGCGCCCGGTAACCCGGGGATCGCGCAGGTGGCGACGACGCACGCCGTCGCGGCGACCGATCCGGGGCAGGTGACGGCGCTCGCCGAGCGGCTCGGCGTGGAGCTGGTCGTGATCGGGCCGGAGGCGCCGCTGGTCGCCGGGGTCGCCGACGCGCTGCGGGCGGCGGGCGTCGCCTGCTTCGGGCCCTCGGCGCAGGCCGCGCGCATCGAGGGGTCGAAGTCCTTCGCCAAACAGGTCATGACGGCCGCCGGGGTGCCGACCGCGCGGGCGCGCACGTGCACCGACGCCGAGCAGGTCGCGGCGGCGCTGGAGGAGTTCGGCGAGCCGTACGTGGTGAAAGCCGACGGGCTCGCGGCCGGGAAGGGCGTCGTGGTGACGCGGGACCGCGCCGAGGCGCTGGCGCACGCGAAGGCGTGCGGCCGGGTCGTGATCGAGGAGTTCCTCGACGGGCCGGAGCTCTCGCTGTTCGCGTTGTGCGACGGCGGCACCGCCGTGCCGTTGCAGGCGGCGCAGGACTTCAAGCGGGCCTACGACGGCGGGCGCGGGCCGAACACCGGCGGCATGGGCGCCTACACGCCCCTGCCCTGGGCGCCCGCCGACCTGACCGCCCAGGTGATGGAGCGCGTCGTGCTGCCCACGCTGGGCGAGCTGGGCCGGCGCGGCCTGCCATACGTGGGGGTGCTGTACGCGGGCCTGGCGCTGACCGCGGACGGCCCCAAGGTCATCGAGTTCAACGCCCGCTTCGGCGACCCGGAGACCCAGGTGGTGCTCGACCGCCTGGAGACCCCCCTCGGCGGCCTCCTGCACGCCTGCGCCACCGGCACCCTCGCCGCCTTCGGCCCCGTGCGCCACCGCGAGGGCGCCGCCGTCACCGTGGTGCTCGCCGCCGAGAACTACCCCGCCGACCCGGTCAAGGGCGACGTCATCGAGGGCCTCGACGCCCTCCCCCCGGACGCCTACGTCCTGCACGCGGGCACCGCCCTGCGCCCCGATGGCGCGCTCGTCTCCGCGGGCGGCCGCGTCCTCAACGTGGTGGGCTCCGGCCCCACAGTCGCCGAGGCCCGCGCCCGCGCCTACGAGGCCATCGCCCGCATCACCATGCGCGGCTCCCACCACCGAACCGACATCGCCGCCGACGTGTGACGGCCCCGCGCCACTCATAGAGCCACCGTCCGCGTGGAGGGTCCTGGGCGCGGCGGGGTGGGACTTCGTCGATGCGTCGGATCCGTGCCGAGCGGCGCGTCGCGGCCTCGTCGTGCCCGCGTCCCTGACGTGTGGGGGTTGCGGCGCGGCGGGGTGGGTGGGACCCGTCGGTACGTCGGATCCGTGCCGGGCGGCGCGTCGCGGCCTCGTCGTGCCCGTGTCCTTGACGGGTGGGGGTTGCGGGGGTGTCGGCGCGAGGTTTACAGCGCGGAGACGTCGTCCGGGCCATTGGGTGGGGCAAGGCGGAGTGTTTTCGCTGGTAGAGCGGGTAGACAAGTGGTGCGGATTAGTACAAAACCCTTTCTTTGGGGTATTCGGGACAAATGTGGCGGCCCGCATCTGACTGGCTCACATTGGTGCGGGTAAATCTGTGATTAAGAGTGATCAAGACCTGTATGTCACAGGAGGGGACGAAGCGCGGCGAAATACCCAGGTGATCAGTTGGAAGGGGCTACTGTTGCCGATAAGTCTGGTGAGGGAGCCGAGCTACGCGATCGTGGAGTTGTCGGGGAACGGTCGTGTGACACGTGAGGCGGACTCGAACCAGTTGGCGTAGAGGGAGCCGAGCTGGGGTGCGCCGGTATGCGGGCGGCGGACCGGTGTGCCGTAAGCGCGGCGGACTCCACCCGAAGAAACGGCTGGCGCCCACCCAATCATGCGAGTCACACCCTTATCGAGGAGCCTCAACCCATGGTTCGTTACCGCGTTCGCGGTGGGAACGTCCTGAATGGCACCGTATTCATCCAAGGCGCGAAGAACGCTGTACTCCCCATGATCGGAGCCGCGTTGCTCGCCGCGGAGGGCCGTACGGTCCTGCGGAACGTCCCCATCATCGAGGATGTCCGGCGTGCCGTAGAACTGGCGCGATCCATCGGCGCGCACGTCGAGTTGCACGAGGCCGAACGCGTCCTGGTGATCGACGCATCGCGGCTGACCAGCCCGGTGCTGCCCGCGGAGATCGCACGGCGGTTCCGTGGAGCGGTCCTGTTCGTTCCCGCGCTCATGCACCGCCTCGGCGAGGCGGTCATCAAGGGCATCGGCGGCTGTAACCTCGGCAGCCGCCAACTCGACTTCCACTACATGGGGTACAAGCGCCTCGGCGCGGTGGTGGACGAGGGCGAGACCGTCATCCACATCAAGGCGTCCCAGCTCACCGGCGCCCCGCTCTACCTCGACACCCCCTCGCACACCGGCACCGAGAACCTCGTCATGGCGGCCGTCCTCGCCAAGGGCACCACCGTGATCGAGAACGCGGCGCTGGAGCCCGAGGTGCTCGACGTGATCAACATGTTGCGCCGGATGGGCGCCCGCATCCACGGCTCGGGCACCGGCTTCCTCGTCGTCGAGGGCGTGGACGAGCTGCGCGCGGTCGAGCACTCGGTCATGCCCGACCGGCTCGACGCGGGCGTGTTCGCGATGGCGGCGGCGATCACCGGCGGCGAGGTGAACCTCGTCGGCGCGTCCCTGGAGCACCTGGGCGTGGTGCGGTGGAAGCTGGAGCAGATGGGCGTGGAGTTCGCCACCGACGGCGCGATCCTGCACGTGCGCCGCGACCGGCAGCTCCGGCCGATCAACATCATCACCGACACCTACCCCGGCTTCGCCACCGACCTGCAGTCGCCGATGATGATGGTCGCGACGATGGCGGACGGCGTCAGCTACATCCACGAGCGCATCTTCGACGGCAGGTTCGCCCTCGCCGGCGAGCTGAACAAGATGGGCGCCAATATCGAGGTGCAGGGCAGCCGCGCCGTCGTGCACGGGCCCACCAAACTCGTCGGCACCACGGTGAACGCGCACGACCTCCGCTCGGGAATCGCGCTGATTCTGGCCGGGCTCGCCGCCGAGGGCGAGACCGTCATCTCCCCGGCGTACCTCATCGACCGGGGGCACGCCCACGTCGCCGAGCGTCTGCAGGCGCTCGGCGCGAATGTGGTACGGGAAATTTCCACATAGCGTCACCACCCCTGCTATCGCCTTAATTTCGGTTCTGACCAGCAGAAATGTCGCTGTCAGCCGTCCCTTAAGAGGTTACCGGAACGGTATTCCGGCAAATCCGGGCGTGACATTACGGCCGTCACGCGCGATCGTTCCAAAGAGAACTATCACTCAAGACCGGAGAGGAAGCCACGCCGGGCGGCGAGGGAACCGCATGCAGAGCGGAGGCGCGCCGGTGCTCGAACCGGAATGCGCACGGTCACGGCCGGGCGCAGGGCGGTCGGCCACCGGGTCCCGCACGTTTCCGCCGTGATGCGCGCAGCGGCTCAGTTGATGCGGCGCGCGTCCGTGCGCGGACCCGGCGAGCGCGAGGCGCGGCCGACTCGACCTGAGGCGATGCAGGATGGGACGAACATTGGTCGAGCGGGAAGACACTCCGCGCGGGTCGCGTTTAGGCGCGGCCCCTGACCTCACGATCGGCGTGGTCGGGCCCCACGACCTCGTCGAGCGAGTGATGCTGATGGGGCACGGCGCGGCACCCGTACCGTGCCGTCTGGTGGCGGCCGCCTACCGGGACGAACAGGAGGCCGCGGACAAGGTGATCAGGCTGGGTCCGAGCGTGGACGCGTGCCTGTTCGCCAGCCCGGTGCCGTTCGAGCTGGCCCGGCGGGCGGGCGTGCTGACCATGCCGGCCACGCACGTGCAGCTCGGCGGCGCGGCGCTGATCGCGGCGCTCACCCGGGCCGCGATGGACGACCGCATCGACCCGCGACGGGTGAGCACCGACGTGCTCAGCCGGGGCGACATCGAGGAGGCGTACGCCGACGTCGGGCTGCCGACGGCCGACGTGCACAGCCGTGACGAGCCGGGCGCGACGGGGACCATCGCGGCCTACCACGAGCGGCTGCTGCGGCAGGGCGTCACGACCGGGGCGATGACCTGCATCCCGGGCGTGGCCGACCGGCTCAGCGCCGCGGGGCTGCCGGTGGTGCGGATCCGGCCGACGGCCGGCTCGGTGCGCATCGCGCTCAACACCGCGGCGCTGCTCGGGGCCCACCACCGGCTGGAGGAGTCGCAGCTCACCGTGATCCTCATCGAGGTGCCCACGCTCCGCGAGCCGGTACGGCGCGCGGCGCCCCGATACTGGCGCGACGAGCTGCGGCTGTCGCTGCACCGGCTGCTGGTGCAGGAGGCCAACCGCATGAACGCGGCGGTGTGGCCGATCGACGACCACAGCTACCTGGTGACCGCGACCCGCGGCTCGATCCACGCCGCCACCGACGGCTTCCGGGTGCTGCCGTTCGCCGGCCGCATCCGGGACGAGCTCGGGCTCGCCGTCGAGGTCGGCGTGGGCATGGGCCGTACCACCCATGACGCCGAGACCCACGCGCGCGCCGCGCTCGCCCGCAGCCAGGCGGGCAAGCAGACGCAGGGGTTCGCGGTGGACCGGGAGGGCCGCGCCCTGGTGCCGCCGCCCCGGATGCCTCCCCAGACGTCCGGACCGGCCAAACCCAAAGGAGTGGAGGTGCTCGCCAGGCTCGCCGCCAAACTGGAAGGCGGCGACACCGTCGTCGACGCCGAGGGCGCGGGCAAGATGCTCGGCGTCACCCCCCGTACGGCACGGCGGCTGCTGCGCACGTTGGTTGACGAGGGACTCGCGTGGCCGCTTCCGCCAAACCGTACGCCCCAGCCCGGCCGTCCGCGGCAGCTCTACCGGCTGATCGTGGAGAAGCTGTCGGGCCACTGAGCGGGCGTCGCACGCCCGCCGGGTGACCGGGCACCGTCCCGATCACCGAGCTTGACCCACCGCCGGTGGCGCCTCATCCCCCACGCGAGGCGCCATCGGCGGCGCGCCGCGGTCGGTCGGCGAGGGCCGTACAAGATCTGTTCGTAAGATCTTTTCGCGGCGATTGACGGTGAATCGAACGCACCATGTGACCCTTCCGTATCTCGCTTCGACGGGGCATCCGATCCGAGATACGCAAGGGAGAGAATGAATGCGTCATGACCTGCGGCGACGAGGATACGTTCCGGCCTTGAGCATCCTCACCGCATGCGGCGTGGCGGTCCTTGCGGGCTGCTCCTCGCAGCCGGCGAGCCCCTCACGTTTCGACGGTGCGGGCGGCTCTGGGGCCGGCAGCGTGGTGGTAACCGCGGAGTGCCCGAAGGTCGCCGACGGACTTCCGGACATCGAGGTGTCGCAGTCGCTCCGGCGAACGGTCGCGCGGAACCTCGGCCTCCTGGAGATCCAGGTGGCGTCGGCGAACCAGCGACTCGCCGACACGGCGAACGCAGCGGACCCCGCCGCCGCTCAGCAGGCGGTGCTCAGCACCCTGGCGAACCAGCGCGCGGTGACGATCGAGCGCATCGCCGACGCGATCGACCAGGTGGCGCAGCGCCCGCAGAATCTGGGCGCGCTGGCCACCTGCACGCTCAACAACGGCGCCGCGGCGAACCCGAGCGTGGCGCCCACCGGCAACGCCACCGGCAGCGGCACCGCCAACAACACCGCCAACCCCACCGCCAACCCTTCCGCGAACCCTTCCGGCAACGCCACCGGCGCCGCGAAGGCGAAGAAGAAGTCCTCGACGCCCAGCCCGTCTCCGTCGGGTGCGACGAAGATCAGGGTGCAGGCCGCGAACGCCTCGGCGAAACCCACCGGCAACGCCACCAACAACTCCAACGGCAACGGCAACGGCACCACCAACAACAACACCGCCAACCCTTCCGCGAACCCCTCCGGCAACGCCACCGGCGCCGCGACACCGAACGTCTCCGCCACGCCCGCCGCGACGCCCCCACCGGCCGTGCAGACGCGGCTGCTGGTCTGCCCCTCGGTCGCCGACCAGATCGTGATCCCCCGCGCAGTGCAGTCGGACGTCGCCCTCGAACTGGGTCTGATGGAGTTGGTCGAGAGCGGCGCGAACGAGCGGCTCGCGGCCTTCGCGAACAACGGAGTGAACAACGGCGTCAACAATGGCATCAACAACGGCACCGGCAACAACGCCAACAACGGGAACGGCAACGTAGGTGACGCGTCCAATGGCGTGAACAACAACGGCGTCAACCAGGGCAACGGATCCAACGGCACGAGCAGCAACGGCGTCGAAGGGTTCAACAACTCCGGCGACGGCTCCAACGGCGTGAACAACGGCACGAACAACGGCGTGAACAATGGGGTCGGGGCGAACAACGGAGTGAACAACGGCTCCGGCGGGTCCGGCACCGGCTCCGACCCCTGGTCGAACACCGCGAACAACACGGCGATCAGCGGCGACCAGGACGCCGTCCTGCAGGGCCTCGCGCGGGTGCGTGCGGCGAGCCTGAATCGCATCGCGAACCTGCTCAACCAGTCCGGTGGTCAGGCGGTCCAGGACCTGGGCAACCTCGTCAACTGCCAGCTGAACAACAGTGGCGCGCTCATCGACAACAACCCGCCCACCAACGCGCCCGTGGACGCGAACGGCAACCCGGTTCCGTCGGAGTCCGTGGCGCCGACCACGGCCGCGCCCGCCGAGAGCTCGGTCCCGGACAACAACGGCTTCAGCAACGACTCCAACAACGGCAACGGCAACGGGTCCGGCAACGGGTCCAACTTCGGCAACAACGGCGTCGACAACAACGGCAACGGGTCGAACTTCGGCAACGGCAACGGCAGCGACGACGACGTGTGGTTCGCCGACACGGACTCGGGCTACTGATCGTGCGCCGGCCCCGGCGGTGAGGGAGGTGACGGCGATGGACGGGCAGGGGAAGGCCGAACGGCGCCACATCCCCTGGCCTGCCCCCTGCCCTGTCCCTTGCCCTGCTCCCTGCCCGCCGCCGCCTCCGCTGCTGCCGGGCGCGATGCCCACGGTGATGTTCCTGTCACCGATGACGCTGACCCTGACCTCGCCCCCGGCCCCCGCGTCCGCCGACCCCGTGTCACCAGCCCCCGCGTCACCAGCCCCTTCGGCCGACCACAGCCCCGTCCGGCCCGATGTTGCGGGACGGCCGCCGGTGCCTGCGCCCGAGCGGCCTCCCGGAGGCACGTCGATGACCAAGGTGGCGTTGCGTTATCAGCGGGAGCCCGAAGGCGCGGGCACGTCGTGGTTCCGCACGACTTCCAGAGCCGAAACCCGCGTGAAGATCGTCTGGGCCACCCGATAGTGTCATGAGTCATGGGGCAGAACACCCGTGACATCCGAGTCTGGACCGCTCTGGTCACCCTCTACGTGGTGTGGGGGTCCACCTATCTCGGCATCATGATCGCCATCGAGACGCTGCCCCCGCTGTTCAGCGGCGGGTTTCGCTTCTTGATCGCCGCGCCCCTGCTCGCCCTCGGCCTGCTGTGGCGGCGAGGCCGTTCCGCCCTCCGCATGAGCCGCCGCGAGTTCCTCGGAGCCGCGCTGGTGGGCGTGCTGCTGCTCACCGGAGGCAACGGCATGATCGCGGTGGCCCAGCAGCACATCTCCACCGGCCTGGCCGCGCTGCTGGTCGCGTCGGTGCCGCTGTGGCTGGTGCTGTTCCGCGTGGCCGTACGCGACCGGCCGCAGACGCTCACGCTGGCCGGCGTGCTCATGGGCTTCGGCGGCGTCGCCGCGCTCTCGCTCACCGGCGGCAGCGGCGGCTCCTCCACGGTGGGCGTCCTGATCGTCCTGGCCGCCTCGTTCTCCTGGTCGATCGGGTCGTTCATCTCGGGGCGCATCCCCATGCCGAAGGACCCGTTCGCCGCCAGCACGGTGGAGATGCTCGCGGGCGGCACGGCGCTGATCGTCCTGGCCACCGCGTTCGGCGAACGCCTCGACCTCGCCCACGTGTCGGGCCGGTCCCTGGCCGGTCTGGCCTATCTGATCCTGGTCGGCTCGCTCATCGGGTTCACCTCGTACGTCTGGCTGCTGGGCAACGCACCGATCTCGCTGGTGTCCACCTACGCGTACGTGAACCCGGTGGTGGCCGTCATCCTCGGCATGCTGGTCCTGGGCGAGACGGCGACCACCGGCATGATCGTCGGCGGCCTCGTCATCGTCGCGGGCGTGGCGCTGGTGGTCTCCACCGAACGCCGCGGACGCGCAACCGCCGCGCCCCTGCCCAAGGAGCCCGAGGGGGAGGCGCGACCGCAACCGGCGCGCCCCTGACCCGGCCCGGGACCTACCGGGGGAACGAGCCCGCGGCCTCGAGGAAGGCGTCGTTCGCCTCGGCGTCGCCGATGGAGACGCGGGCGCCCTCCCCGGGGAAGGGCCGCACCGCCACGCCGTACCCGGCGCAGTGCTCGGCGAACGCCATCGTGCGCTCGCCCAGCCGCAGCCAGACGAAGTTCGCCTCGGTGGGCGGCACCTCCCAGCCCTGGGCGAGCAGCGTCTCCCGCACCCGCGTGCGCTCCTTGACGACCACCTCGACCCGATCGAGCAGCTCCCGCTCGGCGGCGATCGACGCGATCGCGGCCGCCTGCGCGATGTGGTTGACGGCGAACGGCACCATGACCTTGCGCACCGCCTCCGCCGCCCGGCCCTGCCCGATCAGGTAGCCGACCCGCAGCCCGGCGAGGCCGTACGCCTTGGAGAAGGTGCGCAGCACGACCACGTTGGGCCGCTCGCGGTAGAGGGTGAGCCCGTCGGGCACGTCCTCGTCGCGCACGTACTCGTGGTAGGCCTCGTCGAGGGCGACCACGACGTCCTCGGGCACCCGGTCGAGGAACGCGATGAGCTCGGCGGTGCGGTTGACCGTGCCGGTGGGATTGTTCGGGTTGCACACGAAGACGAGCCGGGTGCGGTCGGTGATCGCCTCGGCGAGCGCGTCGAGGTCGTGCGTCTCGTCGCGCAGCGGCACCTGGACCGAGGTCATCCCCGCCACGTCCGCGAGCAGCGGGTAGGCCTCGAACGACCGCCAGGCGTAGACGACCTCGGTGCCCGGCTCGGCGAGCGTCTCCAGCAGCTGCTGGGCCACGGTCACCGATCCCGGGCCGAGGGCGATGTGGTCGTACGGCACGCCGTACCGGTCGGCGAGCGCCTCGGTGAGCCGGTGGCAGGAGGCGTCGGGGTAGAGGTGGGCCTCGCTCGCGGCCCGGCGCATCGCCTCGACCACCGAGGGCGGCGGACCGAACGGCGACTCGTTGGAGGAGAGCTTGAACGACCGGCCGTCCGGCGCCACGACCCGCTTGCCCGGCTTGTAGACCGGCATCGTGTCCAGAATCGCCCTGAACCGCATGCTCCACCCCTCCTACGGTCCTACCCGGCAACCCTATCGCGGGCGGCCGCCGAGGCAATGCGCACAACCGGACGGCCGAGGATGTCCCCCCGCGGGGCACGGCGTTGGCGGAGCGCCGCGGCGTCCCCGGCGTACGGCCCCGGCCAGAGATCAGGCTTGGGTTGTAGAGCGGCCGACTAGGTCACGGCCCGCCGAACAACGCGATGATCTCGTCCATGAAGATGACATTGGCCGCGACCCAAAGAGCACATATCACCGCTATCGCGGCCCCCGCGGGATCGACGTCGCCGAAGGCGCCCCGGCCGGCAAGCCCCGCCAGCGCGACGCCGAGCAGGAAGACATTCCGGATGACGTGCCGTGTCGACAGGACCGCCCCCTGGCGGCCGAAACAGTGACACCGCGCCGCTCCGTCCTTGCGGATCGCGACGGCCACCCCCACGGTGAAGGCGGCGAGCAGGACCGCGGCGAGGCCGAAGCCGATGACGCTCGCCCTCCGGTCGACCAGCGTGGCGATGAACGCCGCCACCGTGATCAGCTCCGCGGTGGGCACGAGAACCGCGGTGAGGGCGAGCGTCCGCCCCGGCACCAGTCCCCGCAGCGACGCCCGGAACCCCGGTAGGTCGCGGAGTTTTCCGAGACTCGCGGCCGCGAAAGTGGTCGAAATGACCACCATGGCGCCGACCATCAGGTAGCCCATCATCTGCTCAGCTTTCGTATCACGGTCGCGTGGACCAGATCGGTGGAGAGAAATCCCAGCTGGCGCGAGTCCACACTCTGCGACTGGTTGTCGCCCAGGACGGCGATGTGCTGAGGCGGCACGATGTCTCCAGGAACACCCTCGGGAGCCTTCTCGCCGGCGACGGCGGCGATCCGCTTCACCAACCTCCCATGGGTCCCGGGCCTGTCCACCGTCGGCCGTGGCCCATCCAGGATGACGACCTGACCGGGCCGCAACGGCCCACCTCGATATCGCGCGGCGAGAACCCGATCACCGTCCAGGTAGTTCGGCGCCATACTCGGGCCGTTTATCCTGACGATCTCGAAATTCCGCCGCAGCGCGATCCACGCGATCCCCGCCAGAGCCCCGGCGAGGAAGACGAATGCCCACCTCATCGCCCTTCCCGGTAGCCATCGGCCTGCATCGCGAAAAGGCGCGCGTACCGACCGTTGCGTTTCATCAGCTCATCGTGGGTGCCCAGCTCCACAATCACGCCTTGGTCGAGAACCGCCAGCATGTCCGCGTCCCGGAGCGCCCCGAGCCGATGCGAGATGAGCAGGCTCGTGCGATTCCTCCGGTAATCCTTGAGGCACTTGTGGATCTCGTGCTCGGCCTCGGCGTCCAGCCCTGAGCTTGGTTCGTCCATGATGAGGAGATCTCTGGTGCCGCGAAGCAGCGCGCGGGCGATGGAGACGCGCTGGCTCTGTCCACCGGACAGGAAGACCCCTTCGGAGGCGTCGTCGTCCTGGAAGAACACCCGGGTGATCAACGTGTCGTAGCCTTTGGGCAGCCTGGTGATCACCTCATGCACTCCCGCCCGCATCGCCGCCTTCGCTGTCGCCGTTCGGTCGTCGAATAGCTCGAGATCGCCGAGGCCTATGTTCTCGGCGGCGGTCAGGTCGTACTGCATATAGTCCTGGAAGACCGCCGATATCCGCTGGCGCAGCTCGTCGGGCGGGAAGTCTCTGATATCCGTCCCATCCCATAAGATGGCGCCCTGCACCGGGTCGTAAAATCGGCAGAGCAGTTTTACCAGGGTGCTCTTCCCGGAACCGTTCACCCCCACCAGGCCGACGCTCGCGCCGGCGGGAATGAACAGGTCGACGCCGCGAAGCACCCATGGGTGCCGGGGAGAATACCGGAACCAGACATTTTTCAGCTTGATTCCCTCGCGGAGCTCCGGCACCGGGGACAGAGACCGGACCGGAAGGTCGGGCGTCGTGGTGATCACGCCACGGTAGTGATCGAAGAGCAATAGCTGCCGGTGCATATCGCCGAGTTGCGCGACAAGGTTCCCGAGGCTGGATTGCACGCCCGCGACCGCCGCGATGAACATCGAGACGTCGCCGATCGTGAGGGAACCGGCGGCGGCCTGGGCCATCGCCCAGACGAGGCCGCCACCCGAGATGGTCGCCGACAGCACGCCCAGGCCAAACTGGACGCCCAGCACCCGACGCTCGAGCATGCGCAGCCGGTGGTTCGCCTCGCGACGTTCGCGCAGCATCCGCTGTCGGAAGAAGCCGCCAAGGCCGAAGAGCCGGATCTCCTTGGCGGCCTCGACGCTGCACATGAGCTGGCTGTAGAAGAACTCACGGCGCTCCACCGGCCCAAGCCGCCACATCATCGCGGCCCGCTGCCGGGCCAGCATGATCTCGGCACTGAGCGCCGGAACGGCACCGAGCAACAGCATCACCACCATCACCGGGCCGAGGGTGAGCAGCGACCCCAGAAATCCCCCGATGAGGAGCAGGCCGCCGACAAGACTCAGGACCAGGTCGGCCACCTGGCCGGGCGTCGCCCCGCCGGACTGGGCCGCGAGCCTGAGCCGGTCCAGGAACTCCGGGTCCTCGAACCTGGCGAGGCCCGGCAACCGGTTGACGGCCGCGTGCAGTCGGTCCTGGGCGAGCAGCCGGATTCGGCGTTCGAGTTCCCCGTTCGCATAGCGCTGGACGGCTGGTAAGGCGCTCGTGGTGAGGCCTACCGCGGCGAGGCCGATCGCGAACGGAAGCACCTCCCGCAGGGAGCCGCCTCCGGTCAACGTGTCCAAGGCGAGCTTGGTCATCCAGGCCGCGACCACCGGTACGGCGGAAGTCGTCAGCGAAAGGACGACGGTGACCGACGTCCAGATCGGCCCTGCCCGCCAGACCATCGCGAGCGCCGAGGCGAGCCTCGCGATGGTCTTTCGTCCCGCGCCGTCGCTCCCGCCGTGTTCCGTCATGCGGCGTGCTTCGCCGCGATCTCCGGCAACCCGGTTTCGGCCACCGTGCCGTCCTCGATCAGCAGCACGGTGGGCGTGCCGGTCACCCGGAACGCCGTGCTGATCGGGCCGCCGTGCGGCTCCACCGCGACCCAGGCGACCGGCTCGAGCGTCTCGGCCATCTCCTGGATCTCCTGCTCCTCGCCGAGCACCACGGCCAAGGCGGGAGTACCCGTGCGGCGCACGTGATCGACGAATCGTGGCAGCTCGGTCAGGCAAGGCGGGCAGCTCGGTGAGAAGAAGCCGATCAGCACGCGCTCCGGCAGATCGTCGCTGGAGAGCGTGCGGCCCGTTGTGGTGACCGCTGTGAAAGGTCCGACCTTGGCCCCTACGGGAAGTGCCGTGTCAGGGGCTGAGAGCGAGCTGAGCAGCTGACTGTGTACGCGCAGCCTGCGGATTAATCCGTAGGTGAGAACCAGGTTGAAGCCGACGAGTACGGTCGCCGTCACGGCTAATGCGGCAACGATGGTCATGTCTCCTCCCGCCCGAATACGGTTCCGGTGACCTATTGGGTCTTGGGGATCTCCACGCGGACCGGCTCGAGCTCCGCCGGAGGCGGGCCCGGGTAGGTGTCGGAGAGAAGCGCGGCGACGGTGTAGAGGTTCCATGCCAGCGCGGGTTGCGCCACGGATGGAGCGGCGAAGACGGCCTTCAGCTGCTCCGGCCGGACGAGTCGCGAGAGGAGATCGGCGCGTTCGAGCACGTAGTCACGGAGCAACGCGGAGAGAACCGGCCCGGGGCTCGTCCGCCAGTTCCAGGCGGCGCCGGCCTTCTTCGGCGACGGGGAGCCGGTCTTCGGCGCTTTCCCCTTGTCGTTCCCCTTATTCGACCATGGCCAGATCCCGCGCGGCTTCTGCTCCGTCATGCTGAACCGCCATGGCGTTCCTTCGAGCTGGATCTTCTCCAGGCCCGGGGCGAAGTGGCGGATCAACTCGTAGACGACCTGCTCCGAGTGCCGCCAGCGCTGGTCGAGGGTGAGGGCCCGGGCCACGAAACGGTTGTCCAGGAAAGGCTGTACGGCGTCGCCGCGGCGCAGGGATCCCGCCCTGGCGGAGGCATGCCAACGCCCGACCCGATAGACGACGTACATGTGGTCGAGCACTTCCCAGGCGTTCTCCTCGGCCCGGGCCAGCCATGGGCGGGCCAGCTCCCGCGCGTGTGCGTTCGCGTCGTCGGTGAACAGATCCTCCTGCTTCAGGAAGAAGTCGTTCACCCGCCGCTTCATCGCCTTGTCCGTGGTCTGCCCCTGGCTGTACAGGAACCCGCCGCGGAGGATCTCGCCGCTCTGCCCCGACATCGTCGGCTTGCGGCTGTAGGGCAGGTACTCCACGATGCTTTCGTAGGCGGAGGTCATTCCCTCGCAGGTGCGCAATACCTCGTACGTCCGCTCCAGCGGGTGCGGGATCACCACGGCGTCCTTGCGCTCCGTCTGCTCGGGCGGGATGACGGTGTGGTCGATCCGCAACTTCCGGGCGATGAGCCGGGCGATGACGACGTCGGGGGCCGTGTCGAAGCCGTTCGTCGTGGCCCGGAACGGGATGCCCGCCGCGTGCAGCAACGCCGCCATGAGGCGGCTGTCCCGACCGCCGGTCAACGCGAGGTTCACCGGTTCGGGGGCGGATCGCAATGGTTCGACCGCGGCGATCAAGGCGTCCGCGACCTCGGCGATGGCGGCCCGGCGCGCCCTCTTGGAGGAGGGCATCGGGGCGGCGACGGGAAGCGGGATCTCGGTGATGGTCCTGCGGCCCTCGTCGATGCGGATGGCCGCGGACGGGGGGAGGGCCGAAACGCCGGAGTACGGCGTCTCATCCGAGAGGAAGTAGCCCTGCCGGATCATCGTCTGCAGGGCGATCTCATCCGACTGGATCCTCCCTTTGTTCGCCACGAGGTGCACGTGGAGCGCGCGGCTGCCGATCACATGGAAGTCGGAGTTCTCCGCGTAGAAGACCGGGCACGCTCTCGTGCTGGATGTCACCCCCTGCACGCGGCCACGTTCCGCTTTGAACGCGGAGAAGCAGCCAGCGGTGCTCTGCGCCTTGTCAAGAAGCGAGGCGGCCTCCGCGAGGCCACCGACGTCCGCCTTGAACGAGATGTTTCCACAGATCCCTAACGCGCGATTCTCAGTGCGGTCGAGCAGCGGAGGACGATCGGTGACATCTCCTTCGTTGGACCATGCGAGCAGCGCCGTGTCCGGGCCGACCCAGGAGGTTCCGGTCACGGTCTCCATAGGCACGGGGAAGACCTGATCCATCACCGCCTTGGCGGCGGAGACGGCCTTCGCGAGGTCGGCCCTCGGGTGCTTCGCGGCAACCGCTAGATAGACTCGCATGATCCACCTTGTTCGCTGTTATCGGGCAGATGCCTCCCGGCTTTCGAAGAAGCACCGGGAGGCACCATTCCGAACGGCTGGGAAACGGTTAGCAGCCGCAGGCGTAGTAAGCCCACGAAGTGCAGGAGACCACCGTACCGTTGTCGTTGTAGGTGCACGTCCGCGACTGACGCCAGCGGTGGTTGTACGCGTCACATCCGGACGAACCGGTAACGCACCGGTACTGCACGATCTGGTAGGTCGCGGCGGCCTCCGACCCGGGAAGAAGTCGCGTAAGCACGCGGTCGGTCAGCCTCTGGATCCCACTCAGCATGAGGTCCTCCTTTCATAAGGCGACACTGAATCGATGTCGCACGAAAAAGAGGCTCACTTACACGCTGACCCGGGTCAATAGAGATGATCGGAGAAATTTGTCCGGGACTGTCCGGGACTAATCGAGACAAACTCCCGATCCGCTGACCATCCAGCGCGGTTCGACTACCGCGTGGTCATCATGGCTATCTCTCGCCGAATTTCGACCCAACGCCGCGCCTCCTCCGGACTGCAGCCACAGGCGCGCACAAACGAGAAGACCAGCCGATCACGCGGCAGGCAGTTCCGGGACAGCGTCGCGGAAAGCGTACTGCGGGGCAGCGTGAGGCCCAACATCTCTGCGTTACGTTCCAGGTCTCGAAATGTCAGCCCGGACCAGGCTTTCAGCTGTCGAAGCTGCTTGACGAACTTCTCGATCGTACCAGGATTTTCGAACTCCGGACAGCACTTAACCGAAACTCCCTCGGCAGGAGGATCATGTTGCGACATCGCTTCTGCCACCTTCACCCCGACGAGCTGCGCCCCATGAAAACAGGGATCGAAATACCACCCCTAAAGGACGGCAACAGGTGCCGCACAACCCTTTATCAGTGCCACCAGCCTAACGATCATGGCATTCGAAAGATGGCTTTGCAATTCGTTAAGGTCCATGTGATGATCATCACATGGTATCGGTCGCGACCATAACGGGTTATGGTCTCGCCTGATCGCGACGGGGTTGGCGGCGATTGCCCACCCGATCGGTTTTCCAGGTAATTTCGATTAGGAAGACGGGTAATTTGGAATGAGCCCGCGGGGCGGGCAGGCCATCGCCCTCTCCCGCCCGGCGGGCACTCATACTCTGAGCATGGGCGGATGAAGCAGTTCCGCCGGTCCGCGGCGATAGAGCATCGCCGGCCGCCCGCCGTCCCGGGTGGTCGTCCGGCCCGTCGGGATGAGGAAGCCCTCCGCCTTGGTCACCTTCCGGTGGAAGTTCCGCGGGTCGAGCGGCCTGCCCCACACGATCTCGTACACCCGGCGCAGCTCGGCCACGGTGAACTCGGGCGGGCAGAACGCCGCGCCGAGCGAGGTGTACTCCAGCTTGCTCCGCGCCCGCTCCACCCCGTCGAGCATGATCCGGCGATGGTCGAAGGCCATCTCGGTGAGCGAGTCCATCGGCTGCCAGCTCATGTGCGCCTCGGTGGAAGCGGGCAGGTCGGGCGCGATGCCGAGGTAGGCGACGCTCACCACGCGCCGCCGCGGGTCCCGGTCGGGGTACCCGTACGACTGCAGTTGCTCCAGGTGCACAGGCGCGCCGGGCAGCCCGGCCCGCTCGGCGAGCACGCGTTCGGCCGCTGCGGGAAGGTCCTCGTCGAGTTTGATGAACCCGCCCGACAGCGCCCAGCGTCCCTCATACGGCGGCCGGTCCCGACGCCAGACCAGGGCGCTGAGCGCCTGCGCACGAACCGTGAGCACGACGAGGTCAACGCTTACGGGAAGAGTCGGGATCACGCTTCGCACGCTACCGGAATCTCACCCCATGCAGACCAGAGTTCTCCTAGCAGACGGCCCCTCCGCGATCTATCCCTGATGCTGGTAGTAGATCGGCTCGGCCGCGATGCGCCCGTCGGGCGCGGTCACCCCGACCCGGACCCACCGGCCCTCCGGCACCTCATCGAGGTCGAACGGGATCCACACCCGCTCGACCCGTTCCGGCAGTCCCGGTATCGGGCCGGGCTCGAGCACCCCCACCTGCGCCGAGTCGACCACCTTCGGCTCGTCCACGCCGGTCCAGCTCAGCGTCACCTTCACGCCGCGCAGGTTGTACCCGCGGATCTCCAGCCCGTCCTGGATGTCCCGGGGCCGACGGAACGCCTGGATCGCGATCGGCCGGTTCCAGTCCTGCGCGATCTGCTCGGCGAGCGAGGGCGACCCGCAGGTGAAGTAGTCGCTCCACATGTAGGAGATGATCTTCGAGACGTACGGCCCGACGAGCGTCACCGCCGTGTCGAGGCGCGGCTTGTCGGTCTGCCCGCGGGTGCTCTGCCGGGCGCAGGGTTTGTCGCCTTCCGGCTCGAACGCCTCGATGTTCGCCCACAACTCGACGTGGATGCCCTCTTCGGCGAGCTCCTGACGCGCCTGGGCCATCATCCGGTAGTAGTCGCGGGTGCCGCCGTAGTACGCCTTGGCGTAGGTGGTGTCGCCCACCACCGGACGCAGCCGCTCGTCGACGGGCTTGTTCTTCCAGTTCGGCCAGAACAGGCCGCCCTTGCCGGTGCCTCTGCCGTCCTGCGGCGCGATGATGCCGGCACCGGTCCGGGCGAGGACCTTGAAACCCCTCGCCGCCTCCGCCGGGGTGGCGGCGAACTCGCGATCCCGGCGGGCGTCGAGATAAGGGCTGATCAGGATGGGCTTGCCGGGGAGCTCCTGCTCGACGATGAGGTGCTGCTCGGCGAGCACCTTCAGGGTGTCCACCTTGTCCGGGTCCGGCCAGTCCCTGATCTGCAGCTCGAAGGGCTGGTAGACGCCGCCGAGGGAGGCCCGCCCGCTGAACCGCGCGCCGTAGTCCTGCACGATGCGCCTGGTCAGGGTGGTGAGCGTGCCGATGTGCCGGGGGTTGGCCTTGGTGAAGCCGGTCGGGTCGCGCGGGGCGAGCGGCAGCCCCGGGAAGACGCGGATGCCGAAGCGGTCGCCGAGGGCGAGCAGATTGGTGAGACTGTCGGTCTTGCCCGCCGACACCAGGATCAGGTGATAGCCGCGCCCCTTGGAGCTGAAGTCGCAACTGGCGTCGTCGGTGCCGTCGTCCGGGGCGATGAGCCGGAAGAACACCCGCTCCGCTGTGACGATCTCGTGTTCCATCTGCGGGCAGCGGAAGATGTGGTCCCCGTAGTGCTCGTCGGTCCGGTAGACGTAGGTCCAGGTGATGCGGTTGCCGGAGTTGGCCGCCTTGAGGTCCTTCTCGGCCGCCTGCACGCAGGTGAGCCCGTCCTCGACGCACGTGGCGTAGCGCTCGTCGGGCTTGTCCCCCTCGGCGTCGAGCACCTGCCCGGTGTCGCTGTCCACCCGCCGGGGTGAGAGGCCGTGCGCGAGCCGTACCACGGTGTCGCCGCCGACCCGGTGGATCTCCTGGAACTGGGGACGCCAGGTGCACTCGTTCGAGGTCGGGATGATCCAGTAACCGGTGATCGGGTACGGCGTCTGCATCGTGGTGTCGAACGTGCCGCAGGGGTCGGTGAACGCGCTCCCGGACGGCGAGGGCTTTGCGGAACCCGTCGAACCGGTGGTTCCCCCGGAGGCGGAGGCACCAGCGGCGCCGGACGCCGTCGAGCCGACGCCGGTGGTGATCGGAGCGGTCGTCTCCTGCCGCTGAATGTTCACGACGTACCCGACCCCGGCGATGATCGCGAGACCGAGGACCAGAGCGAGCCAGCGCACTTTCAGGAGACTACCGTCCTTACGATCAGCCCAGCATAAATCGGCCGAGCGGGCATGGCCCCGCCGCCGCGCCTACTTGTCGGCCTTCTCGCTGGTCCCCGTCTGCTCCACGGAACGGCGGGACCTGCGCGGCCTCGCGCCCCGCCGGCCCTTCGCGCGGCCCTCCTCGCCCCAGATCTCAAGCTGGGTCACGAACCGCCGCGCCGAGTTCGGCCAGTGGTGGTTCGCCCGCGCCGCCGCGTACCCGCGCGCCCCCTCGGCGCGCCGCTCCTCCGGGTCGTCCCGCAGTTCGAGTACGGCCCGCGCCACGGCCTCCGGGTCCCGCCAGGGCACCACCTTGCCGCTGTCGTACCGCTCCACCAGCTCCACCGCCCGCGGCGACGGGGTGGTGATCACGGGAATGCCGTGCGCCATGTATTCGACGATCTTGGTGGGCATGGAGTGCCGGTAGTTGGGCTCGTCGTGCAGCAGCGACAGCCCGGCCAGCGCGCCGTCGAGCCGCTTGAGCGCCTCGTCGTTCGGCATGAAGTCGCGCCACTCCAGCACCCCGTCGGCCACCGCCTGGTTGAGCAGCGGGCGGCTCTGCGGGTCGGCGTACCCGATCAGCTCGACCGCGACCCGGTGCGGGCGCAGCAGCTTGGCGACCTCGACCGCCTCCTGTACGCCGCGCGCCTCCGACAGCCAGCCCAGGTAGACCACCCGGTCGTCGCCGGGCGGGCTGACGTGGTCGGGCACCCAGGTCTCGTTCGGCACCACCAGGTGGGCCTGGCGGAACCGCCCGGCGTACGCGGTCTCGGCGAGCAGCAGGTGCAGATAACGCTCGGCCGTGCCCTCGAGCAGCCGGGCGAGGAACCGCACCGGAGGCCGCAGGAACGGCGGCAGCCACGGCTTCAGCGACAGCGTCGCCGGGGTGTCCTCGTGCACGTCCCACACGACCGGCGGCCGGTTGCGCACCCCCACGACGGCGAGCAGCAGCTCGGGGTCGTGCAGCAGCACCAGGTCCACCTTGTCGCGCATGCTCTTGAACAGCTTGCGCGCCGCGCGCACCGCCGCGATCCGCTTGCGCTCGGAGGCGCGCGGCAGGTCCACGCCGGTGACCCAGGCCCGGGGCACGACCCCTCTGGCCGTGTACGGCGCGGCGTACGTGACCTCATGACCGGCGTCCACGAGGGCACGGACCTGCCGGTGCAGGATCCGCGCGTCCTCGGGATGATGCACCACTGTCATGACGAGCACGTGCACGCGCCGGACCCCCTAAAGCCGCTCGACGCGTTCGTTCTCGACCAGGACGCCGCGGGTGTCCAGGACGAGACTGCCCCGCTCCTCCACCACGTCCAGGTCGAATGCGGAATGTTGCTGCAGGAGCACGGTCACGTCGGCCGCCGCCACCGCGGTCGCCAGATCCTCCTCCCGCCGCACCGGGACGCCGTCGACGCGCCAGGCGGCCACATGCGGATCGAGGAAGGACAGCTCCGCGCCGAGGTCGAGCAGCCCCCGGGCGACCGGGACGGCCGGCGTCTCGCGCTCGTCGGCGATGTCCGGCTTGTAGGTCACGCCGAGCAGCAGCACCTTCGACCCGTTCACGGCCTTGCGGCGCTTGTTCAGCAGCCGCTGCACGCGGGCGACCACGTACGCCGGCATGCGCTCGTTGATCTCCTGCGCCAGCTCGACGAAGCGGAAGGGGTAGCCCAGGCGGCGCACCGTGTACGACAGGTAGGACGGGTCCACCGGGATGCAGTGGCCGCCCACGCCCGGCCCGGGCAGGAACTTCTGGAATCCGAACGGCTTGGTGGAGGCGGCCTCGATCGCCTCCCACAGGTTCACGCCCAGCTCGTCGCAGAAGATCGCCATCTCGTTGACGAGGGCGATGTTGACGTGCCGGTAGGTGTTCTCCAGCAGCTTGGCCATCTCGGCCTCGCGGGTGCCGCTGACCGGCACCACCTGCTCGACGATGCGCGAGTAGAAGGCGACCGCGCGCTCCCGGCAGGCCGGGGTGTAGCCGCCGACGACCTTGGGGGTGTTGCGCAGGCCGTACTTGGCGTTGCCGGGGTCGATGCGCTCGGGCGAGAAGGCGAGATGGAAGTCCTTGCCCGCGACAAGCCCGGACGCCTCAAGCAGGGGACGGACGACGTCGTCGGTGGTGCCCGGGTAGGTGGTGGACTCCAGCACGACGAGCGTGCCGGGCCGCATCCGCCGGGCGATCGCGCCCACCGCGCCCTCCACCGCCGACAGGTCGGGCCGATGGTCCTCGTCGAGCGGCGTCGGCACGCAGATGACGATCACGTCGCTGTCGGCGAGCACCTCCTCGTCGAGGCTGGCGGTGAATCCGCTCCGCAGCATCTCGTCGAGGTCGGCGTCGCTGAGGTCATCGATATAGGACCGCCCGGATGTGAGCGCCTCCACCTTCCGTGGGTCCACGTCCAGGCCGACCACCCGCAGTCCGGCGGCCGTGGCCTCCTTGGCCAGCGGCATGCCGACATAACCGAGACCGACGATCGCGAGATCGAACGCGGTCACGACGACACCGCGGAAGGTCGGATACAACTCATCATGGTCGCAAAGGCTATCTCAACTCGGCACCAAGCACGTCTAATGCGACTGAACCCGTCACATCCGTAAGCCCTACATCCCCCCACCATTGGGCTAGCGCTTCGCAACGAATCGGTAAACATCACGGTAGGTCTCCGCGATGCGACTCCACGTTCGCTTCGCGGCGACCTCGGCGCGGCCCGCCTCGCCCATCTCGGCGCGCCGTTTCGGGTCCTCGCGCAGGGCGGCGAGCGCGTCGGCGAGGGCCTCGGGGTCCTCCGGCGGCACGAGCCGTCCCGCGTCGGATCCGCCGAGCAGCTCCGCGAGCGCGGGCAGGTCGCTGAGCACCACGGGCTTGCCCAGCGCCATCGCCTCGACCGGCTTGAGCGGCGTGACCAGGCGGGTCACCCGCACGTCGACGCGCGGGCAGACGAAGATGTCCAGGGCCGCCTGGGCCTGCAGCGCCTCCTCCGGGCCCACCCGGCCGGGCAGCAGCGCCCGGTCGCGCAGCCCCAGCCGCGCGACCTGCTTAAGCAGGTTCTCGCGCTCGGCGCCGTCGCCGACGATCAGCACCCGGATCGGCACGCCCCGGTCGCGCAGCACCGCGGCGGCGTCCAGCAGGGTCGCGAAGCCCTCGTAGCCGACGATGCTCGACACCGAGCCGACCACGACCTCATCGGCCCCGATGCCGTGCGCGGCGCGGAACGCGGCGCCGTCGTACTCGGCGGTGAGCAGCGAGTCGTCCACGGCGTTCGGCGCGAGGAAGATCCGCTCGCGCGGCACGCCCCGCTCGACGATCTCGGTCGCCATCGTCTCGGCGAGGGTCACCACCGCGTCGGCGGAGCGCATCAGGTGCGCCTCGCACTCGCGCTGAAGCTTGTGCCGCTCGGTGCCGACCCGGGCCGGGTCGCGGGAGGCCCAGGTCTCCTCCAGGAAGCCGCGCACCTCGTACACGAACGGCGTGCCGGTGCGCTCGCGCACGGCCATCGCCACGTTGCCGTTGCGGTGGTCGGTGGCGGCGTGCAGCACCTGCGGGCGCAGCTCGGCGACGAGCGCGGTGACGTCCTCCGCGCCGCGGACCAGCCGCCCCTGCGCGTGCAGCGGCACCTCGCCGTGCGGCAGCAGGCGGTGGTAGGGGATGCCGTCGATCTCCTCCCGCGGCTCGACGGCGGTGTGGCCCTGCAGCATCGGCCAGCCCCAGCTCGTGACCACGTGCGGGTCGAGCCCGGCGGCCTTCTGCGCGGTCACGATGCGGTGGGTGCGCACGGTGTACCCGGCCTGCGTGTACGGCAGCGCGTTGGTGACCATGTGCAGCACCCGGTTCTCCACCCGGGGGCCGATCTCGACCGTGGGGCCGGGCGGGATGGGGTTCGGGCTGATCGCCGCGACCTCGCCCTCGTAGTAGGCGAGCCGGCGCTTGGTGAACGCCCAGCGCTCGACCGTACGCAGCGTCTCGAAGGCCTCGCTGATGCGGCCGGCGTCGTACAGGGCCTTGGCCTCCTTGAGCGGGCCGCGCGCCCGGCGCATGGAGACGAAGCCGACGGTGCGTCTGACCCGGCGGGCGACCGGCCAGGCGACGCTGCCCACGAAGGGGCGCAGGCGCGGCGGCATCGCCTCGGCGGCGGCCTGCGCCACGCGTAATGGGTCTGATTTGACCCTAGTGATCACAATTTTGGAGACAATGACCGGATGCCGGAGCAATCCCCGCAGGAATCCCCGGAGGCCCGCCTTGGCGAGCGAGGGGGACGCCTTTTGCTGCGGCCTGGCATTGGAAACCACGCGGTGACCGTACCATAGGCAACGTTTGCCCCACTGCTATATGAAAGGCGAGGTCATGAGGGATAACCCCCTCGTCCTGCACGTCCTCGGCGCGCGCCCGAACTTCGTCAAGGCGGCTCCGGTCGTGCGCGGCCTTGCGGCGCTTGACCTGAAGCCCAAGGTGCAGCAGGGCATCATTCACACCGGCCAGCACTACGACGCGCTGATGTCGGACGTGTTCTTCGCCGACCTCGGCCTGCCCGAGCCGATCGCCAACCTCGGCGTGGGCTCCGGCACGCACGCCCGGCAGACCGCCGCGCTGCTCACCGGCCTGGAGGACGTCGTCGGCGAGCACCGCCCCGACCTGGTCGTCGTCTACGGCGACGTGAATTCCACGCTCGCCGCCATCCTCGTCTGCGCCAAGCTGGGCGTGCGCACCGCGCACGTCGAGGCGGGCCTGCGCTCCTTCGACCGGACGATGCCGGAGGAGGTCAACCGGATCGTCGTCGACGCGCTCGCCGACATCCTCTTCTGCACCAGCCCCGAGGCGCTGTCCTACCTGGCCAACGAGGGCGTGGACCCGCGCAAGGCGCATCTCGTCGGCAACCCGATGATCGACAGCCTCTTCGCGGCGCTGCCGTCCCTCGACCCCCAGCCGGTACGCGGCCGGCTCGGCCTGCCCGAGCGGTACGCGGTGGCGACCCTGCATCGCCCCGGCAACGTGGACGACGCCGACGCCGCCCGCGAGCTGGTGGACGCGGTGCGCGAGGTGAGCCGGACCGTGCCGATCGTGGTGCCGCTGCACCCGCGCGGGCGCACCCGGCTCGCCGAGGCCGGGCTCGTCACCGGCGACGGTCTGACGATCATCGACCCGCTGGGCTACCTGGAGTTCCTCTCCCTGGTCAGGGGGGCCGCGCTGGTGGTCACCGACTCCGGCGGCGTACAGGAGGAGACGACCATGCTCGGCGTGCCGTGCGTGACCGTGCGGCCCAACACCGAGCGGCCGATCACCATCACCCACGGCACCAACCGCCTGGTCACCCCCGCCACGCTGCCCGCGGCCGCCGCCAAGGCCCTCGCCGACGGATCGGCGACGCCCACCGGCGAGCTGCCCCCGCTGTGGGACGGCCAGGCCGGTCCGCGCATCGCGCGGGTGATCGCCGCCTGGCTGCGGGGCGACAACCTCGCACCGGCGGCGGCTCAGGCCGTACGAATGACAGGCGACTGACGCCGGACCCTCCGGACGCGAACCGACAGGCAGGAACGACATGGCCGACGAGCAGCAGGACGAACCGCGCTTCCAGCGCCTCGGGGCGGTCAACTGGCTGCCCGAGGAACGCAAGGAGGTCGAGCGCTACGAGGAGCGCATCCGCGAGCTTGAGGAGAAGCTCGCGATCCAGACCGCCCGCGCCGACTACGCGATCTGGAAGCTGCGCGCCACGCAGAGCCAGCGCCCCTACCGGGTGGCCGAGGCGCTCACCGGCGCCCGCCGCCCGTCGAAGCTGGTACGGCTGCCCGCCGACCTGCGCCGGGCGCTGAAGGTGAAAAACAGCCCCAAGGCGCCCGCGTCCGTGGTGGAGGCGGCCGAGGCGGCGGCCAAGCGCCGGCCCGAGGTGAAGATCCCCAACCTGGCCTGGCCGGACGGGCCGATCAACCGGCCGGACCTGCCGGTCGCGGTGATCCTCGACGACTTCTCCCGGATGGCGTTCCGGTACGAGTGGGACCAGATCGAGTTCGGCCTCACCGACTGGCGGGAGATCTTCGCCGACAAGCGGCCCGAACTGCTGTTCGTGGAGTCGGCGTGGTTCGGCAACCAGGGCCGCTGGCGGTACCAGATGACCGGGACGAACGCCCCCAAGCAGGAGCTTCGCGACCTGATCGCCTGGTTCACGGCGGAGGGCATCCCCACGGTCTTCTGGAACAAGGAGGACCCGCCGAACTTCGACTTCTTCATCGACACCGCGAAGCTGTTCGACTACGTGTACACGTGCGACGGCGACATGGTGCCGAAATATCGCGAGATCCTGGGGCATGACCGGATCGGTGTGCTGCAGTTCGCGGCCCAGCCGCGCGTGCACAACCCGATCCAGACCCGCTGGGGGCGCGCCCAGGACATCGTCTTCGCCGGGATGTACTTCCGCGACAAGCACCCCGAGCGCCGCGAGCAGATGGAGACCGTGATCGCCCCGGTCCGCCCGCTCGGCCTGCACATCTACGCCCGCAACGACGGCGCGGGCGAGAAGTACCAGTGGCCCGACGAGTACCGGCCGCACATCGTCGGCGAGCTTCCCTACGAGCAGATGCTCGCCGCGTACAAGATGTACAAGGTCTTCCTCAACGTCAACTCGGTGATCGACTCGCCGACCATGTGCGCCCGCCGCGTCTTCGAGCTGTCGGCCTGCGCCACCACCGTGCTGTCCGGCTGGTCGCGCGCCATCGAGGAGACCTTCGGCGACCTCATCCCGGTCGCCCACACCCAGGAGGAGGCCTACAACCAGGCCCTCTACCTGATCAACAGCCCCGAGTACCGCGCCCGCCAGGGCCACCTCGCCATGCGCGAGGTGCACGACAAGCACACCTTCTCCCACCGCGTCGACCAGATCCTCACCGCCATCGGCCGCGAGGTACGGCCCCGCAGCCGCCCGATCACCGTCGTGCTGCCCACCAACCGGGCCGGACAGCTCGAACACGCCATCCACCAGGTCGCCCGGCAGCGCCACCGCGACCTGCAGCTCGTCCTCGTCCTGCACGGCATCGACATCGAGCCCGGCGTCGTCCGCGAGAAGGCGCTCGCCGCCGGCATCCCGGACGTCAAGGTCCGCCTCGCGGACCCCTCCCTCACCCTCGGCGAGGTCCTCAACCTCGGCATCGAGGTCGCCGACGGCGACTTCATCGCCAAGATGGACGACGACAACCTGTACGGCGAGCACTACCTGTCCGACCTGATCCGCGCGTTCGACTACGCCGACGCCGAACTGGTCGGCAAGGGCGCGCACTACACGTACTTCCCCGCCACCAACAGCACGGTGCTGCGCCTGCCCGGCCTGGAGCACCGGTACGCCCACCTGGTCCAGGGGGCCACGATCCTCGCCAAGGCCGACCTGCTGCGGGCCATGCCGTTCGAGGCCGTCAACGCCGGCGAGGACACCCGCCTGGTCCGCCGGTGCAAGGAGGAGGGCGTGCGCATCTACTCGGCGGACCGCTTCAACTTCGTCTACATGCGCTCCGCCGACGCGACCACGCACACCTGGCAGGCCCCCGACTACAAGCTGCTGCGCAACGCCCAGTTCTGCTTCACCGGCAACCCCGAAAGCCACGTCATGATCTGACGCCGCGGTCGCGCCCGTCGTGCGCCCGTGCCGGGCCACCGACGGGCGCGGCACGGGCGCTACGGCGGATCGGGGCGTGCCTTCCTACGCCCTCGGCGGCACCTGGGCCTCGACGCGTCGCAGCGTGGCGATCAGGTCCTCCGCGCTGGCGGCGTGGACGACGGTCAGGTGCCAGAGCCGCCGCGAGGCGGGCACGGCGATGAAACTGCCGGGAATCGGTTGCATGATGAGCCAGCCCGGATGGAGCCTCCGCAGCCGCCATACGGGATCGTTCTCCTGCTCCGCGATGAGAGTGGCGGCCCCCTCGGCGTTGTTCAGGGGATGAATCTGCAGGCCGCTCCCGACGGGCCAGGAGTAGCAGTCGGCCTCGATGCCGATCGTCAGACCGGACGGCAGCACCACTTGCGGACCGCGTTCACCGGTCCGCCGCTCGGCGAGGACGCCGCGGAGAGCCAGCGCGTTCAACAGGGCCTCGGCCGCCTGCTCAGGCAGGACGGCGGCCCCGTTGAACCGACCGCTCTTCTCTGGGGTCATGACACGAGCATGTCGACGACGCAAGCCGTTAAGTTTCACGGATGCGTGAACGATAAGCCACCGAGCGATACCGATCCGTTCCGCCCGCGGCGGGAGCTGAACCGGTTTCGCCTTTTCTGCGTAGCAGGGAGCGATGCGCGGGGACGTGCCGATCGGTGATCGCCTTGGGTACGTGTTGCCCTATGGGAAGGGGTGGCGGGTGTGTCGGTGGGCATGCTGAGGCCGGAAAACATGAGTGATGCACGTATCCGGTGCCGCATCCGGGTTGAGGGCATCGTGCAGGGCGTGGGGTTCCGGCCGTTCGTGTACGCGCTGGCCAGGGGGCTCGGCCTGGCCGGGCTGGTGGGCAACGACTCGGCCGGGGTGTTCATCGAGGTCGAAGGGCCGGCGCCGGCGATCTCGCGGTTCGAGCGGGCGGTGCGGAGCGAGGCGCCGCCGATGGCGGTGATCTCGCGCGTCGTGGTGGAGCCCATTCCCCCGGTGGGCGAGCAGGGGTTCGCGATCATCTCCAGCCGGGGCGGGGAGGAGCGGCAGGCGTGGATCGCGCCCGACGTCGCGACCTGCGCCGACTGCCTGCGCGAGGTGTTCGACCCGGTGGACCGGCGCTATCGGTACGCCTTCGCCAACTGCGCGAACTGCGGCCCTCGGTTCACCGTGGCCAAGGACGTCCCCTACGACCGGGAGGCCACCACGATGGCGGGCTTCCCGATGTGCGCGGAGTGCTCCGCGGAGTACAACGACCCGGCCGACCGGCGCTTCCACGCGCAGCCGATCTGCTGCCCGGCGTGCGGACCGAAGCTGCGGCTCGTCAACGCCTCGGGCGACGAGGTGCAGGGGGATCCGATCGTGGCGGCGGCGCGGATGATCCGCGCGGGGCGGGTCGTCGCCATCAAGGGGCTGGGCGGATACCACCTGGCGGCCGACGCCAAGGACGAGAACGCGGCGATCACGCTGCGGGCGCGCAAGGTGCGCGAGGACAAGCCGTTCGCGGTGATGGTGCCCGATCTCGCGACGGCCGAGCGGCTGTGCGAGGTGGACGAGACCGCGCGGCGGCTGCTCTCCGGGCCGCGGCGGCCGATCGTGGTGCTGCCCCGGCGTACGGACGCGCCGGTGGCGGCGGCGGTGGCCCCGGACAACCGGTTTCTCGGGCTGATGCTGCCGTACACGCCGCTGCATCATCTGCTCGCCGCCGAGCTGGCCGGGCCGTACATTCTGACCAGCGGAAACACCTCGGACGAGCCGATCGCCTTGGACGACGAGGACGCGTTCCGGCGGCTGAACGAGATCGCCGACGCGTTCCTCACCCACGATCGGCCGATCCACATGCGGGCCGAGGACTCGGTGATCCTGCTGCACCAGGGCCAGACGACGCCGGTGCGGCGCTCGCGCGGGTACGCGCCGCAGCCGTTGCCTTTGCGGGTGGCGCCGCCGCGGCCGGTGCTGGGGTGCGGGGCCGAGTCGCGCAACACGTTCTGCCTGGCCAAGGACGGGCACGCGTTCGTGTCGCAGCACATCGGGGATCTGAAGGACTTCGAGACGCTGAAGGCGTTCCGGACGGGGATCGCCCACCTCGGGCGGCTGTTCGACATCGAGCCGCGGGTGGTCGCGCACGACCTGAATCCGGAGTTCCTGTCCACCAAGTACGCCCGGGAGCTGACCGGCGTCGAACTGGTCGGCGTGCAGCACCATCACGCGCACATCGCCTCGTGCCTGGCCGACAACGAGGAGAGCGGCACGGTGATCGGCGTCGCCTTCGACGGGCTCGGGTACGGACCCGACGGCACGATCTGGGGCGGGGAGCTGCTCGTCGCCGACCTGCTGGGCTACATGCGCGCCGGGCATCTGCTGCCGGTACGGGTGCCGGGCGGCAGCCTGGCGATCCGGGAGCCCTGGCGCATGGCCGCCGCCTACCTGGACGCGGCCCCCGGCGCCCCGAAGACGACGCAGGTGCGCGAGCGGCACGCGAGCCGCTGGGACTTCGTCGTCCAGGCCGCCCGCAGCGGCGCCAACAGCCCGCTGACGTCGAGCGCGGGGCGGCTGTTCGACGCGGTCTCGGCCATCCTCGGCGTACGGGAGTCGATCAACTACGACGGGCAGGCGGCGATCGAGCTGGAGCAGCACGCCGACCCCGCCGTGACCGACGCCTACCCGGTCCGGGTGCTCGGCGGCCATCCCCTGCTGCTCGACGGCCCCGACCTGGTGCGCTCGATCGCCGACGACATGGCCGTCGGCACCCCGACGCCGGTGATCGCCGCCCGCTTCCACAACAGCCTCGCCGTGATGGTCGCCGAGGCGTGCGACCGCATCCGCACCTCGACGAGCCTCGGCACGGTCGCCCTGTCCGGCGGCGTCTTCCAGAACCGGCTCCTGCTCGGCCGCGTCGTCCCCGCGCTGCGCGAGCGGGGCTTCCGCGTCCTCACCCACCGCCACGTGCCTCCGAACGACGGCGGCATCAGCCTGGGCCAGGTCGCCATCACCGCCGCCCGCGACGCCGGCCGGTACGGCAGGGCATGACCGGCGCGCGTCGCGGGCGACGGGAGGGGGAGATCACAGGCCGGCGATGAGGCCGCCGTCGACGCGGATCACCGACCCGGTGACGTACGAGGCGCACTCGCCGGCGAGGAAGGCGGCCACCTGGGCGTACTCGCGGGGCTCGCCGTACCGGCCTGCGGGGATGGCGGCGAGGCTCTCGGCGACCACCTCGGCCATGGGCCGCTTCTCCCGCTCGGCCCTGGCCGTGTCCAGCATGCGGGTTCTGCGCGTGGCGATCCGGCCGGGAACCAGCACGTTGACGGTGATTCCCTCGCCTGCCACCTCCCGCGCCAGCGTCTTCGACCAACCGGTGAGGGCGAGCCTGAGAGAGTTGGACAGTCCGAGGTTGGGGATGGGCGAGATGATCCCCGAGCTCGTGCTGGTGATGATCCGGCCCCACCCGCCCGCGCGCATCCCGGGCAGGACCCGGTCGGTGAGGGCGATCACCGACAGCACCATCGAGGTGAAGTGTTCCCGCCACAGCGCCGGATCCTGCCCGTGGGCGGGCGTCGGCGGCGGGCCACCGGTGTTGTTGACCAGCACGTTCACCGGTCCATAGCGGTCCTCGACGGTGCTGACGGCGCCGTCGATGGCGGCCAGGTCGCCGAGGTCCCAGCTGACGGGCAGCGCCTCGCCGCCCGCGTCGGCGATCTGCCGGGCAACGGCCTGCGCACGTTCGGCGGAGCGGCTCGCGACGGCCACGCGGGCCCCCTCACGGGCCAGCTCGGCGGCGATCGCGCCGCCCAGCCCGCCGCTCGCGCCGAGCACGAGCGCGGTTTTCCCTGCGAGCCCCAAATCCACGACGTCTCCTAAGGTCGAAACATTGCTGTCGAGAAACCCGACCGTATCGGCGGCGATGTGCGTCCGCCGGTTGAACACGCGGCCTCGCGAGCGATCACGGCGTCGGCCCCGGGGTGTCCGCTCACTCCGGGATCCGTGGTTCCGGCAGGCCGGACAGGCGGGCCCGCATCCAGTCGGCGATGAGCACGTCGCGGTCGGCCCGGTGGTTGTAGACGCAGTGGTCGCCGTCGGAGAAGACGACCATCCGCTTGTCGTCGGTGGGCGCGCCCTCCAGCATCGCCCGCGCCGTGTCCGACGACACCAGGGG
The DNA here is from genome assembly GCF_040678635.1 of Thermopolyspora sp. NPDC052614. Classification (NCBI taxonomy): domain Bacteria; kingdom Bacillati; phylum Actinomycetota; class Actinomycetes; order Streptosporangiales; family Streptosporangiaceae; genus Thermopolyspora; species Thermopolyspora sp. NPDC052614. The sequence goes on from NZ_JBFATZ010000012.1 coordinate 77,589, forward strand.
ATCCCGGCCGCCGTGTACGACCAGCAGCGGATAGCCGGCGTTGGGTCCCCCGTCGAGGGGCGTCACGGTCTTCCAGGCGTCATGCGCCAGGTCCGCGTCCTCGGTGCCGCAGACGGCCGTCATCTTCGTGAAGAAGGTCCCCACGCTCGGCGGCACGAGCCACGGAGCCGGGATGCCGCCGTTGTCGACACACGCCCGGATCCGGGTGTCCCGCGCCGCGACGGCCATGGCGAAGCCGCCGCCCATGCTGTTGCCGACGATGCCGATGGGCAGGCCCGGCGAGCGCTCCGCCAAGAAGTCGACGGCGCGCCGGTACGCCTCGGCCCACGACCGCGACAGGTAGTGACCGTGGACGAGGCGCGTCTCGCCCTGCCCCGGGGCGTCGAGCATCAGCGCGTCGACGCCGCGCGCGGCGAGGGCCTCGCCGATGCAGACGAAGTCCATGGCCCAGCCCTCGACGCCGCCGACGACGACGGCCGAGGCCACGGCGGCGCCGTGCGCGGGAACGAGCCATCCCGCCACGGGGCCGCGGCCGGTCTCCAGCGTGACGCGCTCATGGTCGCCGCTCAGCTCGGCGGCCTGCCCGAACAGCTCGGCGGCCCGTGCGAAGATCGCCCGGCGGTCGTCGGTGTCCGCGAGCATCATCACCTGGCTCATGCGCAGCAGGGCCGAGGCCCGGCGCAGGTACGCGACGCGCGTGGGCGTGGCGGCGACCTCGGCCGCGCCTCCGACGCGGCGCAGGCACGCCTCCGCGAGCTCGGTGGCGACCGAGCGCCAGTCCCGCCCGTCGAGCACGCGGGCACGCAACTCGACGGCGTCCGCGTAGTCCACGCCGTACCCCATCAGACGCTCAAGCGAGAACTGGCGCAGCGCGGCCGCCGACTCCACCGGGAGCGCCGCGATGGCGTCGTCCGTCTCCGCACGGCGACCGGCGAACTCGCGGACCACGACCGGAAGCCGGCCCTCGATCGTCTCCTGCTGTGATGACATTCGTGACGCTCCTCGTATGCGTTCGCGTCCGGAGACCGGACGGCCGATCGGCGAACCGCGACGGGCGGCAGCCGCGCGTCGGCGCGAGCCGCGGTCCGGGTCGTCGCAGGCTACATAGGCGACATTGGCGACATAGGTGACATAGATGACAGGGACGACGTGGGCGACGTGGGCGGGGCACACGGTCCCTTCGTGTCCCCTCATGATTCGCGCAGCCGGGGCCCGCGTCCAATATCGGATGCGACCATTGACTATAGCCGGGGCCTATAGTGCTACCCTCCCGGGCATGCGCCTGCGCCAGCTCGAGTACTTCATCGCCATCTGCGAATACGGCTCGTTCAGCGCGGCGGCCGCTCAGCTTCTCGTCGCGCAGCCCTCGCTGTCGCAGCAGATCCGCGCCCTGGAGCGAGAGGTGGGCGCCAAGCTGCTGGAGCGGGGACGACAGGGCGTCACGCTCACGGCCGCCGGCCGGGTCTTCCTGCCCCGCGCGCGGTCGGTGATCGACGCGGTCGAGGCGGCGCGCAGGGCGGTGGCCGACGTGGTCGGCGGCCTCGACGGTGAGCTGCACGTGCTGACCGTGCGGTCGGTGGCCTCGGGGGTGCTGCCCGCCGGCATCGTACGCTGGCACGAGAAGTACCCCGCCACGGTGCTGCGGCTGCACGACTACTCCCACCGCAGGGACCTTGAGACGGCGATGCGCGCCGGGCACGGCGACGTGGCGATCGGACCCCGGCCACGCAACTGGGACGGGGACATCGTGTCGCTCGGCTTCGAGAGCCTGGTGGTGGCCGGTCGCGGGCCGTACGACGCCGAGCGCGCCTCGGTGGCCGAGCTCGCCGCCGGGAAGTGGATCCACTTCGAGCCCGAGCAGGGGATGTCGGAGGTCGTCGACTGGGCGGCGCGGTCGCTCGGCTTCACGCCGCGGACGGTGGCGCGGGTGGGTCAGGTCGCGGCGTCCCTGAACCTCGCCGTGCAGGGGGTGGGGTTCGCGCTGATCCCGGCGAACGCCGTACCGCCGGGCTGGGAGCGGCACGTGCGGCCGCTGGAGCCGCCGCTCTACCGCGAGCTGGTGGCCTATGGGCGCGGCCCGATGATGCAACTGGTACGGCGGTTCGTCGATCTGCTGAACTCGGTGGAGCTCCCGCTGGTCAGCCGCGCCGGCGTGCCCGCGGACGCGCTGGTCTGCTAGGACCCCTGGCGGCCGGTCCTGGCACGTCAGTGCGGGACCTCGCCGCGGTGCGACGCGAGCAGGTCCAGTCCGAAGTCCCCATCCGGATCCCGCCACACCGAATGCGCGTGGTTGGCGCCGCGCTGGGTGTTGTCGTACTCGATGAGCAGCCGCGGCCCGGTGAGCCGGTAGTAGTGCGGCTCGCCCGGCGAGATGCCGCCGGCCCAGCCGAAACGCACCTGATCAAGGTTGTGGTCGCGCAGGTGGTGGCGGCGATGGGCGGCGGCGACCGGCGCGGGAGAGCGGTCGGTGTAGGCCGCGAGCAGCGCGCGGAGCAGGTCGCGCTGCTCCGGCGTCATCTCGCGGGCGGGGAACCCCTGGGGCTCGGCGGTGAGCGCCATCGCCTCGTGGTCCTGTTCGGTGTAGCCGGAGGCGCGCTCGGCGACCTCGTCGATCCGGTCCACCAGCGCGGACAGCCGAGGCGGGGGAAGCGGCCCGCGGAACAGGTCCTGCATGTGCAGCATGCGGTCGCCGGGGCGGACGCGGGCGCGGTTGCCGGAGACGATGTCGGAGATCGCGCGGGGATGCAGCAGGGCCCGCGCCCGCTCCCGTTCCCCCAGCGAGGTCATGAGGGCGCGGGCGAGGTCCTCCACCCCGCCGAGCGGTCGCAGCGTCCCGGCGAGCAGCGGCGACGCGGCGGGGTCGGCGCCCAGGAACGACGGCGTCGCCGCCGCGATCCGCCCGTCGTGGATCAGCAGGTTCACCGACAGGTGGTGGCCGCCGATCCGCCACCCCCAGAGGGGCTCGCCGGGACGCCCGAAGACGCGTACCCAGTACAGCCCCGGGTCGCGTCCGCGCTCCCGGCCCCAGTCGACGTGCCACCCCTCCAGTTCGTCGAGGACGTTCTCCAGCCCCATGACGGTGCAGGCGGTGACGTACGCCGGCCGGGTCAGGCCGCAGGCCAGGAGCCGCATGACGAGGCTCTGCTGCCGGGGCGCGAGTTCGCGGATCGGCACCCCGCCGTGGTCGGTGGGGGTGTAGAACCAGCGGAGCCGCTCGGCCTCGACGTCCGGATCGCCGAAGGGGACCAGGGCCGCGCGGGCGCGCAGCGCTTGCGGGAGCGAGTCGAGGAGGTCGGCCGCAGCGCGGGCCATATCGTCCACGAGCGTCCGCTCGTCATCGTCGCCCACGAGCGTACGCTCGGCGTCGTCGTCCACGACCGTCCGCTCGGCGTCGCGCGGACGGCCCTCGGGGCCGGTGGCGTTCTCGCCCATCTCAGCCCTCGCCGAGGTCCGGCGCGTCCGGTTCCGCGATGTCGAGCATGACCTTGATGGCGTCGTCGCGGCGCTCGGCGTAGGTGTCGAACGCCTCGGTCAGCTCCTCCAGCGGGAAGTGGTGGGTGACCAGCCGTTCGGTGTCGAGCCGCCCCTGGCCCGCCAGCGAGACGGCGCGCGCGACCGAGCCGGCGCCCTCGCCGCGCACCGTGTGCAGGGTGATGCCGTTCATCACGGCCTGGTTGAGGTCGGCGGTCACCGGCCGCTCGAAGAATCCGACCAGGACCACGGCGCCGCCACGCCTGGTCATCCGCAACGCGTCGTTCACGGCCGGCGCCGCCCCTGAGCACTCCAGGACGACGTCGGCCCCCAGCCCGCCGGTGGCGGCCCGCACCCGCGCGACGACATCGTCCTCGTGCGCGTTGAGCAGGAGATCCGCCCCGTACATCGCGCCGATCTTGAGCCTGGCCTCGCGGGTCCCGCTCAGCGCGACGAGCTCCGCGCCCAGTTGCCTGGCGACCTGTACGGCGAGCAGGCCGATCGGCCCCGCGCCGAGAACGGCGACCCTGCTGCCGGCGAGCATCGTCCCCAGGACGTCGAACGCGTGCATGACGGTGCCCACGGTCGTCAGGACGACCCCGGCGTCGAAGCTGATCCGCTCGGGCAGGCGGTGCAGCGTCGAGACATGGTTCAGGGCGTACTGCGCGAATCCGCCGTTGACCGTCATGCCGAGGGCCCGGTGTCCTTTGCCGCGGTCGCCGTAGTTGAGGCAGCCGGTGTAGGCCCCGTTCAGGCAGTTGACGCAGCGCATGCAGCCGCGGTGCGCCTCGGTCACCACCCGGTCGCCGACGCGGAACTCGTCCACCGTCGAGCCGACCGCCGCCACGACGCCGGCGTACTCGTGTCCCGGCACGAAGGGGTCCGCCGGCGGGCCCCCGTGGGCGAAGAACTCGCCGCTGCGGATCTTGAGGTCGGTCCCGCAGAGGGAGGCACGATGGACGCGCACCAGGACGTCCTCCGGTCCCGGCTCCGGCACAGGGAGATCGCGTATCCGGATGCGGCCGGGCTCGGCGAGCACGGCCGCCCGCATCACGTTCGGGATCGCGGTCATACAGGGGTCCTCACTGTCGCGAAGGGTGACCACATCAGCGTGGGGGTGCGAGCCCGCGGGTGTCCAAGACGCACTACCGCTCCCGGGGATAGGCACCGCCTATCCCCGGCCCTATTACGGACCTGTCCCCGGGCGCGCCCCCGAGAACGCATAGGCGAGGCTTATGGAGTGCACGAGGGATTGGTCTTAGCGCATAGGCGGTCCGGGCGGCTTCAGTGATGGGTGAACAAGAAGCGGCCGTGCGACCCCCGGCCACCGACCCCCAGGAGGGCGATCAATGACGTCGATCAGCAGGACCACCCGCGGCGTGTACGCGATCGCGCCGACGCCGTTCCACCCCGGCGGCGAGGTGGACCTGGACTCGCTGCGGCGGCTCGTCGACTTCTACGAGGCGGTCGGAGTCGACGGCCTCACGCTGCTCGGGCAGATGGGCGAGGCGCCGAAGCTGACGCACGCCGAGGCCGTGGAGATCGTCGAGACGGTCCTGGGCCGGACCCGCCTCCCCGTGATCGTCGGGGTCTCCGCGCCGGGCTTCGGGCCGATGAAGGCGCTGACCGACGAGGTCATGTCCCGGGGCGCGGCGGGCGTGATGGTCGCCCCGCCGAACACCCTGCGCACCGACGACCAGATCGTCGGCTACTACGCCCAGGTCGGGGACGCGCTCGGGCCGGACGTGCCGGTCGTCGTCCAGGACTATCCCCTCACGTTCTCCGTCGTGATGTCGGCGCCGGTGCTGCGGCGCATCGCGCGGGACGTGCCGTCGGTGGTGATGCTCAAGCACGAGGACTGGCCCGGCCTGGAGAAGATCAGCGCGCTGCGCGCCGCCGAGGAGGCCGGCGAGATGCCGCGCCTGTCGATCCTGTGCGGCAACGGCGGCCTGTTCCTCGACTTCGAGATGCGGCGCGGCGCGGACGGCGCGATGACCGGCTACTGCTTCCCCGAGCTCCTCGTGGACGTCGTCCGGCTCGTGACCGAGGGGAACACCGACGACGCGCACGACCTGTTCGACGCGCATCTGCCGTTGATCCGCTACGAGCAGCAGGCCGCCGTCGGTCTCGCGGTCCGCAAGTACGTCATGCGGCGGCGGGGCCTGCTGGCCTTCGACGCCCAGCGCGCCCCGGGGCGGCCGCTCACCGCCGCCGAGCGCGCCGAGGTCGATGTGCTGCTGGAACGGCTCGCCCGGCGGGACCCCCGAGCGAAGATCTCCTGAGCCGCCCTGAGTCGCCCTGAGCCGCCGGGGCCGGGGTCAGTGCGGCGAGCCGAAGCGGCGGGCGACCTCCTGGTATCCCGCCGCGATGGACCGGTACGCGCGGGCGTGGTCGACCCAGAGGCGTTCGAGGTTCTCGATGGCGTAGGCGCGCTCCATCACCGCCGCCGCGTCCGCTCGGGGCACGCGCACGGCTCCGTCCCGGTCGGACACGATCAGGTCGCCCGGGCTGATCTCGACCCCGCCGATCAGCACCGGGACCCCGGTTCCTCGGCAGGAGCCGCGGAACGCCCGCGGGTGGGCGCGGCGGTAGCGGACCGGGAAGCCGTAGCCCTCGATTTCGTCGGTGTCGCGGATCAGGCCGTTGGTGAGGGCTCCGGCGAGGCGCCGCGCGGCCGCGGTTCCGGCGGTCACGCCGCCGAGCGTGCTGATCTCGTCCCCGTCCGCCGCGAGGACGAGCACGCTGCCCGCGGCCGCGCCGTCGACCACCTTCCAGACCTCCTGGGCGTCCTGCGGGCCGTCCGGCGCCGGCTCGCCGAACCGGATGGTGACGGCGGGCCCGATGAACACGCCGGAGCCAAGGATTGACCGGGGTCCTTCGATGATTCCATCGGCCCCGCGCTCGGCCATGGCGTCCACGACCGACGCCACTCCGACGGCCGCGAAGAGGGGCGAGTCCGGGCCGCCCGGGTTCGGTGTTTCGATGACGACTCCTCCTCCGCCGAGCGCGATCGTGCGGCTCGGCTGTCTCGTGCCCGTCGGCACCTCGGCCGACGCTCGTTTCCTGGATCTGATGCCCGACTTTGATGCCCAGCCCTTGATGCCCGACTTTGATGACCGACTTTGATGACCGACTTTGATGGCCGACGCCGTACGGCCGGATCCGGACCCCGGCTCGCCGGAGATCCGGATCCGGCCTCCCTATGGCCGGTCTTCAGGAGACCTGGCTCGCGGACGCGGACAGGTCGGCGGGCTGGGGCGCGGCGGCGTTCAGCGGACGGCCGTCCAGATGCCTGCGCGGGAGCAGCAGGACGACGAGCACGCCGATCACCGTGGGGGCCATGAGGGCGTAGAAGGTCCAGCTCACCGGCAGGCCGACCACGATGATCCAGCCGAGTGCGAGCGGGCCGAGGATGCTGCCGAGCCGCGACACCGCCAGGTAGGAACCCACCGCGGAGGCGCGGACCGCCGCGTGGAACCAGGTGCCGACGTACGCGTGCAGGATCGCGGCGGTTCCGCTTCCGCCGACGCCGGCGAGGGCCACCGCCAGGTAGACGACGGCGGTCGGCGGACCGGCGCTCAGCACCGCCAGCGCGATGACGCCGATGCCGAAGCTCACGATCAGGACATGGCGCGGACCGGCCCGATCGGCGAACCAGGACAAGGTCAGGCTGCCCACGATCGCGCCGACGGAGAGCGTCGCGAGGAAGCTCAGGGCCGAGGTCAGCCCGTAGCCGGCCGTCTGCATGATCTGCGGCAGCCAGGTGTTGAGCCCGTAGATGGACACCTGCACGATCAACGCCGCGATGCTGAACAGCACGAGGCCTCCGAGCAGCGGTCGTCGCATCAGCACGCGCAGGTTCGACCGCTCACGCCCGTCGGCCGCCGCCTGCCGGGGCGTGGTGTCGGCGGTGGGAATCGGCAGGTCGAAGCGCCGGGCCACCTCCTGCGCCGCACGGATCCGGCCCTTGGACACCAGGTAGTCGATCGACTCGGGCAGCATGACCATCGCGACCGGCATGAGCAGCAGGGGCAGGCCCGCGATCGCGTACATCGGGCGGAAGCCGAACTGCGGCAGGATCGCGATGCTGAGCAGCGCCGAGATGATCGCGCCCACGGAGAATCCGGCGTTCCCGATCGCGTTGAACAGGTAGCGCCGGGACGACGGGGCGAACTCGACGGTCAGCGCGATACAGACGGGGATCACCCCGCCGAGTCCGATGCCGCCGAGGAAGCGGAACAGCCCGAATATCTGGCTCGTCGGCGCGACGGAGCACACCAGCATGCACGCGGAGAACCAGCTCGTGGAGAGGATCAGCATGCGCTTGCGTCCCAGCAGGTCCGTGGCGAAGCCGCACAGCAGGGAGCCGAGCAGCAGGCCGACCAGGGCGAGGCTGGCGATCGCGCCGACCTCGGCCGCGTCGAGATTCCACTGCTCGTACTTCAGCAGCACCGGGACCGTGGCGCCGAAGACCGAGACGTCGTAGCCGTCGCAGATGATGATCAGGCAGCAGAATGCAGGGACGAAGTACCTCAAACTGCTGCCACGCAGCCGGAGTGGTGCCATTTCGTGTTCCTTACCCTTGGGGGATGCGTGCGGGCGGGTGGACTGGGCGCGGGTCGGGCGCATGACCCAGGTGCAGCGCCGGTGGGAGGGGACGCGGCTCGGCTGCGACCGCGTACGTGAGCGCGTGATCGGGGGCCCGTCCCCGCCTTCCGATCCGCAGGCCGGGAGCGGCACGGCTCCCCTGGCTCACAGACTGTCGGGCGATGTGCGGTGTTCGCCGGAGGCGGGAGGGCGGGTGAGAGACGGAGCGATCACCGTGGGTACGGGAACGCCTCGGGGCGGACGGCCGGCCGCATCCCGGCGGGTGATCGGCCCTACCGGATGCGGACGGCCCATCGCCTGTGCGAGTCGATGTGCAGTGGTGATGTGCAGTGGTGAATTGCGGTGAGGATGTGCAGTGCTGAGGTGAGGTGAATTCGAACGGTTGCCGACGCCACCGGCACAGGCCAGAGGCAGCGGGTCAGCGGCAGCGGCGGCGCTCTGCCGGCGACGCCGCCGTCAGATGTTCACCGAGCCGCCGGTGACGTCCAGGCACGCGCCGTTGACATAGCTCGCCTCCGGCGAGCACAGGAACACGATCGCCGCCGCCTGCTCCTCCGGCTCGGCCAGCCGCCGCATCGGGTGCTGAGCGCCCAGCGACGCGCCGCCGTCCGGATACAGCGACCGGACCCGCGGAGACAGCGTCGTCGACGGGGCCGTCGCGTTGACGGTCACGCCGGCGGCGGCCACCTCGCGGGCGACGTGCTGGTCAGGCCGATCACTCCGGCCTTGGCCGCCGCGTACGCCGAGGAGCCCACCCGCGTCGGCATGCGTCCGGCCTCGCTGGCGACGGTGACGATACGCCCCCACCCGCGCTCGATCATGGCGGGCAGCACCGCGTGCATGACCAGGTACGCCGAGCGGAGGTTGATCGCCATGATCCGGTCCCAGTCGGCCGCCGCGAGGTCGGCCGTGGCCGCGGCGCTGGTGATCCCGCCTGCGGCGTGTACCACGATGTCCGGCGGCCCGAAGGCGTCGGTCGCTGTCGCGACGAGCCGCGTCACGACCTGCTCATCGGATACGTCACCGAATGCGAGTTGTGCTTTGCCGCCGGCGTCGATAATCCGCTTGACCACGTCTTCTCCGCCCTCGCCGGGGCGCAGTGTGGCCGCTGTCACCGAGACGCCCAGTGCGGCGAGCCTGCTCGCCACGGCGGCGCCGATACCCGCCGCCGCTCCCGTCACAAGCGCCGAGCGACCCGCCCAACCGGGCGCGGACGCCGAGGCGACCGGTTCGGGGAACGATGACGTTGAGATTTCCATCACGTAAACATGATGCGGCTCAGCGTAGGGGTGAGTCTAAGTCGCAAACCTGTCCCAGGCCATAGGCCGAGGCTATGACCGAGGGGCCGCCCGCCGGACTCCCTTACCGCTGCTCAACGCCGGTTTCCGACGGCTCGGCGCCAACGACGGCGCCAACCGCCGTGAACAACGCACCCGCCGTACCCGCGCCCGCGAGGCCGTGCCATCAGCCGGTCTCGCGGGCGACCTGGAAGGCGAGGGCGCAGGTGTCGTCCTCGGGGTTGCCGAAGTCGAAGGCGGCGAGGGCGCTGTCGGGGTCGGTGGCGCCGCCCGCGCGGACGGCGCGCTGGAGGACGTGCGCCGGGTCGGCGAGGTCGCCGGTGCGGCGTTCGACGAGGCCGTCGGTGTAGAGGAGGACGAGGTCGCCGGGGTGGAGGAGGGTGGTGGTGACGCGGTAGCCGGCGTCCTCGGTGGCGCCGAGGACGGTGCCGGAGGAGTTGCGCAGGCGGCGGGCGCGGCGGTCGCGCACGAGGACCGGGGCGGGGTGACCGGCGCGGGCCCAGGTCAGCTTGCGGGTGGCGGGGTCGAAGTGCGCGACGACGGCGGTGGCCGTGGCGGTCTCCTCCTGGGTGTGGTACACGACCCGGTTGATGCAGTGCAGGATCTCGGCGGGGGTCGCGCCGGTGAAGGCGACGCCGATCAGGGCGCTGCGGAGCTGGGACATGCGGGCCGCGGCGGTGAGGCCGTGGCCGCTCGCGTCGCCGATGGCGATGAGCACCCGGCCGTCGGGCAGCGTCGTGGCCTCGTACCAGTCGCCGCCGACCTGCTCGGTGTTCTGCGCGGGGTGGTAGCGGACGGCGACGCGCACGCCGGGCAGGCGGGGATCCGCCTGCGGCAGCAGGGCGCGCTGCATCTCCTCGGCGAGGCGCAGCCGCTGCCGCTCCAGCTCGTTGCGCGACTGGGCGAGCTGCTCCTCGATGCGCCGCCGGGCGGTGACGTCCTGCATGACGCCGCGGAACGCGATCGGCTGTCCGAAGTTGTCGAGCACGGGCTCGGCGGTCGCGGAGACGTGGCGGTCGCCGACGCGGAACTCGAAGGTCTCGGAGCGGTGCAGCTCGGTGAGCGCGGTGATGGCGCGGCGGACCTGCGGCGCGTCCTCCGGGTGCACCCGGTCGGGGAGCTGCGCCAGCGGCAGCGGCGGCTCCTTCGGGCCGTTGCCGAAGATCTTGTAGATCTCCCCGGTCCACGAGGTCTCGCCGGTGACGTTGTTCCACTCGGCCCAGCCGAGCTTGACCATGCGCTCGACGTCCGCCATCCGAGCGGCCAGGCGCGCCTCCTCGTCGTGGAACTGCCAGCTCACCAGCAGCCGGTCGGCGACCTTCTGCGCCCGCACGCTGAGCACCGCCGGGCACAGCACGCCGTTGATCGCCTCCTGGTAGGTGAGCGGGCCGAGCCGTACGGGCTCGCCGGTCTGCATGACGTGGACGTACGCCTCGAAGATGCCGGAGAGCAGGATGCCGGGGAAGGTCTCGCGCAGACGGCGGCCGGTGATCTCCTCGGGGGTGCGGCCCATCAGGTCGGTGGCCTCGCCGTTGCACCGGTCGATGCGGAACTCCACGATCGCGCCGCCGGCGACGCGGATCGGAATCAGCAGCGCCGCCGGGGTGGGGATGACGTCGAGGACCCCGTCGACCCACGTCGCCGACCACTCCGCCGGATGCAGGTGGGGACGCTCGATGACGGTCGGATCGGTCAGCGCGGCCGAAGGCTCGTCCAGACCGACGTCGCCGACGAGGGTGGCGGCGACGGTGGTGACCCCCACCCCCTTCTCTCCGGCGACGCGCTCCAGGTGTCCGAGCGCCTCGGGAGACGAGCAGCCCAGACGCTCGGCGAGCATCTTCTGCGCCTCCTCGACGACCGCCGAGGACCCGACCATGAGCTCCCGTGTCTCATGGTCGCCCTGAAAGTGAGGCACCTTTCCCCCTGATCCAACGTGTGGACCGGCATGCCTGATCATTGCTCCCTCGCGCTCCGCACCGGGATCTGTTTCCCCCACACTCCCGGTGTCGGCCCGCCGGTCCCTGCCTGACTTGAGCGGCCGCTCATCTCCGCGTCGACGGCGGCACACTACGAGTGATCATGCGATTACGACTCGCAGTGCACTGTCTACCAGTAATCCCCCGCCACGTCACTCGCAAAAGAAAATCTAAATACCACAGAGTTCTACAGCGGCGACTCATTGTGTGCGACCGGTGTCACGCAGAACCCTATCGCTCTCCGCGAGCCCTCGCGCCTTCTTCGGCATCCCTTGATCGCCTCCCCTGGTCGCCGCCCTCGATCATCCCGCAGCCCCCGTACGGCCCGTCCCGCCGCCCCACGCGTCATCCCTGCCCCTTCCATCCCTTGAGACGGGGGGATCGCCGCGCGCCCATGCCTGCGACCATGGCGGATGTGAGTGAGATACAGGTGGAGCGGCGCGTCGAGTTGTGCTTCGACGACGACGCGCGGGCAAGCGAGACGCACACCAACCTTTCGGCGGTACGGCAGGACGGCGCCTGCCTATGGGTCGCCGGCGACGAGACGGCCACCATCGAGCGACTGACCGCCGTACACGACGCGGAGGGCCGGGTGACCGGCTACGCCGACCACCGCACCGTACGGCTCGCCGACCTGATCGACCTGCCCGCCGGCCCCGACGACGAGGCCGACATCGAGGGCCTCGCCCGCGCCGGCGCCTGGCTGTGGGCGATCGGCTCGCACAGCCTCAAGCGCCGCCGCATCCGTCCCCACCACTCGGCGGCGAAGGCCCGCCGCAGGCTGGCGACGGTGGTGCGCGAGCCCAACCGTTTCATCCTGGCCCGCCTCCCGGTCGTGACCGGCCCGGACGGCCTGCCCGAGGTCCGCCGCCGCGCGGTCGTGGACGGCGAGGCCCGCACCGCCGCCGTGCTGGGCGCGCACAAGGACGCGCTCACCGACCTGCTGGAGGACGACCCGCATCTCGCGCCGTTCCTCGCCCTGCCCGGCAAGGACAACGGCGTGGACATCGAGGGCATCGCCGCCCACGGCGACCGGCTCTACATCGGTCTGCGCGGGCCGGTGCTGCGGGGCTGGGCCGTACTGATCGAGATCCGGCCGCGCACCCACCCCCACCACGACGACCGGCTGGAGCTCACGCCGCTGGAGGACGGCGCGCTCTACCGCACCCACTTCCTCGACCTGTCCGGGCTCGGCATCCGCGACCTGTGCCCGCACGGCGACGATCTGCTCATCCTCGCCGGTCCCAGCATGGACCTCGACGGGCCGGTGCGCGTGCTGCGCTGGCCGGGCGCCGCCGTCGTCGACCAGCCGGAGATCGTGTCCGCCGACCGGCTGGAGGTCCTGCTTGAGCCCCCGTACGGTGACGGGGACGATCACGCCGAGGGCATCGCGCTGCTACGCGAGCCGGTCGGGCCGGGCGAATCGGAGGAATCAGGGGACTCGGGGGATCGCCTGCTCATCGTGTACGACAGCCCGGCCGCGAGCCGCCTGGCCGAGAGCGGCTCGGTCTACGCCGACGTGGTGTCGCTGCCCAGGTAGGTCTCGGGGTCGGCGCCGCCGGTGGCCCAGCGGATGTAGCGCTCGGCGGAGCGGTGCACGGCCTCGCGGGCGCCGGAGGGGATGACGCTGTCCCACCAGCCGCCGTAAATGCGGTCGAAGGGGTACGGGGCGAGGCGGTCGAGGATGTGGCGGATCGCCCGCTCCGGCAGCGGGATCTGATTGGGATAGCTGCGCATGAAGGTCACGTACCTGCGGTCCTGCACGACCGTGATCGTGTCGCCGGTGAACAGCGCGCCGCGGCCGTCCGCCCCGGCGGCCCAGTGCAGTACGGCGCTGCCGGGGAAGTGGCCGCCGCACTGCACCAGCGTCACGCCGGGCGCGATCTCGTAGGTGTCGCTCCACAGCCGCACGGCCGGGTCGGGCCGCATGAGCCACTCGGCGTCCGCCTCGGGGATGAGGATGGGCGCGCCGTCGAAGGCGTGGCTCCACTCGACGGCCACGCCGTAGAAGTGCGGGTGGGAGGCGGCGACGCCGATCAGGTCGCCGCGTTCGCGCACCGCCCGCACGGCGGCGGAGTCGATGTGGCCCGGCACGTCGAACAACACCTGGCCAGCGGGGGTGGAGACCACCAGGGCCCGCTGGCCGATGGCGAAGCGGGGCTGTACGCCGATGCCGATCAGGCCGGGTTCGAGCTCACGCACCTCGCTGTGGTGGCCTTCGATGACCAACTGGGCGAGGGTGGTCCACTGCTGGCCCTGGTGGCCGACGTACTGCCGCTCGTCGTCGCAGATGCGGCAGTTCGACGGCGGCTGCGGGGTCGCCGCCGCCTGGTTGCCACAGGTCCTGCAGATCCACGCGGTGCTCTCGGTCACGGCACCCGCCTCCCGGGGTCGTCGTCGTTGTGTGTCTTCTCGCGCACGCGTCCGGCTAACCTCCCACGGCACCGCGCTGATGCCGACCCAGAGGGTTGCAAGGTTCACATTTTGGGTAGTTGACGACTCCTTGCCACCAAATCAACCGATCAATGACCAATAGCGGAAAACCGCAAGAACAGCAAATATCTGATCTTCTCGCCCGAGTCCGCCCTTTTAGACTGATACTGCGCCTTACTTGGCCTCGAAGGTGCGCGCCTTCACGGCATCGCGAAGGACCCGAACCCGCGGCCGGTAGGTGCCGAGAAGGACCGGGATACCAACCGTCGCCGGTTGCGCCGGCCCGGCGGCGGGGATGGCGCGCATCGTTCGTCGGGCGGCTTGGTCATCGCCGCCCTCGAACACATTACCGGATCGTGCGGCGGCGTCTTGATGGCGGCTCGCCTGGCGGCGAATCGCCTGCCCCTGCCCTGCTCCGCAGGGGTCCGATTCCTCCCCCGCCCCCAGGCGGGGGTCTCCTCGGAGGTATCTGATGAACGCCGGGCTTGGCGGGGAGACCGCCGACGACAGACAGCCGAGCGCGTCCGGAGCCCCCGACTCCCCCGAGGACGCGCGACAGGACACGGGGAAGGACACGCGGGAGCACGCGCACGGGGACACGCCGGAGGACAAGCCGGAGCACGCGCACGGGGACACGCCGGAGGACGCGGGCAGGGACGCGCCGGAGGACGCGGGCGGGGACGCGCCGGAGGACGCGGGCGGGGACGCGCCGCCGGAGGTCGTCGCCTCCGACGGCGACGAGACACGCGACGAGGCCGGTGACGTCGTGGCGGACGCCGGACGTACGGGGACTCCCGGCGACGGGCGACGGCCGCGCCGGCGAAGGCGGGTCTGGCTGTGGTCGGTGGTCGCGACCGTGCTGGCGGTCGTCCTGGCGGCGGGCGTCGCGGTGGCCGCGGCGTACGTGCGGCTCAGCGGCAACATCCGCCACACCGAGATCGCCGCCGGGGACCTCGGCGTACGGCCGGAGAAGGTGACCGACGCGGTCAACATCCTGATCGTCGGCTCGGACGAGCGGGACGGGAAGAACGCCAAATACGGACACCGCGTCAGCGGCCGACGCACCGACACGATCATCCTCGCGCACCTCTCCCCCGATCGCGACGACGCCCTGCTGGTCAGCTTCCCGCGCGACTCGCTCGTGCGCCTGCCCTCCTGCCCCGCCAGGGACGGCCTGCCCGGCCAGCGCGAGCACACCGGCATGATCAACGCCGCGTTCGCCGCCGGAGGCATCGGCTGCCTGTGGAAGACGATCGAGTCGCTGACCGGCATCCACATCGATCACTTCGTCAAGGTGGACTTCATCGGGTTCAAGGAGATGGTGGACGCGCTCGGCGGCGTCGAGATGTGTCTGCCCGAGCCGATCCGGGATCGCAAGGCGCTGCTCGACCTCCCGGCCGGGCACCAGACCCTCGACGGCGAGCGGGCGCTCGGCTACGTTCGCACCCGGTACGGCGCCGGGGACGGCTCCGACATCGGCCGCATCGAACGCCAGCAGCTGTTCATCGGCGCGATGGTGCGCAAGGCGACGAGCGGCGCGGTGCTTACCGATCCGGCCCGCCTCTACCGATTCCTCGACGCGGCGACCCGGTCGGTCACCACCGATCCCGACCTCACGCCCGGGGTGCTGCGCGACCTCGCCGAAAGCGTACGCGGGCTCGACGCGGGCGGCGTGCGGTTCGTCACCACCCCGTGGCGCTACTCGGTCGCGTCGCCCGGCCGGGTCGAGTGGGTGCGGCCCGATGCGGACCGGCTGTTCGAGCACATCGCCCAGGACCGGTCGATCGACGGCGTGCGCGGCGGGCGGCACGATCCGCCGCCACGCGACCGGGTGCGCGTCGTGGTGCGCGACGGCACCGGGCGCAAGGACGGCGCGAGCTCGGCCGTCAAGGTCGCCGCCGAGCTGCGGCGGCGTGGCTACCAGGTGGACACGGCGGCCGAGGCGACCGGCGAGCCGTACCGGAGGACGACCATCGAGTACGGCCCCGCCGCCGAGAGCGGCGTTCTGACGCTCGTCGGCGACGTGCGCGAGGCCCGCCGGATTCGCGTTCCCGGAGTGGACGGCCCCGCGCTCGTGCTCGTGATCGGGAAGGACTGGAAGGGGCTCACGACGTTCGAGCGGGGGCGGCAGGAGATCGCCGAGGGCGTTACGGCCTTCGACGCGACGCGGCAGGTCTGCCCACCTCCAGATAACCGGACAAAAATGAAATAAGGGACAATAAGGGAGAAAACCCGACGGGTGGGTAGGGGCCCCGGCGTGGCCGAGGTACTCCACCCCGATCGGGTGCGCATCCAGCCGGTGCGGCTGATCGTCAACCGGGTGCCGCACCACGTCCGCGTGGACACCCGCGCCACGCTGCTCGACACCCTGCGCGAGCGGCTCGGGCTCACCGGCGCGAAGAAGGGCTGCGACCACGGCCAGTGCGGCACCTGCACGGTCCTGGTCGGCGACCGCCGCGTCTACGCCTGCCTCGCCCTCACCGTCGCCCTCGACGGTGCCGAGATCACCACGGTGGAGGGCCTCGCCGCCGGCGGCGAGCCTCACCCGCTGCAGCGGGCCTTCATCGACCACGGGGCCGTGGGGTGCGGCTACTGCGCCCCCGGCCAGCTCTGCTCGGCGGTGGCGATCCTGGCCGACGTCGCCAGGGGCGCGCCGAGCGCGGCCACCGCCGATCTGTCCGCCCCGCCCCGCCTGGACCTCGACGAGGTCCGGGAGCGCATGAGCGGGAACATCTGCCGCTGCGGCTGCTACGGCCGCATCGCGGAGGCCATCACGGAGGTGGCGGCGACACCCCGCGCCGAGAGGCCCCCGCCATGAGACCGGTCACGAGACCCGTCATGCGGCCCGTCATGCGGCCCGTCACGAGGCCGGTCACGAGGCCGGTCACGAGGCCGGTCACGAGGCCGGTCACGAGGCCCGCCATGAGGTACGTCATGAAGCCGGTCACGGGGCCGGTCATGAGGCCCGTCATGAAGCCCGTCACTAGGCCCGTCATGCGGCCCGCCATGAGGTACGTCAAGAGGCCGGTCACGAGGTCGGTCACGAGGCCCGCCATGAGGTACGTCAAGAGGCCCGCGTCATGAGACCTTTCGACTACGAGCGGCCCCGGCGCGTGGAGGCGGCCCTCGCGGCGGTGGAACAGACGCCGGGAGCGGTGTATCTCGGCGGCGGGACCAATCTCGTCGATCTGATGCGGCTCGGCGTGGTCGAGCCCGAATGCCTGGTCGACGTGACCGGGCTGCCGTGCGACCGGATTGAGGAGGACGGCGGCGGGCTGCGGATCGGGGCCGCGGTGCGGATCGGCGACCTCGCCGCGCACCCCGCCGTACGGCGGCGGTTCCCGATGCTGGCGCAGGCGGCGCTGCGCGGCGGCTCCGGGCAGATCATGAACATGGCGACGGTCGCCGGAAACCTCCTGCAGCGCACCCGGTGCCCGTACTTCAACGACGTCACCAAGCCCTGCAACAAGCGCGAGCCCGGCAGCGGATGCCCGGCGAGGAACGGCGAGCACCGCAACCTGGCGATCATCGGGCACTCGGCGGCGTGCGTCGCCACGCACCCCTCCGACCTGGCCGTGGCGTTGGCCGCGCTCGACGCGACGGTGTGCGTCGAGGGCGTCGCCGGCCCGCGCCGGGTGCCGCTGACCGGGCTGTACCGGCCGCCGGGCGACGATCCGCGGCGGGACACGGTGCTGGAACCCGCCGATCTCATCACCGGAATCGAGGTGCCCGCGCCGCGCGTCACGGCGCGGTCCCGCTATCGCAAGGTGAGCGACCGCGCGTCGTTCGCGTTCGCCGTGGTGTCGGTGGCGGTCGTGCTCGACCTGGGGGTCCGGAACGACGGCGAGACGGGCGGGCTCGCGGAGGGCCGGGCCGTACGGGACTGCCGGATCGTCTTCGGCGGCATCGCGCCGATGCCGTGGCGGGCGGTGCGCGCGGAGGAGGAGCTGCGCGGCGCGCGAGCCGCCGAGCCCGACTTCGCCCGTGCGGCGCGGGCGGAGCTGGCCGCGGCCCGGCCGCTGCGGGACAACGCGTTCAAGGTGCCGCTCGCCCGCAACCTGCTGGTACGTACGCTCACCGAACTGATGGAGTGATCATGACGCATGGCGTTCCCCGGAGCGGATCCGAAGGCCGCGGCGCGGTGCCCGGGCCATGGGAGCCCGGGCCATGGGAGGAGCGCTGGAACGAGGTCACCGGCCGGGCCCTGTTCGCCGCCGAGCACGCCCCCAGCCCCGTGCTCGCCTACGTCGTGCCCGTGCAGTCGGCGATCGCCCGCGGCGAGGTCGCGTCCGTCGACTGCGAGACGCCGCCCACCCTGCCCGGCATGCTCGCGGTGCTGTGGCACGGCAACGCCCCCGGGCTCGGCACGTCCGACGATCCAGAGCTGAACCTGTTCCAGTCGCCCGAGATCGCCCATCGGGGGCAGTTCGTGGCGGCCGTGGTCGCCGAGACGCTGGAGACCGCGTACGAGGCGGCGTCGCGTATCGAGGTCGAGTACGTCGCCAAGCCCCACGACGTCGTGCTGCATGCCGGGCATCCCCGGGCGTACCGGCCGCCGGATCATGAACCGGGCGAGACCGGCCACGGGGACGTGGAGCGGGCGCTGCGGGAGGCCGCGGTCAGCGTGGACCTGACCTACACCTCCCCGGCGTACCACCACAATCCGATGGAGCCGCACGCCACGGTGGCGGTGTGGGAGGACCAAGGGCTGACCCTGTACGACACGTGCCCGGGGGCCTCGGCCGTGTGTGAGGTGCTGGCCGGACTGTTCGCGCTGCCGCCGAAACTCGTGCGGGTGATCGCGCCGCAGCACGCCGCCGGTTTCGGGGGCGAATGCGTGGTGCGTCCGCAGACCGTGCTCGCCGCGATGGCGGCGAAGGTCACCGGCCGTCCGGTGAAGGCGGCCCTCACCCGGCGGCAGATGTTCGCCGTCACCGGCTATCGCACCCCGATCATCCAGCGCGTACGGCTCGGCGCCGACGCGTGCGGCAGGCTCACCGCGATCGCGCACCATGCCGTCGAGCAGACCTCCGTGCTGAAGGATCCCGGCGAACCGGTGATGCGGATGGCCCCCGCGATGTACCTCGCGCCGAACCGCCGCGTCACCCGCGAGATCGTTCCGCTGGACGTGCCGACGCCGTCGTGGCTGCGGGCGCACGGCGAGTTCCCGGGCCTGTTCGCGCTGGAGTCGGCGATGGACGAGCTGGCGATCGCCTGCGGCCTCGACCCGATCGAGCTGCGCGTCCGCAACCAGCCGGAGGCGGACGCGCACGGGCGTGTGCCGCGCTCGTTCAGCCTCGTCGCCTGTCTGCGGGAGGGGGCCGAGCTGTTCGGCTGGACCGGGCGTGACCCCACGCCGGGCGTGCGCCGCGACGGGCGGTGGCTGGTCGGCACCGGCGTGGCCGCCTCGACGTGCCCGGTGTGGGCGAGGCCGGCGGAGGCGACGGCGCTGCTGGAGGCGGACGGCCGGTACCGGGTGCGGATCCCCGCGCCCGGCATGCGCGCCGACGAGCGCGCGGCGCTCAACAAGATCGCGGCGGACGCGCTGCGGGTCGCTCCCGAGCGGGTGCGAATCGAACTGCGGGGTGGCGGACCGCGGGCCAGCGAATTGGGGGCCAGTGAACCGAGGGCCAGTGAACCGGGGGCCGGTGGACCAGGGGCCGGTGGACCAGGGGCCGGTGGACCAGGGGCCGGTGGACCAGGGGCCGGTGGACCGGGCGGCGCCGTGACGTGGGCCCCGGCGGTGGTTCGCGCATGTGAGGCGCTGGTGGAGCTTCTCGGCCAGGACGAGGCGCACGCGGGGCCGTTCGGCGCGGGCCCGGCGGCGGTTCCCTGCGCCACCAGGGGCGTCGGGCCGCCGCGCGAGGCGACCGCCACCCTCCCCGCCGCCCTGCCTGACGCCCTGATCGAGCACGCGGCGGACCCTGCCGGACGGTATCGGCGGGCGCGGCACGCGTACGGGGCACAGTTCGCCGAGGCGCGGGTGGACGTGGACACCGGCGAGGTGCGGGTGCCGCGGTTGCTCGGCGTGTTCGCGGCGGGGCGCGTGGCCGACCCGGAGGAGACGCGTGCCCGGTTCGTCGCGGCGATGACGATGGGGCTGTCGATGACCCTGCTTGAGCACAGCGCGCTGGACGAGACGTTCGGGGACTTCCTCAACGACGACCTCTCGCGCTACCTCATCGCCACCTCGGCGGATGTGGGGAACATCGACGTGCGCTGGGTTGGAGACGACGGCCTCGGCACGGGCTCGCGGGAACCGCGCCAGGGCCGGGACCAGCACCGCGAGCAGGGCCGGGACCAGGGCCGCGAGCAAAGCACGGAGCAGAGCATGGAGAGCGTGGCGGAGATCGGGATCGTCGCCACGGCCGCCGCCATCGCCAACGCGGTCTACCACGCGACCGGGGTGCGGGTGCGCAACCTGCCCATCCGGCTCGACCGGCTGGTCACCCGCCTACCGGCGATGCCACATGCCGGCGGAACGGGCGGCTCCGGCTCCTGATCATCCATGAAGGCGCCGCCGCCGCCCACCGCCGAGCCGCCGTTGCGCACGGTATCGTGCGAGGACACGCCCTTACGATCATTTCGGAGGGCCCTGAACCGGGCCGCGCGGCGGGCCGTACCCCCTGCTGATGCCGATGATGATCGCGCCTGGAACGTTCGACCGGCGCCCAACCCGCCGCCCCGCGTTCCGATCGTCCGGCAAGGCCGCAGCCTGGCCGTTTACGCGATCGCCGTCGGACGCGGAAGAACACGACTCGCGTCTTTGCTTGTGTGAAGCGCGGCAAGCCGCGTGAAATTCTCCGCACGGGGGAGCGAGAAGCACTGAGGTGAGAGAGAGAGTGGGAAACATGGCGAATAAGGCAGTCATCGGCGTCACGGGCCTGGCGACCATGGGCAGGAACCTTGCGCGCAATCTCGCCCGGCACGGTCACGTGGTGGCGGTGCACAACCGCACGGCGTCGCGGACCAAGGCGCTGGTGGAGGAGTACGGCGACGAGGGCACGTTCGTGCCGGCCGAGTCGGCCGAGGAGTTCGTGCGGTCGCTGGAACGTCCCCGGCGTATTGTGATCATGGTCAAGGCGGGCGCGGCCACCGACGCGGTGATCGAGGAGTTCGCGCCGCTGCTCGAACCCGGCGACATGATCGTCGATGGCGGCAACGCCCACTTCCAGGACACCCGGCGGCGGGAACGCGAGCTGCGCGAGCGCGGCCTGCACTTCGTCGGCACCGGCATCTCCGGCGGCGAGGAGGGGGCGCTCAACGGGCCGAGCATCATGCCCGGCGGGTCTCCCGAGTCCTACCAGGCGCTCGGCCCGCTGCTGGAGAGCATCGCGGCCAAGGTCGAAGGGGTGCCCTGCTGCGTGCACGTCGGTCCCGACGGGGCCGGGCACTTCGTGAAGATGGTGCACAACGGCATCGAGTACGCCGACATGCAGCTCATCGCCGAGGCGTACGACCTGCTGCGGCACGGCCTCGGCATGCCGCCCGCGGAGATCGCCGAAGTGTTCCGCACCTGGAACTCCGGACGGCTGAACTCGTACCTGATCGAGATCACCGCGGAGGTGCTCGCGCACACCGACCCGGTCACCGGCAAGCCGTTCGTGGACGTCGTGCTCGACCAGGCCGAGCAGAAGGGCACCGGCCGCTGGACCGTGCAAACCGCCCTGGACCTGGGCGTTCCGGTGAGCGGCATCGCCGAGGCCGTGTTCGCCCGGTCGCTGTCCGGGCACGCCAGGCTGCGCGAGGCGGCGCGCGGGCTGCCCGGCCCGAGCCGGTTCAAGCTGGAGCAGCGCTTCGCCGACGACGTGGAGCAGGCCCTGTACGCCTCCAAGATCGTGGCCTACGCGCAGGGCTTCAACCAGATCCAGGCCGCCGGCGACGAGTACGGCTGGAACATCGACCTCGGCGCGATGGCGACGATCTGGCGCGGCGGCTGCATCATCCGCGCCGGCTTCCTCGACCGCATCCGCGCGGCCTACGCCGCCGACCCGAGCACGCCCACGCTCCTCACCGACGACCACTTCGCCGGTGCGATCGGCGACGCCCAGGACTCCTGGCGCACCGTGGTCTCCATCTCGGCCCAGATCGGCATCCCGACGCCCGGTTTCGCCACCTCGCTCGCCTACTACGACGCGCTGCGGGCCGAACGCCTCCCCGCCGCCCTCACCCAGGCGCAGCGGGACTTCTTCGGCGCCCACACCTACCGCCGTACCGACCGCGAGGGCTCCTTCCACACCCGCTGGGAGCTCCCCGACCGCCCGGAGATCTCCTCCTGATGCCACGCCCCGGCCGCGGCCGGGGCTTCTCAACCGGCCGCGCGACGACCTGATGCGATTCGGCGGACCGGGATCAGGGCTCGGCGTTGCGGTCGAGGCCGAGGGTGGCGATGAGATCCTCGTGGAGCTCGAACCAGACGCGATGGCAGGAGTCGATGTCGGTGCGGTCGATCCAGCCGCCGTCGCCCGCCCGGGCGCGTCGCAGCGCCGCGCTGAAGCGGGCGTCGTAGCCGCAGAACCGGAGGAGTACGTCGTCGAGGCGGTCCGCGAGCGGGGCGAGGGCGCGGTCGATCGCGCCGAGTTCGTCGAGGACCGCGGCGTCCCAGGCGGGGTCGGAGTGATCGTTGGCGGCGAGCGGGTCGCCGGAGGCGGGGCGGAGCTGCCAGTCGGTGCACGCCTTCTGCAGGCGGGCGTTGAGCGGGAGGAATTCCCGGTAGACGGCACGGACCTCGTCGGCGGCGCCGACGCTCGCGAGTTCGGCCGCGAGCCGGCGCTCGTTCTCCGCCCGGCCCGCCTCGGTCAGCGACCAGCCCTGGAGGTCGGCGAAGCCCGTGTGCGTCACCCAGCCGCGCGCCTCGGCGTCACGCAGCGCCTCAAGGGTCTGCCCGGGATCGAGATCGAAGCGGTGGGCGATCGCGGGGGTGTCGGCGTACCCCTTGATGCGGACGCTGTGCAGGACCAACAGGTCGAGCGGGGAGTTCTGGGTCACGGGTCGCCACCTTGTCGGGCCGTCAGTCGGTTGTAGTGCTGCTGGCATGCCTGCGGGGAGTTGAACCCCATCGCGTCCGCGATCTGCGCCCAGGTCAGGCCCGCGCTCCGGGCGGTGAGGAGCAGCCCGGCCTCGAGTTCCTCGACCTCGGCGCGTGCGGCGGGCAGGAGCGCGAGCGCGGCGAGGAGATCCTCGGGGGCCGTGCGCGCGGACCGCCAGAGCGCGAAGTGCGCGAGATCCACCGCCGACGGCGGGATGGGCGCCGGACGCCAGGGGCGGGCGGGGAGCTCGTCCGCGCCGAGGGCGAGCAGGCGGTCACGCGCGTCCTGCTCGCGACGCGCCCGAGCATGATCGGCGTACGCGGAGTGAGCGGGGTGAGCGGGGTCGTGCTTGCGGTGCATGCGGCCGATCCTGGAGAATCAACGAATTGTTGTCAACATTTCGTTGAAGGAATCCGGTTGATCGTCGCGCTCAGGGACGCCGTCGCGGACTCCGGCGGAGGCAAGGCCGGCTCGCTCGGCACGCTGCTGCGCGCGGGTCTGCCCGTGCCCGACGGCTTCGTCATCCCGTTCGACGTCTATCGCCTCGCGCTCGGCGATCCGCGCCGCGCCCCATCGGCCGACCCGGACGCGGTACGGCGAGCGATCCAGGCCCTTGCGCTGCCGGATGGCCTCCTCGGCTCCCTCGCGTACGGACTCGACCGGCTCGGCGGCGGTCCGGTGGCCGTGCGCTCGTCGGCGGCCGGCGAGGACACCGCGCGGGCGTCGGCGGCCGGGCAGCACGAGAGCGTGCTCGCCGTCCACGGCCTCGGCGCGGTCGCCGACGCGGTCCGCACCTGCTGGGCCTCGCTGTACACCGCACGCGCCGTCCACTACCGCAGCGCCTCCGGCGAGCATCCGCCGAACGGCGAGCCGGCGATGGCCGTCCTCGTCCAGCGCCTCGTGGACGCCGAGGTCTCCGGGGTCATGTTCACCCCCACGCGCCCGGACGGCCCGACCGAGATCGAGGCGTCCTGGGGCCTCGGCCCCAGCGTGGTCGGCGGCATGGTCACCCCGGACGCCTACCGCGTCGCCGCGGACGCGTCGGTCACCCGCACCGTCGCGGACAAGCGGATCCGCCTGGACCGGGACGGCACCCGCCTCGTGACGCGCGACGTCCCCACCGCCGACCGCGACCGGCCGTCGCTCGACCACGCGACGGCCACGCGACTCGCCCTGCTCGGCCGGGAGGTCGCCGCCGTGCTCGGCGGGCCGCAGGACATCGAGTGGGCGCTCGCCGACGGACGCGTCTGGATCCTGCAGGCCCGGCCGGTCACCGCCGCTCCCCAACCGGCGCCTCGCGGTGCCCCGGCCGCCGTACCGGCGACGCTGCGCGGCGCACCGGGCAGCCGCGGAACCGTGACCGGCACGGCCAGGGTCGTCCGCGGGCCCGGCGACTTCGCCCGGGTGCGTCCGGGCGACATCCTCGTCTGCCCCCATACCGACCCGAGTTGGACGCCGTTGCTGCGCATCGCCTCCGGTGTCGTCACCGAGACCGGCGGGGTGCTCTCCCACGCCGCGATCGTCGCCCGTGAGCGCCGCATCCCCGCCGTACTCGGCGTCCCTGGCGCGACGACCCGGATCCGCGACGACACCACCGTCACCATCGACGGCGCCGCCGGGACCATCACGACGGGGCTCACCTCCGCGCAGGAATCGGGCGGGTAACCCGGTGGCCTCTCCGGCCTCCCCGTCGAAGCGCTCGCCGTGACCGCCGTACCTAGTCGGCCTGCGCGCTGAGCGGGGCCGCGATCGCTTCGAGGCCCTTTCGTTCGGCGGCGATGCCGAGGACGAGTTCGACGAGACCGGCCACGATCATGACGGTGGCGCCGATGGCGAAGGCCAGGGCGGTGTCGCCGGGGTTTCCGCTCTCCACCAGGTTCGCGAAGATCAACGGGCCGGAGATGCCGCCGACCGCGGTGCCGATGGCGAAGAAGAACGCGATCGCCATCGCCCTGGTCTCCATCGGGAAGATCTCGCTGACGGTGAGGTACGCCGAGCTCGCCCCCGCCGAGGCGAAGAACAGCACCACCGACCAGCAGGCGGTCAGCGTCACCTCGTTGAGCATGCCTTGATTGAACATCCAGGCCGTGACGAGCAGCAGCGCGCCGGAGAGGACGTACGTCCCGGAGATCATGGGTGTGCGGCCGACGCTGTCGAACAGCGGCCCCAGCAGCAGCGGCCCGAGGAAGTTGCCGACGCAGATCACCGCGAAGTAGTAGCCGGTGTAGGTGTCGATGTCGTAGAACGTCGACAAAATCTGCGCGTACCCGAACGTGATCGCGTTGTAGAGGAACGCCTGCCCGACGAAGAGCGAGAAGCCGAGCACCGTGCGGCGGGGGTAGCGGGCGACCATGGTGTGCGCAATGCGGCCGAAGCCGATCGAGTGGCGCTGGTGGATGGTGATCGTCTCACGGGGGCGCTCCAGCCGCATGCCGGTATCCCGTTCGACCTCCGCCTCGATGCCGGCGACCAGTTCGTCGGCCTCCCGGTCCCGGCCGTGGATGAACATCCAGCGGGGCTTCTTCCTGTGCCGTTTCCTCACCGGATTCGGCATCGGCGGAGAGTACGCGGCGATCAACTCGGCGATCGACGAGCTGATCCCGAGCGACCACCGGGGCAGGATCGACATCATCATCAACGGCAGCTACTGGCTCGGCGCGGCGGGCGGCGCGCTGCTCACCGTGCCGCTGCTCAACGACTTCCCGA
Organism: Thermopolyspora sp. NPDC052614; assembly: GCF_040678635.1. Taxonomy (NCBI): domain Bacteria; kingdom Bacillati; phylum Actinomycetota; class Actinomycetes; order Streptosporangiales; family Streptosporangiaceae; genus Thermopolyspora; species Thermopolyspora sp. NPDC052614. The sequence goes on from NZ_JBFATZ010000012.1 coordinate 103,110, forward strand.
TCAACGTCGGCTGGCGGATGGCGTTCGGGCTGGGCGTCGTGCTCGGCGTGGCGATCCTGCTCGTACGGCGGCACGTTCCGGTCCAGTGCCATCGGGACCACGGTAAACGATCAAGCCGAGCGGGGACGTCAGTCTGAATCGTCCCGGTTTCTACCGCACTCATCTCCCACCTCGCCGCCGCCACTACCCGCGGCGACCGGCCGTATGCCCTCGACTTCGATCACCGCGGGTCGCCGGGCGCGTCCGGGCGATCCTCGGTCGGGCCGGTGACGACGCCGCCCGCAACCCCCTGTGGATCAAGGGATGGCCGAGTTTTTCCACAGGCCGTGCGTCACCTCTGTCTGATGGGCGTGTTAGGGGTTACTAATCGGGTTATGGACGCCGACGCCCCAGCCCACCGCGAACGCCGTGGTCTGCCTTCCGCGCTCGCCCTGACCGTGGCGTCGGCGCTGCTGTGGGGCGTGGCCCACCTGTTCGCCGGGCGGTCCAGGGTCGGCGTCGCGCTGCTCGCGTCGCAGACCGCCCTGTTCGGGGCGGTGCTGGCCGGGGTGACCGCGCTGCGGTTTCGCCTGGTGTCGCTCGCCGTGCAGCCGGGGTGGCTCACCGGGCTGATCCTCGCGCTGGCGCTGGTCGGCGCGGTCTGGGCGGCCGTGGTGGTCCTCTCCTACCGGGCGGTGCGGCCCCCCGGGACCGGCGGCGCGGGCCGGGTGGCCGCGCGCCTGGTCGTCGGCGCGCTGTGCGTGCTCGTCATCGCGCCCTTCGCCTACGCCGCGCGGGTCGCCTACGTCTCGCGCGACGTGCTCACCACGCTGTTCGCGGCGGGCGGGGACGAGCAGGCCGAGGATCCGTGGCGCGGCCGGTCGCGGGTGAGCATCCTGCTCGTGGGCGCGGACGCGGCCAGGAACCGGCCCGGTGCCCGCACCGACAGCATGACGGTCGCCACCATCGACACCCGTGACGGCCGGACCGTGCTGTTCGGGCTGCCCCGCAACCTGGAGCGGGTGCCGATGCCCGACGGCCCGGCGCGTCGCTGGTTCCCCTACGGCTTCACCGGCGACGGCACGGCCCGCACCCCCGGCCTGCTCAACGAGGTGTACCAGTGGGCCGAGGACCACCCCGCCATCGTCCCGGGCGTGCCCGACGGTCGCCGGGGCCCCACCCTGCTCAAACAGACGGTCAGCGGCATCCTCGGCATCCCCGTCGACTACTACGCGGTGATCGACATGAAGGGCTTCCAGAATCTCATCGACGCCATCGGCGGCGTGGTCATCACCGTCAAGTCCGACATCCCGTACGGCAGGCAGGGGCACGTGCTGCCCGCAGGCACCCGCCGCCTGTCCGGCAAGGAGGCCCTCTGGTACGGCCGCTCCCGCAGCGACAGCAGCGACTACGTTCGCATGGCCAGGCAGAAGTGCCTGCTCCACGCCGTCGCCCGGCAGGCCGACCCGGCTCTCGTGCTGAGCGGCTTCGAGCGCATCGCCGACGCCGCCAAGCGCTACGTCTCCACCGACATCCCACGCAGCGTGCTCCCGGCCCTCGTCGACCTGGCGGTCAAGGCCGGCGACTCGAGCATGACGAGCCTGCAGTTCGTCCCGCCGCTCATCGACACCGCCGCCCCCGACTGGCACCTGATCCGCCGCAAGGTCTCCGACGTCCTCTCCCCCGCCCGCCCGCGGCACTCCCCCAGGGCACCGGCCACGCCCGCCCCGTCCCCCGCGCCCGACGCCCCGGTCAGCCTCGACACGTTCTGCGTCTGAGGAGCGGCTGTGGCACCGGCACCGCCCCGGAGTTCACTGCCCCGGAGTTCACCGTCCCGCCCGCCCGCGGCGCGGGTGTGCGTCTCGGCGGAGATCCACAGGTCACGGCACACGTGGATGAACTCGGCCGCACGGGCATTGATGGGGACACGTGGCCGTCGCTCCGCTTAGGGCGATTTGTGGGAGACTGCCGCTCTGCTGGTGTTGGCGTGTCGCCCGTGAAGGGGCTTGCGGATGGGTACACCTGGCCACTTGGTCGTTAATCGGTACCGTCTGGTAAGAGCGTTGGGGCAGGGCCGCATGGGCACCGTGTGGGAGGGGCACGACACCCTTCTCGACCGGGCGGTGGCGGTCAAGGAGGTCGTGCCGCCGCCGGGGCTGGGCATCAAAGGGCAGGCCGAGTTCATCCGGCGGATCACCCTCGCCGCGAGCGCGGCGACCCGCGTCACCAACCGGAACCTCGTGGCCGTCTACGACGTGGCCGAGGACGACGAGCGGCCGTGGGTGGTCATGGAGCTGCTGCCGTCCCGCGCGCTGGGGGCGATCGTGGCCAACGACGGCCCGCTGCCGCCCGAGCGGGTCGCGCAGATCGGACGCCGGGTGCTCGACGGGCTGTCCGCCGGGCACGCCGCGGGCCTGATCCACGGCGACGTCCGGCCGGCCAACGTGCTGATCGGGTACGAGGGCCGGATCGCGCTCGCCGACCTCGGCGTACCGGTGACGGACGGGGTTCCGCCCTTCCGCGCGCCCGAGGGGGCGCACAAGGGCCGGGCCGCCGACCTGTGGTCCCTGGGCGCGACCCTCTACACCGCCGCCGTGGGCACGCCCCCGGAGTCCGCGGCCGACGTCGAGCGGGCGCCCGCCGTACTGCGCCCGGTGCTGGGCGGGCTGCTGACCGAGGATCCCGCCTTACGGATCAAGGCCGCGCAGGCCGACATGATGCTGGAGGCGATCGCCCCGCCCGAGCCGCCCCCCGCGCCCCCCGCGCGGACCAAACGCGGCAAGGCGGCCCGCGCGACGCGGGCATCCGGGCGATCGGCCGCCCCGCCGACGATGACGCCGGGGCCGCGACCGACGACCCGGCCAACGGCCGCGACCCCATCGACGGACCGAGCGGCGCCCCGATCGGTGGGCCGATCGCCGTACGAACCGGTGACGCCGTCGGGATCGCGGTCCGAGTCAGAGCCGGGTGTGGGGCCGGGTGTGGAGCCAGATGCGGGGCCGGGTGTGGGGCCGGGTGTGGGGCCGGGTGTGGGGCCGGGAGCGGCGTCGGTGACGAGCTCCGGCACGCTCGCGACGCACGCGGAATCGCAGCCTGAAGAGAGATCAACGCATGCGAAGACGGGGTCGGCGCCGCTGCCAGGCGACACGGGCGTGTCCGTACGGCTGGGCGCCGCCCCCGCCGCGCCCTCCGGTACGGGCCGGCGGCGGGGATCGCGGGGCAAGCTGATCGCGGCCATCACCGGCGGCGCGCTCATCGTCGCGGCGATCAGTGGATGGGTTCTGCTGCGCCCCTCCGCCACGTCCCAGGCCGCCCCCGGTCCCTCGGCGTCCGCCGCCACGCCCACCGGCGCGCCCGTCAGCCCCACCCCGACCGCGCCCGCCCGCTTACCCCTCAAGTGGTACAAACCCGGCACAGGCTGGGAGGCCGCGGTCCCCCGCGGCTGGAAGCGTGAGGACCACGCCGACTACCAGGAATGGTCGGCCCCGGACGGCACGGGTCACTTCAGGGTCAGCGTCATCGACTGGGGCGGCCAGGACCCGCTCATCGTGCTGCAGGACGCCGAGTCGAACGTGTCCGCGTCCGTCAGGTCCTACCGCAAGGTCCGGATGGAACGCATCAAGTTCAAGGACGCCCAGGCCGCCGAGTGGGAGGCACGCTGGAGGGCCTCCGGTCTCCCGCTCTACCCCTGGGCGGTCAAGGGCACCGTCTATCACGAGCTCCGCCGCGTGATCTGGACCGGTAAGACCACCACGATCCTGACCTGGATCACCCCCGACGACCAGTGGGCGGCCCTCCGCCCCACCATGCGCGCCGCCTTCCGCCTCTACCGCGTCCCCGAAGGGGATCTCCTCCCCGCCCGGTAACCCGAAGACACCTGAAACCACCCGGACCCGGCTGAACCCGACCACACCCATCTGAACCCACCTGAAACCATCTGAACCCATCTGAACAGCGTCAACAGCGCCGCCGCACTCCCCGATCTAGTGGGAACACGGCGGCGTTTCGTGTGTGCGCGGGTCGCGAACGTGGCATGATTGTCGGCGCAGACACTTGCAATGATTTTCATTCTCGGATTGGATCGGGGACGTGAGGGTTGCCTTCGTGGGCAAGGGCGGCAGCGGCAAGACGACGCTGTCGTCGCTGTTCGCCAGATTCGCAGCGGTCGAGGGGGGTGCCGTCGTCGCCATCGACGCCGACATCAACCAGCACCTCGGGCTGGTGCTCGGGCTGGAGCACGATCGGCTGCCGGAGCCGCTCGGCGGCCACCTGACCGAGATCAAGGATTATCTGCGCGGCGACAACCCGCGCATCCACTCCGCCGCGGCGATGGTCAAGACCACGCCGCCGGGCCGCGGCTCCCGGCTGGTTCGGCTCGACGACCCGTTCTTCCAGGGCGGGTTCTGCGTACGGGCCGAGGGGCTGAGCCTGATGGTCACCGGCCCGTTCGCCGAGGAGGACCTCGGGGTCGCGTGCTACCACTCCAAGGTCGGCGCCGTCGAGCTCTACCTCAACCACCTGGTGGACGGGCCGGGCGAGTACGTCGTCGTCGACATGACGGCGGGCGCGGACTCGTTCGCCTCCGGGCTGTTCACCCGCTTCGACCTGACCTTCCTCGTCGCCGAGCCCACCCGGCAGGGCGTCGGCGTCTACCGGCAGTACCGCGAGTACGCCGCGGACTACGACGTGCCGATCGCGGTCATCGGCAACAAGGTGCAGGACGAGGGCGACGTCGCGTTCCTGCGCGACCACGTGGGGGACGATCTGCTCGTCTGGCTGGAGCACTCCCCCGCGGTCCGCGCGATGGAGCAGGGTCGCCCGTTCACGCTCGGCGACCTGGAGCCGGCAAACCGCGAGGCGCTCGCCACGATGCTGCGCCGCCTCGACGACCAGCCCAAGGACTGGGAGAAGTTCGGCCGGCAGGCGGTGGAGTTCCACCTGCGCAACGCCGAGGCGTGGGCGAACCGCGCGACCGGGGAGGACCTCCGTGCCCAAGTCGACCCCGACTTCACCTTCGGTCCCGTCCCGGCCGGATCCCCCGCATGACCGCCGGGCGGACGGGCCAAATGTCACACTCCAGGCCAAAACAGGCACCATCGGCGTCATCCACAACAAAGGAACGATTGCCGCGCAAGGGGGCGCACGCCTTGCCTTCTCGTCCGACGAGTGTCGCCTCAGGGTGCCTGGAGCCGGTCCCGTATGCCGCCTAGCGTCGAAGCCATCCCCTCACCCATGTCAATGCGAGAGGAGCACGCCATGTCGCTGACCGTCCCGAGTGATCTGCTCGAGCGGGCACAGGCCGGGGAGGTGGACGACGACGCGTTCGTCGCCTGCGTCCGCGACTCACTGCCGTACGCCTGGTCGTTAATCAGCGGCCTGGTCGAGGAGCGCGACCGGAGCGGCGCGGAGTTCGCCGACAACCAGGTCCCGCCCCCCGACGAGGCCGCCCGCGGCCAGTTGCTGCGCTGCATGGCCAGCGACGCCATGCGGGGAGCGCTGGAACGCCACTTCGGCGTGCGGCTCGCCTTCCAGAACTGCCACAGGGTCGCCGTCTTCGCGCCGACGGCCACCGAGGCGCACGCCGAGTTCGTCACCCCCCGCGCGCAGATCCTCAACCAGAAGCCGGAGTTGGTGGACTGCTGAGCGCATCGGGCGGCGTGTCCGGCGGCCCAGCCCCTCAGGTCGCCGGGCACGCCGCCCGCACGTCGCGGGCGGCTCACGCCTCGCCGTGAGCCCCCGTGAGCCCCTGTGAGCCGCCGCGTCAGCGGGCGCCGCCGTTGATGTAGAGGGTCTGGCCGCTGACGTACGAGGCGTCGTCGGAGGCGAAGAAGGCCACGACGGAGGCGACCTCCTCCGGACGGCCGACGCGGCGCAGCGGCGTGTTCGCCGCGGCGAGGGACTGGTGTTCCTCCGGGGTGACGCCGACCCGGATCGCCGTGGCCGCCGTCATCGGCGTGTCGATGTACCCCGGCGCGACGGCGTTGACGCGGATCCCGAAGGGGCCCAGCTCGATCGCCATCGTGGCGGTGAGCCCCTGGATGCCCGCCTTGGCCGCCGCGTAGTTCGCCTGGCCCCGGTTGCCGAGCGCCGAGCGGCTCGACAGGTTGACGATCGCGCCCGACCGCTGGGCGACCATGTGCTTTTGCACCGCGCGGGAGACCAGGAAGACGCTTTTGAGGTTCACGTCGATGACCCGGTCCCAGTCATCCTCGGACATCTTGAACAGCAGATTGTCGCGCGTCATCCCGGCGTTGTTCACCAGCACGTCGATGCGGCCGAACTCGCCGATGACCGCCTCGACCATCGCGTCCACCCGTGCCGGGTCCGACACGTCGCAGTCGACGGCGATGGCCGTACCGCCCGCCTGCCTGATCTCCGCGAGGACGGGGGCGCAGCGCTCGGCGGTCAGATCCGCCACGGCGACCGCGGCGCCCTCGGCGGCGAGCCGCCGGGCCGTGGCGGCGCCGATGCCCTGGGCCGCGCCGGTGACCAGCGCGTACCTGCCCTGAAAACGCGGGGAAAGTGGTGTGGACACGGGTGCCTCCTTGGCGCGGGGTCGGCGTGACCCTCGAATGTAGCGAACGGACCGCCGGGTTCCCCCGTGGGAATTCGCCCTGTGGAAAAAGGCGAGAAGCCGCCTTCTTCGTGAAGCGGGGGTTTGTCGGCTACCCAGGTTGCGACGTCTGAAGCGACTCGACGGGCTCAAGGTCCATGGCGATCAAACGCGCCGAGACGTGGATCGCGCGCAGCGTGGCGGCGACCGAGGGGCGGTGCAGGCTGGAGGGGCGCACGACCGCCTGCACCTCCCGGCTGATCGGGCTGCCGGGAAGCGCCCGTACGGCGATGCCGCGAACCCCCGCCGCCAGCGCCAGCGCGGGCACGGCCGCGATGCCGAGCCCTTTGGCGACCAGGCCGAGAATCGTGCTCAGCCCCTCGAACTCCCACGCCACCGGCTGGGCCCCGCCGACGTCGGCGAGCAGCCGGTCCACCGCCAGCCGCGACGGCTCCCCGTCGGGGGTGGCCATCCACGGCTCGTCGCGCAGCGCGTACAGGTCGAGCGGCACCTGCGGGTCGGCCATCGGGTGCCGCCGGGGCACCACGAGCACGAGGGGGTCGCGCAGCAGCGGGAAGACCTGCAGGTTCTCCTGCGTGCGTGAGCGGCCGTACCAGTCGTCGACGAGCGCGATGTCCACCTCGCCGGACTGCACCTCGCGGATGCCGCGCCCGGAGCGGCTCTGCCGCAGGCGCAGGGTCAGCTCCCGGTGCCGGCGCAGCGCGCGGGCGACCGCCGGGGCGAAGGCGACGGCCGCCGTGGGGAAGGCGGTGACGACCACCCGGCCGCTGGGCGTGGAGGCGTGCGCGGACAGGTCCGATTCGGCCTCCTCGACCAGCGCGAGGATGCGTTCGGCGTGTGCGACGAGGCGGCGTCCGGCCTCGGTGAGCTCGGCGCTGCGCGAGGTCCGGTCGAGCAGCGCCGTGCCCGCCTCACGTTCCAGCGTCGCGAGTTGTTGGGAGACCGCAGACGGCGTGTAACCCAGCGCGGCGGCCGTCGCGGCAATGCTCCCCCTTCGGGCGAATTCACAGATCAGAGACAGCCGACGGATATCTAGCATCAGGAAAGCTTACGCCTACCCTCGCTATCTTTCGCTTGTGCTTATGCCTACGGGACCGCAGTCTGGGAACGGTTCACAGAGCTTGGAGGATTTGCGATGAACATCACCCTTTCTGCCACTTTAGCCGCGAATGAGGAAATCGCCCGAAGGCGCACGGCGGGAGAGCGGGTGCTGCACATGGCGTTCGGGGAGGCAGGACTTCCGGTCCACCCCTCGTTACGCGAGCGCCTGGAGAAGTCGTCGGCGCACAACGGGTACGGCCCGGTCGCCGGCGCGCCCGATCTGCGCCAGGCGGCGGCCGGATACTGGGAACGGCGCGGCCTGCCCGTCGACGCGGATCTCGTGGTGTGCGGGCCCGGCAGCAAGCCGCTGCTGTACGCCCTGCTCCTGGCGTTGGGCGGGGACATCGTGCTGCCGATGCCGAGCTGGGTGAGCTACGCGGCGCAGGCCGACCTGATCGGGGTGCGCCCGCTGCTGGTGGAGCCGCCGCCGGGTCAAGGCGGGGCGCCCGACCCGGACCGGGTGGTCGAGGTGGTCCGCGAGGCGCGGGCGCAGGGCCGCACGGTGCGGTCGATGCTGGTCACCCTGCCCGACAACCCCACCGGACTGCTGCCCACGCCCGACACCGTGCGCAAGCTGGCCGAGGTGGCCCGCGAGCTCGACCTGATCATCATTTCCGACGAGATCTACCGCGACCTGGTCCACAACCCGCTAACCGCCTGCCTCAGCCCGGCCGACCTCGCCCCCGAACGCACCGTGATCACGACCGGCCTGAGCAAGAGCCTGGCCCTGGGCGGGTGGCGCATCGGCGTGGCCCGTCTCCCCGACGGGGCGTACGAACTGCGGGCGCGCATGCTCGCCATCGCCAGCGAGATCTGGTCCAGCCCGGCCGCCCCCGTACAGCAGGCCGCCGCCTACGCCTTCACCGAGCCGGCGGAGCTGGTCGCCCGGATCGCCGACAGCAGGCGGTTGCACGGCGCCGTCGTCCGGGCGGTGACCGAGCGGTTCATGCGCGCCGGGGCCACGGTGAGCATGCCGCAGGGCGGCTTCTACCTCTACCCCGACTTCGGCTTCCTCGACGGCTTCCGCACCTCGGAGGAGTTCGCCGCCACCCTGCTCGACCGGTACGGCGTGGGCGTGCTCCCGGGCAACGCCTTCGGCGACCGGCCACAGGCCCTGCGGGTGCGGGTGGCGACCAGCATGCTGTACGGCGAGAGCACCCAGCAGCGCCTGGCCGCGCTCAACGCCCGCGACCCCCTGACCCTGCCGTGGATCGCCGAGTCCCTCGACCACCTCGACGAGGCGCTCGCCGGAATCACCGGGGCCGCCGCGACCCGTCCGGCGCGGGACGCCGCCCCGAGCCGATCGTTCTTCTCCGCACCGGCCGTGGCGCCCGCCTGACCCTCGAAACACGCCCGCCGACGATGCGCGGACCCCTTCCCACTCCGACCGAGTTCTGACCGGGCCACGACTGGGCCCCAACTGAGCCCCGACTGAGCCCCAGAGAGCACTGGGCCGGGACGTCGGGCGGAGCATGCCGAACGGCCCGTTCAGGTCTCCCCCCCGGGATCTGAACGGGCCGTGGTTGGCCGATTGTTCAATTATTCGATCGTGGCCGCGCCTCGTCGCGCGCGCCGGACGCCATGCTCAGGCGTGTGAGGGACTAGAACTTGGCGAAGTAGACCGGCTTGAAGTCGCCGCACCGGGTCGGGTAGTGGGAGAACTTGCCGATCTGGCAGACCTGGGCCTTGACCCCGTCCACGTGGAACTTCCAGAAGTCGAAGTGGCGGGGAGCCTTGTCGGCGCCGCACCAGCGGTAGGTCGGGCCGGTCTTCCACTTGAAGCCCGGGTCGCCCAGGTGGTGGACCTTGAAGGTCACGTAGGCGCACTTGCCGCCCTGGTCGAAGGTCCGGTAGTCGAGGTCGTACAGGTCGCCCTTGACGTTGACCTTGTTGGTGTCGTGGTGCGGGTTCCACTTGACGAACACCGAGCCCTTGACCTTGGCCTTGAAGTTCGCCGAGAAGTACGGCCCGTAGTAGTCGAACTCGGTCGTCGTGCTGCTGCCCCCGGCGGTCGAGGCGCTGGCGCTGGTGGCCAGGGCCGGGACGCCCAGGGCGACGATACCGGCGGCGGCGGTCACACCGAGCAGGGTGCGGATGGAGCGACGCATTTCATTCTCCCCGTTGAACTATGAGGTGCTGTGGGATCGTGGTGCTTGCCCCCGTCGGGCTTGCACACCAATTGATAGGGGGCATCGCCTGCAAGGCGCTTGCACCGGATCCGCACCCGCTTACAGATCGCTGTAGTCCGACATGCAGCCATCACCCGGACATATCGCCATGATCGACGCGACGCGGAGTCGCCGCCGTACCCGGGCCGGAGTCGCCGCAGAAGGAGGATCAGCAGGTCACGCGTGGTTCGCTACCGAGGCCGGGAAACCACGGGTCCGCCATCACGACCGGCCCATGCGTCTTCACCCGCTGGTTCAGGACAGCGGTAGACGGTGGGAGACATGGAAAGTCCTCCGCGGACACCCCTAGCCGCGGAGGACTGACGACCGTGAAGGTCCTTGGGGTCCGGCCGTCGACGCAGGCGTTCGCCGCCATCCCCGACCGGGCCGTACCGGCGCAAATGCCGGTACGCCGGTCCGGGAGCGCCCGGACCGGGAATATCGTGTCGGCGTGGCCGCCCCCGTAGGGACCACGCGCGCTTGATGACAACAATCCCTGATCTCGCTTAATGCCGGATCAATGGCGGATTAATGCTTCGACCGACGGTCCGCGCCGTGTCTAGGGGGTGGGCAATGTGGGGAACTATGATTTGGTGACAATCGGGTCCACAGGCGGAGACAACTGAGAATGGCCGGTCAGGGTGGGGGTCAGGGGCTGCGCTTCACCATTCTCGGGCCCGTGCAGGCCTGGCGGGACGGCGAGGAGTTCGACCTCGGCACGCCGCTGCAACGCTCCATCCTGGCGATGCTGCTGCTGCGGGAGGGCCGCGCCGTCACGCCCGGCGAGATGATCGACGCCGTCTGGGGCGAGGGCGCGCCGCCGCGCGCGCTCGGCGCCCTGCGCACCTACATCTCCCGGCTGCGCAACGTGCTGGAGCCCGGCCGTTCCCCGCGCTCCCGCCCCGAACTGCTCACCTCGGTGGGGCGCGGGTACGCCCTGCGCCTGGGCGCGGGCACGCTCGACCTGGTCGAGTTCGAGCGCTCGTGCGCCGCCGCGGAGTCGGCCAGGCGTGCGGGACGCGTCGAGGAGGCCGCCGAGATCCTCCGCTCGGCGCTCGACCTGTGGACCGGGGAGCCGCTGGCCGGCGCGGTCGGACCGTACGCCGAGAACCAGCGGGAGCGGCTGATCGAGCGGCGCATCACCGTGCTCGAGACGCTGGCGGACCTGGACCTGGAGCTCGGGCGGCACGCGGAGCTCGTCGCCGAGCTGCGGGCCCTCACCGGCGAGCATCCGCTGCGCGAGCGGCTGCGCGCCCAGCTCATGCTCGCCTACTACCGCTGCGGGCGGCAGGCCGAGGCGCTGAACGTCTACACCGAGACCCGGCACGCGCTCATCGAGGAGCTGGGCATCGAGCCCGGCCCCGAGCTGACCGCGCTGCAGCAGCGCATCCTCGCCGCCGACCCGACGCTGATGGCCCCCTCCCGCACGCCCGTGCCGCAGGCCCGGCCCGCCGACGGGAGCCGGGCCGCCTCCGCAACGCCCACAATGGTCTCCGACGCCTCGCGGACCACGGCCTCCGGCCCGGCCGCCGTCGGGACGCCGGGAGACGAGGCGGTGGCGACGGTCGGCGGGGACGCGGCGGGCGGCGGCGCGGGCGCGCCGCGGGCGGCCGAGCCGGAGCCGGTGGCCGAGCTGCCGCGCCCGGCGCAACTGCCCCCCGCCGTCGGCGACTTCACCGGGCGCAAGGAGCTGGTCAACCGGCTGCGTACGCTGCTGACCAGCCCCGTCGGGAACGAGGGCGTGCCCGTCGCGGCGATCTCCGGCATCGGCGGCGTGGGCAAGACCGCGCTCGCCGTACACGTCGCCCATCTGGTCCACGACCGGTTCCCCGACGGGCAGCTCTACGCCGACCTGCGCGGCTACGGCGAGGATCCGATCGCCCCGGAGACCGTGCTCGCGGCCTTCCTGCGCGGCCTCGGCATGCCGATGGACATCATCCCCGAGAGCGCGGCCGAGCGGGCGGCGCTGTTCCGGTCGCTGCTCGCCGACCGGCGCATCCTCGTCCTGCTCGACAACGCGCGGGACGCGGCGCAGGTGACGCCGCTGCTGCCCGGTTCGCCGGGCTGCGCGGCGATCGTCACCGGCCGCAGCAAGCTCGCCGACCTGCCCTCGGCCCGGCTGGTCGATCTCGACGTGATGGAGCCGGAGGAGGCGCTGAGCCTGTTCGCCGCCGTCGCGGGGCCCGAGCGGGTCGCCGCCGAGCGCGCGGCGGCGATGGACGTGGTCGCCGCCTGTGGATTCCTTCCGCTCGCGGTGCGCATCGTCGCCGCCCGGCTGGCCGCGCGCCCGGCCTGGACGGTCGCCTCGCTCGTGCCCCGGCTCGCCGACGAGCGGCGTCGGCTGGACGAGCTCAAGGTCGGCAACCTCGCGGTCAGCGCGACCTTCGCCCTCGGGTACCACCAGCTCGAACCCCGGCAGGCCCGGGCGTTCCGGCTGCTGTCGCTGCCGAGCGGCTCGGCCATCTCGGTGCTCGCCGCCGCCGCCGTGCTCGGGCAGAGCCCGATCGAGACCGAGGACGTGCTGGAGTCGCTGGTCGACGCCAGCCTGCTGGAGGCTCCGGCGCCCGGCCGCTACCGCTTTCACGACCTGCTCAAGCTCTTCGCCCGGCGGCAGGCCGAGCAGGCCGAGGACCCCGCGGCCACCGCTCAGGCGCTGCGCCGGCTGCTCGGGTTCTATCTGGCCTCCGCTCAGGCGGCGCACCGGCTGGCGTACGAGGGAAGCATGGTCGCCGACCGCCTGTCGTCGCCGGGCGCGGTGACGGGACGCACCTTCGCCTCGGCGGACGAGGCCGTGGAGTGGCTGGCCGTGGAGGGCGAGGACATGTTCGCCGCGATCGGGCAGGTCACCGAGCCCGAAGGGCCCGGGGGACCCGGCGGTTTCCTCGGCGGGCCTGATGGCGAGGCCCGCCCGGAGACGCCGGTGGCGTCGCTGCTGCCCGCCGCCGACCTGCTGGTCGCGATGGAACCGCTGCTGGAAGCGGGCACGTACGCCCGCGAGTTCGACCAGCGCACCCGGGCCGTGCTCGCCGCCGCCCGCGCGGCGGGCGACCCGGCGAGCGAGCTGCGCTGCCACTACGTGCTCGGGCGGGTGCTGTTCGGGGCGAACCGGCTGGACGAGTCCGAGGAGCAGTTCCGCGCCGCGCTCGACCTGACGGGCAGCACCGGGGACCCGATCCTCACCGGCGAGATCTTCAACGGGCTCGCCGTGGTCGCCGGTCGCAAGCGCCGCCATGAGGAGGCGCTGGCCTGGTTCGACGCGGCGCTGAAGGCGTACCGGGAGATCGGGGCGCCGGCGGGCGAGGCCCTGGTGCTCAGCTACTCGGCCCGGGATCACCTGGGGCTCGGGCACCCGGAGGAGGCGATCGCCGCCGCCGAGCGCGGCCTGACCATCTTCACCGAGATCGGCAGCGGGGCGGGCATGGCCCGGGCCCGGTACCACCTGGGCATCGTGCTGTCCCACGTCGGCCGGTTCAGCGAGGCCGTGGTGCATCATGCCGAGTGCCTGGACTTCTTCCGCGCCAGCAGGCAGCGGGTCTGGGAGCAGCGGGTGTGCTGTCGGTTGGCCGAGACGTTCATCGCCGCCCGGCGCTACTCCGACGCCGCCCGGCACGCCGAGCAGGCCCTCGCGGTCAGCAAGGAGATCGCCCACCCGTACGGCGAGGCACTGTCACTGGCCGTCCTCGGCAAGGCCCTCATCGGCCTCGGCAGTTCCCACCGCAGCCGCGACTGTCTGCGCCGCGCGCACGACATCTTCCGCCGCCTCGGCGCCCCGGAGGCAGACGATCTACGCGCCTTACTCGAACGCGACGAAGTGGGGAGCTGACGCGTTCGCGACGTCGCGGGCACGGGTGGCAGGTGCGACGGCGTCCGGCGCGCCCGTGACGGGCGCGCGTCAGCCGAACGCACCGGTGGCGAACGTGTCCGTGCCGGACTCGCCCATGACGGCCGCGCCCGTACCCGATGCGCCCGCGATCCGGGTGCTCGTGCCGGACGCGCCGGTTGCGAACGTGTCCGTGCCGGACTCGCCCATGGTGGCCGTGCCTCTCCCGTACCCGTCTGCGGGGAATGCGCCGGTGGCGCAGAGGTCGAGGGTGCCGGCGTCGTCGTGACCGGGGACGTCGAGCCCCGCGAACAGGTCGTCGTCCAGCCGCGTCATCCAGAAGTGGTTGATCACTGTCGCTTCCCGGTGCTCGCCAACAGGAGACCGCAATGGTCGTCCGGCCGGCCGCCCGACCACCGCCCGGCGCCATGGGGCCCGGGTGCGTTCCGGTGCGCCTAACGGTGGCAGCCGCCTCACAACGACGGCCGACCGGACTTTCGGGGCGATCCAACCCCCTGAATCGCGCCCAAGGTCACCATCCCGCAGCCCGGTCAACGTCGAATCAATGATCGGTTGCGGGCCTCGCGACCTCGAAGAACCCCTCGGCGATCAGCCCGCGCAGGCCGTCGGCGCCGCCGATCACGGCGTCCCGCTCCGCGCCGGTGAGCTCGGCGATGGCGGCCAGCAGCGGTCCGAGCGGCAACTCGCCGTCGCACACTCCGGCGAGCGCCGCCTCCACCGTGCCGACCTCGGCGCTGCGCCGCAGACCCCGCGTCTGCCGCAGCACGATGCGGGCGGGATCCTCGGCGCCCGGCGGGCCGATCCGCTCCTCAAGCACGTCCGGCCGGGTCACCAGCGACGCGTCAAGCAGTTCCTGCGGACCGAGCCGATGAGCCGTGGTGATCGCGTCGAGCATCTCGTCCACATATGCCCCGACCGGCTGCTCGACCGGCGAGGTGAGCTCCTCCACGCGTACCACGGGATCGAGGGAGCCCCCGTCGCGCAACGTGATCCAGCCGAAGCCGACCCCGGTCACCCCGAGCGACTCCAGCCACCCCAGCCACTCGTCGTAGCGTTCCCGATAGGCGGGCGTGCCCTGCTCGGCGGAGTCGCGCAGCCACAGCTCGACGTACTCCGCCGGGTCCTGCACATCCCGCTGTACGGCCCAGCCGTCACACCCGGTCGCCGCGAGCCACCCGCCCACGCGATCCCGCCAGTCCTCCCCCTTGACGTGCAGCCAGTTGGCGAGGATCTGGAAATGTCCGCCCGGGTTGAGATGGCGCGGCGCGGCGGCCACCAGCTCGCGGCAGAACCCGTCGGCCTCGGCCCCCGTCTCCCGATACGCGAACCGCCCACGCGGCGAGATCACGAACGGCGGGTTGCTGACGATCAGGTCGAACCGCTCCCCCGCCACCGGCTCGAACCCCGAGCCGATCCGCGCGTCCGCGTCCGCCACCTTGCCGGACACGCCCGACAGCGCCCAGCTCAACCGGGCCAGTTGCAGCGCCCTGGGGTTCACGTCCGTCGCCGTGATCCGCTCGGCGCGATCGGCCAGGTGCAGCACCTGTACGCCGCAGCCGGTGCCGAGGTCGAGCGCCGTGCCGACCGGGCGGCGGACGACCAGGTGGGCCAGGTTCGCCGAGGCGCCGCCCGCGCCGACCACGTGGTCCTCGCGCAGCGCCGGGTCGCCGGGCCGTACCTTGCGGTCGGAGACGAGGTGGCCGCCCGTCTCCCAGGGCTGCAGGTGGACGGCGGCGCGGACGTCCTCGCCGTCGCGTTCGAGCAGGCCCGCCGCTACCAGCTCGGCCGCGGGCAGGCCGGTGCGCCGCTCGGGGACGGGCAGACCGAGCCACCACAGCCGGATCAGGGCGGCGAGCGGGTCGAGCTCGCGCGTGGCCCGGACGGCGGGCACGAGCTCTTCGCGGGCGAGCGCGGTGGCGGCGGTGTCGCCCAGGCGCTCGCGTACGCCGTCGATCGTGTAGTTCGCCTCGGCGAGCCGGTCGCGAAGCCTTGTCAGCAGGTCGGGCGGGACGTTCACGGCTGGGAATCTATCGTCCGCAGCCGCCTTCAAGTGACCTTCAAGTGGTGTCCGCTATCCATGGTCCTGTACGACACCCATGCCGCCGCCACACGCCGAGGACCGTGCTCGATGTTGATTCCCTGCTTCGCCTGCTGGTCGCGTTTTGGCCCTGATGAGTACTTCGCCGCGTGCCATGACTACCACCGCGGCAAGGATCTGGTCGCGTGGACATGCCCACGATGCGGCAATCGCGATGAACTGCGCGTGTTGCCCGGCGAACTGGGCTTCGGCTACCCGGCCGGTAGGCGGTTCCAGGTGCTCGACCGCTACCGGGTGCCGGGCCTGCGCCGACGCCGCGCCGACCTGCGGCTGGACATCAGCCTGGACAAGAAGGTCTGGCGGGTCCCCACCCGCGCCAAGCAGGCGGCCGCCTGCTGAGCCGCTCGGCCATCCGCCGACCGCCGTCGCGATCACGCCGCTCGGCCGCGCCCGGCTCAGCGCTCCTCGTCCTCGTGCGGCTCCCGCAGGCTGTGCCAGGCGGCGACGCCCAGCTCCTTGATGTCCTCCGGGGTGGGCTGGTAGGCGCCGGCGAACCACAGCCGGCACATCTCGTACGCCGGGCCCAGCCACAGCACATAACACATGCTGGAGGAGACGGGCCGCAGCACCCGGGCCTTCATGTGCGGCCGCCACCAGTCCGCCACCTGGCGCAGCATGGCGCGGCGGGCCTCGCCCACCTCGGGGCCGCCGGGCTCCTCCCGGCGCGGCGGGCGCTCGCTGATGAGCAGGCGGGCCCGCTCGGGGTGCTCGCGGCACCAGTTCATGTGCATCGCGACGATCGCCTCGATGCCCGACCGCGCGTCGTCGTGCCGGAGCAGCTCGCCGAGGAACGCGT
The DNA here is from genome assembly GCF_040678635.1 of Thermopolyspora sp. NPDC052614. NCBI lineage: Bacteria > Bacillati > Actinomycetota > Actinomycetes > Streptosporangiales > Streptosporangiaceae > Thermopolyspora > Thermopolyspora sp. NPDC052614. The sequence continues at coordinate 119,667 of NZ_JBFATZ010000012.1, forward strand.
CGTAGTACATCCGCTGAATGTCGGCGTACAGAACGCCGAAAACGTGTTCTTTGCTGGCGAAGTGATGGTAAAAACTACCTACGCTGACTCCGCTCTCCTGTCGGAGGCTGGCCAGCGTGGTGGCCGACACACCGTCTCGGCTGAAGCGCCGCAGGGCGCCTTCGATGATCCGGGTACGGCCGTCACGGCCCGTCTTCGCGTTCGTCACGCCGTCAATGGTGGCGCAACAGAACCTTATTCTGCAAATGTCGGCACCAAGCCGGAGATACGGGCCCTGACCTCGACCGTTCCCGAGCTCACCCGCATCGCGGCGTCGGGCCATTGGCGGCGGACCATGGTGAGCACCCGGCGGTTCTCGCCCATGACATCCATGCCGAGTTCGGCGATCCCACACGCCGCCGCGCGCAGCACCAGCCGCTCGACGAGCCGCCTGCCGATCCCCCGGCCCTGCCACTCGTCGGTCACCACCACCGCGATCTCGGCCACGCCCGCCGATCCCGGCGTGGTCGTGTGACAGCTCATGGCGTGCCCGATGATCTCTTCGTCGGTCGCGCCGGGCCGTACGGCGACCAGGGCATGGCGCCGCTCGTCGCGAGCGATCATGGCGCGGACCAGCGAGGCCGCGGGCCGGGGAACGCCGGCGAAGAACCGGAGCGTCTGGGTACGCAGGGACAGGCCGAGGATGAAGTCGCGTATCCGGCGCTCGTCGTCCATGCGAGCGGGGCGGATCTCCACCGCCGCGCCCGCCTTGATCGCCTCCGCCTCACCGGGTGCGAGGGAGGTGCGCGGGATCGCTCCGGCCCGCTGAAGCTGAGTTTGATCCATAGACTCAGATGATGTCGGATCCATCTGAGTATGTCAACTAGACTCAGGTTGTCTGGAAGGACCGGGGAAGGGGTCTTACCATTTGGACATGACCCGGACAGAGCTGCAGGCCGACCCAGGGCGGACAGACAACGAGCCGGGCACGGACGAGCCGTCCGCGCCGACCCGTGAGTCCGGCGCGGTCGAACGGTTGCGATACTCCACCGACAACTGCTCGATCGCCCGCACCATCGGCGTCGTCGGCGAGAAGTGGACCTTCATCGTGCTGCGCGAGGCGTTCAGCGGCATCCGCCGGTTCGCCGACTTCCAGGTGGCCACCGGCGCGCCCCGCCAGGTGCTCAGCGCCCGCCTCGGCCGCCTCGTCGAGGAGGGCCTGCTGCGCAAGACGCCCTACCAGGAGCCCGGCCAGCGCCAGCGCTACGAGTACCGCCTCACCGAGAAGGGCCTCGACCTCTACCCCATCATGATCGCCCTGATGCACTGGGGCGACCGCTACATGGCCGACCCCGAGGGCCCCTCGGTCGTCGTCACCCACCGCGGCTGCGGCGCGCCCGTCAGGCAGTACTTCCGCTGCGACGAGGGCCACGAGGTCGGCGGCCCCCGCGAGGTCTCCCCGCGGCCCGGCCCGGGCGCACGCATCGCCTGACAAGGCCTCACGAGCCCGTACGGCTCCCGCCCCCGCGGGCCGGTGCACGCACGCGGGTGCGGGACCGCGTCGTGGCCTGCATACCCTGGATGACGTGTACCGGTTCCTGCTCGCTCCGCGATGGCTGGCGTTCCACCTGCTGGTCCTGCTGGTCATCCCCTCGTTCTTCCTGCTGGGGCAGTGGCAGTTCGGCCGGTACGAGACGCGCTCGGCCAACCAGGCGCGCACCCAGGCCAACCTCGCGGCCGAGCCCGTCCCCCTGGACCGCCTGACCACCGTCGGCGGGACGGTCGGCGACGAGATCAAATTCCGGGCCGTCACGGTGTCGGGCCGCTACGACCCGGCCCACGAGCTGCTCGTACGACGCCGCCCCCTGGACGGCCGGCTCGGCTACTACGTCCTGACCCCGCTGATCACCGGCGAGGGGCAGGCGGTGCTGGTGAACCGAGGCTGGGTGGGCATGGGCGCCACGGCGGAGGCGCGGCCCGATGTGCCCGCCCCGACGGCCGGCGAGGTGACCGTGCGGGGCAGGCTGCGACCGGCCGAGACCGAGGAGAACAGCGGCATCACCGACCGGAAGGGACTGCCCGCCGGCCAGATCCTGCTGATCAACACTCCGGAACTCGCCAAGAGCCTGCCGTACCGCCTCTACGGAGGGTATGTTCAGCTCGGCTCCCAGCAGCCCCCCGCCGCGACCGCGCCCACCCCGGTCCCCGATCCGGAGCCGGACGGCGGAGGCGGCCTGAACCTCGCCTACAGCGTCCAGTGGTGGTTGTTCATCGGCATCGCCATCGGCGGATGGTTCGTTCTCATCCGGCGCGAGGCACGCGATCGCAAGGCCGCCGCCGAGAAGTCCACACCCCCAAACATCAGGGCTTATTCCGATAAAGTGACCGGCTAAGCGCTGCGGGTGAATGAACGGATACCAACCGGAGACCTGCCAGCTTGTATGGCGTTATTCCATGGCCTTACGGTTTCCCTGTGACTACTCCGCCGCCTCTCCCCGACCCCGAGCCCAGGCGGCGGGATTATGTGATCATTTCGGCGGATGACCACCTCATCGAGCCCCCTGACCTATTTGAGGACCGGCTGCCGGAGAAGTACGCCGAGCTCGCCCCCAAGGTCGTCGAGACCGACGCCGGGCACCAGGTGTGGCGCTACGGCGGAGTCACCTACCCGTGCGCGGGCCTCGACGTCGGTGCCGGCCTGCCGCCCGAGCAGCGCACCCTGGAGCCCGTCCGCTTCGACGAGATGCGCCCCGGCTGCTACGACATCGAGGCACGGGTCGCGGACATGGACCGCGCGGGCGTGTGGGCCGCGCTGTGCTTCCCGGGCATGCTCGCGGGTCAGGCTGGAACGGTCTTCTCCAAGACGCGTGACCAGGACCTCGGCCTCGCCCTGGTCCGGGCCTGGAACGATTGGCACGTCGAGGTGTGGGCCGGCACGTACCCGGAGCGCATCATCGCGCTGCAACTGCCGTGGCTGCCGGACCCGGAGATCGCGGGCAAGGAGATCCGGGCGAACGCCGAACGGGGCTTCAAGGCCGTGCTCTTCCCGGAGTTCCCCTCACGGCTGCGGCTCCCGTCGATCCATTCCCGCCACTGGGACCCGTTCTTCGCCGCGTGCGAGGAGACCGGCACGGTCGTGTGCCTGCACAGCGGCTCGGCCTCGTGGGCGCCGGTGCCCTCGCCCGACACCCCCATCGAGGCGATCACCACGCTGATCCCGGCGAGCGCGATGTTCGCCTGCGCCGACTGGCTGTGGTCGGGCATCCCGCTGCGCTTCCCCAAGCTGCGCATTCTCATCGTGGAGGGCGGGGTCGGCTGGCTGCCCATGCTCGCCGAGCGCGCCGACTACGCGCTGGACCACCCGGTGGCCGGGGAGGCCGACTGGGAGGGCGGCCTGCGTCCCAGCGAGGTGCTGCGCCGCAACTTCTTCTTCGGCACCCTCAACGACCACGCCCTGTCCGGCGTACGGCTCGCCGTCGGCCTGGAGCACGTCCTGCTGGAGAGCGGCTACCCCCACGCCGACTCGACCTGGCCCGACACCCAGCGCACCGTGGCCCGCAACCTGGGAACGCTCCCGCCCACCGACATCGCCCGGGTCGCGTACGGCAACGCCGCCCGCCTCTTCGGGCATCCCCTGCCCTCCAGGGCCTGGCTCCGCATGGAGACCATCTGACGGGACCCGCTGACGGGACCTGCTGATGGGGCCGGGAGCGACGCAAGACCGCTCTCCCGGCCCCTTTTTTCAGCGTGCGACGCGCTGCCGGGGCCCGGTGTGGCCGGTGTCGTCCTCAAGGCCACCGGTGATCCGGTGGCGCTCCCAGTCGAGGTACTGGCCGCTCTCCGAGAGCAGCGCGGTCATCAACCACAGGAAGACGCCGAAGTCGTCGGCGACGCCGAGCACCGCCAGGAAGTCCGGCACGACGTCGATCGGAGACAGGATGTAGGCCACGCCGAGCCCCATCATGCCGAGCTTGCGCATGCTCAGGTGCGGATAGTCGCCGCGCAACGTGCCGCGCAGCATTCGCGGAACCGCCCGTACCCGGGCCATCAGACCCGCCGCACCCGGTCGTTTCACCTCGCGGTAGGCATGCCAGGCCGCGAGCGCCCGTCCCGCCTTCTTCATCGGTCGCTCACCATTCCTCACTCGATGCCGTTCGCCCCGCCCCCCTACCCGGCCGGGCATAGGCATAACGAACGAGAGTCGCGACACGTCCCCGGGTCCCGCCTATTGCGATTGCTTCTCCAGATCCGGCTTCTCGGTCGCCGCGACGGCGCGTTGGCGTGCTGCGCCGGTGGACGGTGCCCGACCCGGTGCACGTTGCGGACACAACGCCAGAATCTCCAGGGCTTATTCACCGGCCATGCGTACGCGAGAGGCCCTAACCGCGCGAACGCGCCGTCAACGAGCGCGGGCCGGTCACGAACCGCCGGGCGCGAGGGCCCGCACCACCTCGTCGATCGGCGTGTCGTCCACGGGGACGGGGGCGAGCACCGGCGTGTCCAGACCGTTGGCCACGTACTGCTCGATTTTGGCCCGGCACGTCGCCGCGTCCCCGTGCACGACGAGCGCGTCCACGACCTCGTCGGGGATGGCCTTGAGGGCGGCCTTGCGGTCGCCGGCCGTCCACGCCTCATGCATCGGCCGCAGCGCCTCCCCCCTCCCGAGCCAGTCGTGGAAGGCCGCGTACACGGGGACGGTCAGGTAGCTCGCCAGCATCCACCGCGCGCGTTCCCTGACCTTCTCGACGTCCTCGCTCACGCACACGAACAGCCGCGCGATCAACTCGACGTCCGGCCCGATCTCGGCGCGCACCTTGCGGACGTCGTCCGGCGACAGCCAGTTGGTGATCACGCCGTCCGCCTCCCGGGCGGCCAGCCGCAGCATGCCGGGCCGCAGCGCGGCCAGCACGATCTTCGGCGGGATCGCAGGAGCCCGCTCCAGCCGGAATCCCTTCACCTCGAACGTCTCGTACGCCTCGGTGACCTTCTCGCCCGCCAGCGCCGCCCGCAGGAACCGCAGCGTGTCCCGGGTCCGCGCGTACGGCTTGGCGAATTCCCCGGCGTTCCACCGCTCGACGATCGCGGGCGACGACGAGCCGATGCCGAGCACGAACCGCCCGGGGGCGATGTCGGCGATCGCGGCCGCCGACATCGCGAGCAGCCCGGGGCCCCGGGTGTACACCGGGATGATCGCGGTGCCGAGGCGCGCCTCGGGCGCCCAGTCGGCGGTGAGCGCCAGCGGCGTGAACCCGTCGCCGCCGCTCACCTCGGCGCTCCATACGTCGGTGTAGCCAAGGGACGGCAGGTCGGCGATGAGACCCTTGGCCTCGATCATCGTCCGGCCGATAAACGGAATCGTGATGCCCCAGCGATTCACCTGCCACCCCCAACGGGTCGAGAAGGACCGGCCGCGGAAGCCGTGCGACCACCATACCAACCGGACGGTATGGGCCAGGAGGCCCCCTCCCGCGGAAATTCGCGGTACCTAGGGGGCCTCCCGGCCCGTGAATATGTCGAGTCGCCGAGTGGCGATCCTTGCGGAGGCGAATTCTTCGGCTTCTTGCTTGGCTTCTTGGCTTCTTGCCGGCGGTCGAGAGAGACCACGGCCCCCGTTCGCGGCCCCCGTGCTTAAGAAGGCGTTGCTATGACTGCGGGATCTCGCCCACCTTGTCGACGTACCCGGTGAGTTCGAACGTTCGCTGCAGCAGCGGGAAGGGGACGCCTTCCTCCAGGATGTCGCTCTGCAGGAGCTTGCCCGAATCGGCGTCGAAGATCAGACGCAGGGTGACCGGGCCGCCCCTCTCGCTGTCCTGCTTGGTCCCCGGCGTCTCCAGCGAGATTCCGGTGCGTCCGAGCGCGTCGACGACGCCCGTGTGGGACTTGAACCCCGAGGCGGAGTCGGCCAGCACCTGGTACAGCGCCGCCCGGGTGCCCGGAGTGATCGGCGCAGTCAGCAGGTCCATGCTCGTGCTCCAGTAGAACTGGGCGAGAGACTCCCCCATTTCCTTCGCGGAGCTCTCCTCGTACACATCCAGCAGCTTCGCCTTGAGCCCCTTCTTGTCCGTCGGCAGGCTGCGGATGCTCGACCAGGTCAGGCTCGGGTTGCCGATCGACAGGATGTAATTCGGCTTACCCTCCTTCGTCGTCGGCCCCTCGTTCGCCCTCTCCTCCAGCACCGGGGAGCCCGCCTGTCGCCACTTGGCCTCGTCCTCGGGCGTCGCGAACGTGACCTTGGGCTTCTGGTTGTCCACCTCGCGGCCCTTGCCGTCACGCAGCGAGCGCCACGTCTCGGTGGTCGACGCGAAGCTCGCAGAGTAGGGGAGCGTCTCTTGCTTCAGCTCGATGAGCTTCCGCGTGAACGTCTTCTTCGCGGCCTCGATCTCGGCGGACGTGGCGTCCGGATCGTTCTTCGTGCGCTCGTACTCCTTGGACAGAATCGCCAATTTCTTGTAGTACTCCTCATCGGAGTTATGGATCAAAGCGCTGCCGCGCTCCCGCTGGTACCAGTATTCGCCCCGGCCGATCGGCTCCTTCGCCGCCACCTTCGCCACCGCCAGCAGGACCGCCCTGGCGTTCGCGGCCTTGGGAGCGGCGGGCGCCGAGGCCGAGTTCTTACGGGGGCTCGCCAGGGTGTCGGGGGCCGCGACGGAACCCCCGGCCGCCGAGCGCCCGGCCGCCGAATGATCCGAGATCACCTGCGGAATGACGATCACGGCGGCGGCCAGACCCGCGGCGGCGGCCGTACCCGCCATCACGAGAAATGGTCGGCGTCTGGACATAAGAAACCTCCGAGAATGTGGAGATGTGCGTGGAGATCGCATCGCGCGAACGAGATCGGCCGAGCGGCGCCGCCTGTAGGCGTCCTCGGTGAACTCGTCCGGGCGCAGCGTCTTAATGAGTTCCTTGAGAGGGTCGTGCTCGTTCATGTCTGTTCCCGGAAGAGGGCGAACGGTGGATTGGGCCGAAGCGCGTCGGCGAGACGACGGCGTGCGCGGAAGAGCCGGACGGAGAATGTTCGCGCCGAGCAGCCCACGACCTGGGAGGCCTCCGCCGGCGTGAGCCCGTACCAACTGGTCAGGATCAGCGCCTCCACGTCCTGGTTGCGCATCCCCGAGAGCACGGCGAGGGCCTCCTGCCGGGCGGCCACCCGCTCGGCGATGTCCCCCTCCACGAAGGTGGTCAACTCCTTGAGCCGAGCCACCAGTTCGTCCCCGCGGGACCGACGGGAACGCTGGTTGCGTACCAGATTCCGCGTCACCCCGAGCAGCCATGGCAGCGGAGGATCAGGCACATCGTTTAACCGCCGCCAGGCGACCAGGAACGTCTCGCTCGCCAAATCCTCCGCCCCGCTCGGGCCGACCCGGAGCAGGGCATAGGCCAGCACGTTCCGGTAGTGCCGGTCATAGAGGTTGGTGAATCGTTCTTCGGGATCGTCCACGCTAAGAACTGTCGCGGGCGACCGGCATTACTACCGGAGTTCGTAAAAAACTCAGAATTCACTCCTGACCCGCCGATCCCACGACCTCCTCCCTGGAGGGCGTGCATCGGTACGGCTCCCCGCCCGCCTTGCCATGCCCACTCCTCCGCCTCCGCACGTCGGGCGCGTCCGAGCTCGGCAGGGCCATGCCGGGAAAGCCGATACCCAGTCGTCCACGGCCACAGCCCTACCGGTGGCTTCAGGGCGCGGTGCACCGGGTCGCCATGAAACATGGCAAGATCGTTTTCATCACGACGCCGTACGGTGACCGGATCCACCCGCACGCGAGCCCCCGCCGTCACCCGCGTAGTTCGCGGATCACCCCGATGAAGTCCCGCGTCACGCCCCGCAGACCGGGCAGATGGGACAGGCCGACGAGCCGGTCGATGAGCGGAACCGACTGGTCGATCAGCCGATAGGTACGTTCGCAGCCGGGCGAGGTGTCGTGCACCCAGAACAGCACGATCCCCATCGACAACAGCCACAGCAGCTCGGGCAGCTCCGCGCGCAACTCGGCGTCGATACGGTCGCTCGCCCCCTCGACCACCTCGCGATAGAGGGCGATCGCCGCCTCCCTGGCGGGCGCGGACTCGCGGCTGAACGGGCTGAGCGGATTGCTCGGCTCGGCCGCGTGCTTGAAGAACTTCACCGCGAAGGGGTGGTACGGCTCCGACACCCGCACCCACGCCCGCAGCACCCCGCCCAGCCGGGCCGCGAGCGTGCGTTGGGTGGCGAGCACCTCCCGGCAGGCGTCCTCGTGCTCGGCCTGCGCCCGGTCGTAGTACGCCTGGACGAGCTGCTCCTTGGAGGAGAAGTAGTAGTAGGCGTTCCCGACCGACACCCCCGCCTCCGCCGCGATCGCGCGCATCGTCGTCGCCTCGAAGCCCCGCTCGCGGAAGAGCCGCAGCGCGGTCTCGACGATCAGCTCCCTGGTCGTCTCGCCCGCACGTGCCTTCGGCGCACCCACGTTCGCCACTGTACGGCTCTCGCGCCCGTCAGGTCCCGCCGCCCTCCGGTCACGGACCCGTCCGTTGATCGCCAGGTTCCCATAAAGATCATCCGTATTGAGGGATCAGTCCCGGTCTGCCGTGGGATCGATGTCTCAGCGTATAGATCGGCCTGATGAGGAACCAATCATGGAATCTCGTCCCTTACGGTGGGACCGCGTGCGCATGTCCGCCGCCGCGCTTCTCACCGTCCAGATGGCGATCACGGCGGTCGTCCCGGGAGCCGACGCCCCGATCTCCCCACCGTCGGCACGCCCACCCGACCCGTTCGGCCCGAACGGTCCGGACAGGGCGCTCCCCGACCGCTTCACCGACGCCTCGACGAGAGTCGCCACCATCGCCGAGGGCTTGGCGAGGGTCACCGCCTTTGCCGCCGCCCCGATGATGGATGCCCCCCGCACGGCCAGCCTGGCGCAGGACGCCGCCTCCACCGACGGCCCGGCGAAGTACGCCGCCCTGCCCGACGATCGGGCGACGGCCGTCATCCGCACCGGCGGCCCGATGCGACAACGCGGCCTGATGGGACAACGCGGCCTGATGGGACAACCGGGCGGCCTGACGGCACGATCCGCCTTCACCGGCGACCCGGCGGAGGAACTCGGCGGCAGGCGAACCATCGCCGCACCCGCCCTGACTTCCCGGGCACCCGCCGGACGGCTGCCCGCCGGTGCGTTCCGCCTCGTGTCGGCGGCCGACCGCCAGGACGCCGGATCCGGCGCCTATGGCCGGGCCGGCGGCCTGGTCCAACTCCTCGGCATGTCCTCCGGTGCCAAGACATTCGAGCGTCCGCAACGCCCGCTGTTGCACGCGCACGCCCAGCTGTCCCACCGCTTCGCCGCAGCCCGGCTACGCGATGCGGGCATCAAACGAAGATCCACCGGCAGATGCGCCAGCAAGCACCGCCCGAACTGCACGTCCTACACCGCCATCCGCGCGGGCACGGTCGCCCAGTTGATCCGCCTGAAGCGCCGCAGCAGATGCTCGATCGTGGTCACCGGCGGCACCGAAACAGGCCACGCCCACGGACGGCACAGCCACGGCAGCGGCTACAAGGTCGACATAGCGACCAACGGCTGCATCGACGCCTACATCAGAAGAACGCACAAGCGGGTCGGCACCAGACCGGACGGCGCCGCCCTGTACCGCTCGGGAAACACCGCCAGAAGCGACATCTTCGCCCGCGAGCGCGACCACTGGGACATCACCTTCCGGTGACCGGCCACCGCCTACCCCCCACACCGGCGAGCACACCAGCGGGCACGACCAGGCAACTCCACGGCCACCGGTTCGGCGACGGTGCTGGAAGCGGCAGGTCATCGCCACAGATGGACAAGTCCAGTGCCCTGGGGAAGTCCAGCGCCTTGCAGCTCGGGCCTTCAAGGATGCCGTCCGGACGCCCGCCGTCGCAGGCGTCCGGAACACAAACGCGCCGACCCGACGATCAGGCGGTGAACTCCGCGGCCACCAGCTCGGCGATCTCAGCGGTGTTGAGAGCGGCCCCCTTGCGGAGGTTGTCGCCGCAGACGAACAGATCCAGGGTGTTGGGGAAGTCCAGCGCCTGGCGGATGCGGCCCACGTAGGTCGGGTCGGTGCCCACGACGTCGGCCGGCATCGGGAAGACGCCGTTCTCCGGGTCGTCGAGCACGACGACGGTCGGCGCCGCTTCCAGGACGGCCCGAGCGCCCTCGACCGTCACCGGCTCGGAGAAGGTCGCGTGGACCGCCAGCGAGTGCGTGGTGACGACCGGCACCCGGACACAGGTGGCCGACACCTTCAGATCCGGGATGCCCAGGATCTTGCGCGACTCGTTGCGGACCTTCAGCTCCTCGGAGAACCAGCCGTCGCCCTTGTACGAGCCCGCGGCCGGGACGACGTTGAAGGCGAGCGGCCCCGGGAACGGCGAGTCGGCCAGGTCGGGCACGGTCTTGCGGACGTCGCCGGCGACCGTGCCGAGGGTGCGGTCGCCCGCGACGGCCTCGACCTCGGCGTACAGCCGCTCGGGCCCCGCCACGCCCGCGCCGGACACCGCCTGGTAGGAGGCGACGACCAGCTCGCGCAGGCCGTACTCGCGGTGCAGCGCGCCCATCGCGGCCATCATCGACAGCGTCGTGCAGTTGGGGTTGGAGATGATGCCCTTGGGCCGGTTCCGCACCTGCTCGGGGTTGCACTCCGGCACCACGAGGGGAACGTCCGGGTCCATCCGGAAGGCACCTGAGTTGTCCACCACGACCGCGCCGCGGGCGGCGGCGATCGGGGCCCACTCGGCCGACACCTCGTCGGGGACGTCGAACATCGCCACGTCCACGCCGTCGAACGCCTCGGGGGACAGGGCCTGGACGACGACGTCCTCCCCGCGCACCCGCAGCACCTTCCCGGCCGAGCGTGCCGAGGCGATCAGGCGGATCTCCCCCCACACGTCGGGACGCCCGGAGAGGATGTCCAGCATCACCGTGCCGACCGCGCCGGTGGCCCCCACCACGGCGAGGGTGGGCTTGCGCCCGCCGCCCTGCGCGCCCGAGGCGGCGCCCGCCGGTTGGCTCGTCGTCTCGCTCATCGCCCGGTACCTCCGTACACCACGGCCTCCACCTGGTCGGCGTCGAGGTCGAACGCACGGTGCGCGGCGGTCACCGCGGCGTCCACGTCGTCCTGCCCGACGATCACCGAGATGCGGATCTCCGACGTGGAGATCATCTCGATGTTGACGCCCGCGTCGGCGATGGCGCCGAAGAACTTGGCGGTGACGCCCGGGTGCGAGCGCATGCCGGCCCCGATCAGCGACACCTTGCCGATCTGGTCGTCGAACAGCAGCGACTCGAACCCGATCTCCTCCTGGATCTTCTGCAGCGCCCCGATGGCGGTCGCGCCGTCGGCGGCCGGGAGGGTGAAGGAGATGTCGGTGCGCCCGGTGGCGGCGGCCGAGACGTTCTGCACGATCATGTCGATGTTGATCTCGACGTCGGCGAGCGCTTTGAAGATGGCGGCAGCCTCTCCGACCTTGTCGGGCACGCCGACAACGGTGATCTTGGCCTCGCTCCGGTCGTGCGCGACGCCGGAGATGATCGGCTGCTCCATCTCGCCTTCCTCACTGACGGGGTCGGAGACGACCCACGTGCCTTCCTTGTTGCTGAACGAGCTTCTGACGTGGATCGGCAGGTTGAACCGGCGGGCGTACTCCACACAGCGCAGGTGCAGGATCTTCGCGCCGCACGCGGCCATCTCCATCATCTCGTCGTAGGAGATGCGCGGGATGCGCCGGGCCGTGGGCACGATGCGCGGGTCGGCGGTGAAGACGCCGTCCACGTCGGTGTAGATCTCGCACACATCGGCGTTAAGCGCCGCCGCGAGGGCGACGGCGGTGGTGTCGGTGCCGCCACGGCCGAGGGTGGTGATGTCCTTGGTGTCCTGCGACACACCCTGGAAGCCGGCCACGATCGCGATCTGGCCGTTGTCGATGGCCTCCTGGATGCGGCCGGGGGTGACGTCGATGATGCGGGCCTTGCCGTGCGTGGAGTCGGTGATCACGCCTGCCTGGGAGCCGGTGAACGAGCGGGCCTCGTAGCCCAGGTTGCCGATCGCCATGGCCAGCAGCGCCATCGAGATGCGCTCACCGGCGGTGAGCAGCATGTCCAGCTCGCGTCCTGGCGGCAGCGGCGAGACCTGCTTGGCGAGGTCCAGCAACTCGTCGGTGGTGTCCCCCATCGCGGAGACCGCCACGACGACGTCGTTCCCGGCTTTTTTCGTCGCGACGATCCGCTGCGCGACCCGCTTGATGCAGGCAGCATCGGCGACGGACGAACCACCGTACTTTTGAACAACGAGCGCCACGACATGTCTCCGGAAGTCAGACTGCGGAAGCCACAGTTTACTTAGCTCCGCCGGGCGTTCCGCGGGTCCGCCCAGCATGTGGACAACTCCGCGATCATGGCCCTGACCTGTGGATAACCGAGGAGCACCGGTCTTCGCAAGCTGCGGTGACGGAGTACCCGTGCCGTGGAGGGCCTGTCGAGCAGGCAAATCGCGGGAACGGCCGCCCGCATGCGCCATCCCGGCCGCCAGGGGCTTCGACACGGATCACACCATCGGCGGCAGCCCGAAGGATCACCACGCCTCACGGGGATCTGTGATTTCAGTCACGAGGCCCGTCCGATGCGGGCACGCCACCGGACGCTGCCGTGATGGATATCCGACCGGCGCAGACGCCCTGTCGCGTTCGCCACCGGCTCACGGCCACGCGGGACCGCCCGGAGTGGGATCGCCGCGTGGGCCGGCATGTGGACCCACTGTGGACCGCTTTCCGGGCTCCTTCCGGCTCCTTCCGGCTCTTTCCGGGCTCTTTCTGGGCTCTTTCCGATCTCCGCCGCCCATCCGGACGTAAGTCCCGGCGACGAGTCGATCAGACCGGCGTACGCTCCTCTTCGACGTCGAGCCGCGTGTGGGCGACGAGGGCCTGCAGGGCGCGCATCGCGGCCCCGGCGTGGTTCCCCCAGGTGTTGAAGTAGGAGTACTGCAGCCACCACAGCGCCTCAAGCGGCCGACCGGCCTGGTAGTGACGCAGGCCGTGGACGAGGTCGGCCGCCACCGCGGCGAGGTCGTCGGACAGACGGTACGCGGTCACCGTGGTGTCCTTGTATGGATCGAACACCTCGGCGTAGTCGTCCACCGGGCCGAGCCGGGCCGCCAAGGCCGTGCGCAGCGGGTCGACGTCGGGGTCGGGACCGATCGGCGGCTCGATGTTGTTCTGCAGAATCACGTCCTCGACCGCGCCGAGTTGCGCCCCGGCGAGGCTCACCTGGCTGACCTCCACCAGCAGCAGCGGGAGGATGGCGTCCCCGCCCTCGCCGTTGGCCAGCCGCGTCAGACCGTCGAGGAAGTTCTGCGCGTGCCCCGCGACACGCTCGGCGAGAGCGTTCCACTCGTCATACATCCAGCAGTCTCCGTCCTTCGAACGCACGGCCCAGTGTGACCTCGTCGGCGTACTCCAGATCGCCGCCGACGGGCAGCCCGCTGGCCAGCCGTGTCACTTTCAAACCCATCGGCTTGACGAGCCGGGCGAGGTAGGTCGCGGTCGCCTCACCCTCGAGGTTGGGGTCGGTGGCGAGGATCAACTCGGTGACCTGGCCGTCCGCCAGCCTCGTCATGAGTTCCCTGATGCGCAGATCGTCCGGGCCGACGCCGTCGATGGGACTGATCGCACCGCCCAGGACGTGGTACCGCCCGCGGAACTCGCGGGTCTTCTCGATCGCGACGACGTCCTTGGACTCCTCGACGACGCAGATCACGTGGGGGTCGCGCCGCATGTCGCGGCAGATCCGGCACTCCTCCTCAGCCGCGACGTTCCCGCACACCCGGCAAAAGCGCACCTTCTCCTTGACCTCAAGCAGCACGTGCGCGAGCCGCTTGACATCCGCCGGGTCCGCGGCGAGCAGGTGGAACGCGATGCGCTGCGCGCTCTTGGGACCGACGCCCGGCAGCGTGCCGAGCTCGTCGATCAGGCTCTGGACGACCCCTTCGTACATCGGTCGAAACCCGTGCTCAGAACCCGGGCAGCGCCGGACCGCCGAAGGCGCCGCCCAGCCCCTGCGCCAACGGGCCGAGCTTCTCCTGCTGCAGTTCCGCGGCCGCCCTCGTGGCGTCCCGAACGGCCGCGATCACCAGGTCGGCGATCGTCTCGGCGGTGTCATCGGGGTCATCGGGATCGATGACCTTCGGACTGATCTTCAGCTCCAGCAGGTCCCCGCCGCCGTTGACGACGGCGACGACCAGCCCGCCGCCCGCGGTGCCCTCGACCTGGGCGTCGTTGAGCTCCTGCTGCGCGGTAACGAACTGCTGCTGCATGAGCTGCGCCTGCTCCAGCATCTGCTGCAGGTTGACATCCCCTGGATTCACGATGGTGCGCTCCTCATGGCTTCGCTTGTCTTCACGAGCCTACGGGGTTTGCCCCAGGAGTTGCACTGGAGGACGCACGTGTTCCACCGGACGGGCCGACGATCCATGCGACCGTACGCCCAGCCCCACCCGGCCGCGCTGCTCCCCCGGCCGCAACGAATCGCCTGGTTCGTCGCGATGCCCACACATGTACGCGGTCCGCGTGGCGTCGGTCGGCACCGTACATCGGCACGCCCTCGCGACATCCGTAAATTACCGACCGGCGAAACGATGCGGCCACGACAGCCGTTTCGGTCACCGCCGCGCAGGCGCGTCCACCGTCGGCCCCCGCCCCGCCACCGACACCGTCGCCGCCCGCACCGCTCGCCTGCGAATCCGGTTTGGTGACCGTGCACGGCTCCTGACGCTCCGGGGCCGGACCGATCAGGCACCAGGGAAGCCGTGGCACCCGCAAACGATGCACGCCATCCCGAGGCCGGCCACCCCGTCACGCTCACCATCGCCGGCGGGCTCCACTGATCGGCACCGGCCCGGACGACGACCACCGATGCGGCAGCCGGGCGACGGGCCCTGTCATCACCCGGCGACCGGGTGCTAGGTGTGATCGATCTCACCGATGATCTGTCCGCCGAGCTCACGCTGGATCAACTGCATGCCCACCAGGCCGTCGCCGTCGGCGTCCATGTCGTTGTCCGGGTCCACCTCGTCCACATCCGCCGCGGGGCGACGGCCCGGCACCGCGTCGGGCCAGGCGTCGACCCCACCGCCCTGCCGCGCACCCGGCTGGCCGGTGCGCGGGCGCGCCTGGGCGGCGGCTTTGGCGGCGGAACGCGCCGCGGCGAGACCGGCCGTAGGCGCGGGACTGGCAGGCTCATACTCGTCGTCGGACGGCGCGTCGGGCCAGGAGTCGTCGGTGGCGGACGCCGCCTGCGACTGCCGCGCCGACGCGGGACGGCCCGCCCCGGTCTGTACGGCCGTGCCCCCCGCCCCAGCGGAGCCGCGCGCGGCGGACGCGGAGGCCCCCGTTCCTCCAAGGCCATCCGAACCTCTGACCCCGACTTCCCCGGACCCACCCGAGGGCACGGCTCCTCCGCCCCCCGCCGGGCCCCCCGCCGAGGCGAAGCCACCGCCCGCAGAAGTTCCTCCACCGGAACCGGCGCCACCCGCCGCAGGCGCGGAGCCCCCCGGACCAGAGGCATGACCAAATGAGCCGCCTCCGGCCGGACCGCCACGTGCCCCCGAACCCGAACCCGAACCCGGACCCGGACCCGGACCCGGAACCGACGCGGGACCGGATCCACCGGCCGGGCCGGTACCGCCCACCACGGCCTCAACACGCCACTGCCCGCCCAGCACCTCGCCGAGCGCCGCCGCCACGACCTCGTCGCGCTTGCCCGCGAGGAAGCCCTTCATCGTGCCGGGCTTGTCGAAGCTCAGCGTGGCGACGTTCCCCTCCAGGCCGATGAGCCGCCCTTCGGTGCTGAGAATGCTCCACGTCACCCGCTGGCGCTGTTTGATCGCCTCCAGCACCCGAGGCCACGCCTGGAACGCCGCAGCGGCCCCACCGGAGCTCGCCTGCGCCGTCGGCGACGCGGCCGAGGAAGCGGCGGCCGGCGGTACACCCGCGGCCGAGCCACTCCCCTGCCGCCCATGCGAGCCCTCGGACCGCGCGGATCCGGGCCGCGAAGGCTCGGGCCAATCGTCGGCGGGCCGTACCCCCGACACCCCGGACATCCCGGGCGCGGCGGACGAGCCGGAACCCGCACCCGGCGACGAAGGGCCGACAGGCCCTCCCTGCACCGGCGCGGCCTGCACCGGCGCGGCCTGAGCCGGTGCGGTCTGAGCCTGCGCGGCCCCGACCGGAGCCGAAGACACGGAACCGCCGCCCGCCTGCGACACGACCGGGCCAGCTGCTTGAGCGGGCACGGCGGCAGGTGCCGGGGCCTGCGCGTACACCTGCACGGAACCGGACGCGACACCGCGCTCAAGACGCTCCAGCCGGGCGAGGACGGACGCCTCCCCCTGGTCGGCCCCCGGCAACAGCACACGGGCGCACATCAACTCAAGCAGCAGCCGAGGCGACGTGGCCCCGCGCATCTCGGTGAGCCCGGCGTTGAACACCTCGGCGGCCCGCGTCAGCTCCGCCGGCCCCATCAGCGCCACCTGGGCCTTCAAACGCTCCAGTTCATCGTCGGGCCGGTCGAGCAGCCCGTTGGCGGCTGCCTCGGGCACATTGGCGAGCACCACCAGGTCCCGGAACCGTTCCAGCAGGTCCATCGCGAACCGACGCGGATCGTGCCCGCCCTCGATCACCCGGTTGAGCGCCTGAAACACCTTCGCGCCGTCCCGCCGCGCGAACGCGTCCACCACCTCGTCGAGCAGGTCCGCGTCGGTGTACCCCAGCAGCGAGACCGCCCGCTGGTACGTGATGCCCGACTCGTCCGACCCGGCGAGCAACTGATCGAGGATCGACAGCGAGTCCCGCGCCGACCCCGCCCCCGCCCGCACGGCCAGCGGCAACGCCGCCGCCTCGTACGGCACGCCCTCGGCCTGAAGGATCTCCTCCATCAGTTGCCGCAACGTCGACGGCGGCATCAGCCGGAACGGATAGTGGTGCGTCCGCGACTTGATCGTGCCGATGACCTTCTCCGGCTCGGTCGTCGCGAACACGAACTTCAGATGCGGCGGCGGCTCCTCGACGAGCTTGAGCAGCGCGTTGAACCCTTCCCGGGTCACCATGTGCGCCTCGTCGATGATGTAAATCTTGAACCGCGCCGAAACCGGGGCGAAGAACGCCCGCTCACGAAGATCACGCGCGTCGTCCACACCACCGTGCGACGCCGCGTCGATCTCTATGACATCGAGGTGACCGGGCCCGGTGGGCGCGAGCGCGACACACGACTCGCACACCCCACACGGATCGGGCGTGGGCCCCTTCTCGCAGTTGAGGGACCGGGCGAGAATGCGCGCGCTTGAGGTCTTGCCGCATCCGCGCGGCCCACTGAACAGGTAAGCGTGGTGAATCCGGCCGGTGCGCAACGCCTGCCGCAACGGCTCGGTGACATGCTCTTGACCCTTGACCTCGGCGAACGTCCCGGGCCGGTACTTGCGGTAGAGCGCAAGACTCATGAGGGGTGATCCCGTCCGGTGACTAAGGCTAGGGACCCCCCGCGCACCCGCCAGAGCCCGCTTATCCTTGCTGCCTTCCGGCCCTGGGGAGGTTCACAGGATGACGCCGCACGAGGGGTCGCCGACCAGTCTAGCCATGTCCAGCAGTGCTCGGGCGCATACACGCCACCCACCCGAACAGACTCCCCACCACCCCACGCACCCCGCCCCCAAGACTCCGCCGTTCCCCATCCAGCCGACAATCCACCACGGCCTCCGCAGACCCGCCCTCCCCGACAAGCACCTCGCCCCACCGCGCCATCACACCCGCCGCCGTACGCCGAGCCGCCTGCCACCTTCAACCTGACGACCTCCTGAGCAGCACCGAACCGCGACGCGACCACAAGGCGGCCGATTCGTGACCATCCACACGCCGGGAACATGGTCTACGCACCGCTGAAAGTTAGATAGGCTTCTCCACGGAGGATTCGCCTAGTTGGCCTAGGGCGCACGCTTGGAAAGCGTGTTGGGGGCAACCCCTCGCGAGTTCGAATCTCGCATCCTCCGCGCTTGGTTGAGCAGCGCCATAGGGCCGGTCCAGTCATGGACCGGCCCTATGCGTGTCCAGGGCCCGCCTGTCCGAACTCTCGGTTTGGTCCTCAGTTGTCTCCTTCAGGGCATGGACCACCCGCCGCGCCGCCGTCAGCGCTGCCAGTCGGCTTCCTGTCTGCTTTTCCCCGGCGCTATCGGTGCGCGAGAAGGACCGCGTGGTGGTCGATGTCGGCAGGGCCGTCGGGGTCGGCGTGTACGGTGGCGGCCCGCAGACATGGCAGCTCGTGGATGAGCCGGTGTTCGGCCTCCACCGCCACGGCGTGCGCCGCGATGAGCGACAGTTCGTGGCGTACCGCGATCTCGACCTCGGCGCGCAAGGCGTGACCGATCCAGCGCAGCCGGACCGCGCCGACCCGCTCAACCCCGGGCACGCCTGACAAGATCTGCTCGGCCTGTGCGATCAATTCGGGATCGACCGCGTCCATCAGCCGGTGATAGATCTCTCGGGCGGCGTCCCGCAGGACGAAGCAGATCGCCACCGTGATCAGCAAACCGACGAGCGGATCGGCGAGCGGGAAGCCGAGCGCGCTGCCGCCGGCGCCGAGAAGAACGGCCAGGGAGGTGAAGCCGTCAGTGCGGGCGTGCAGGCCGTCGGCCACCAGCGCGGCCGAGCCGATCTCGCGACCGACCTTGATCCGGTAGCGGGCCACCCATTCATTGCCGAGGAAGCCGACCACGCCGGCGGCGGCCACCAGGCCAAGCGCTTGCACGTCTTCGGGAGCGATCAGACGCTTGACGGCCTCGTACCCGGCCATGCCCGCCGAGAGGGCGATCAAGGCCACGATGACGATCCCGGCCAGGTCCTCGGCCCGGCCATAGCCGTACGTGAACCGGCGCGTGGCCGCCCGACGCCCCAGTGAGAAGGCGATCGCCAGCGGGACCGCCGTCAGCGCATCGGCGAAGTTGTGCAGCGTGTCGCCCAGCAGCGCCACCGATCCGGAGGCGGCCACGATCGTCGCTTGGACCAGCGCGGTCGCCATGAGCACGGCAAAAGAGATCGCCAGCACGCGTAGGCCCCGACTGCTGGACTCCAGAGCCGCGTCGGTCTTGGCGGCACTGTCATGACTGTGCGGAGTGAAGGCGTGACCAGCGCGGGCAAGCAGCGCGCGCACATTGCCGGACCCGCCTGTCCCTCGTTGCCCGTGTCCGTGGCCGTGTCCGTGTCCGTGACCCTCACTCACGTAATCGGTCGGACGGCCGGTCGGTACCTGGTCACGGCACTGCTGCTCGCGGGGAGTGCTCTGGTCGGTCACAACGGCTCCAGCTTGTGGGGATAGGGGTACACCGGATGGGTCGGCTGGACGGCGCACCACACATCCTCCATTATGTGCATATGAGCGCACGCATGCACCTATCAGGTGCGTACGACTGGCAGGAACACACCACAGGCGAACACTCCCAAGGGGCCCAAGGGGAACGTCTGGCGGTGGCCGCCGACATCCTGTCCCTGCTGGCCGACCGCACCCGCTTGGCTCTGCTGCAACGGCTGTCGGAGGGAGAGGCGGATGTGACAACGCTCACAGCAGCCTGCGGCCTCGCCCGCCCTGCGGTGAGCCAGCACCTGGCCCGCCTGCGCTTGGCCGATCTCGTCACCACCCGCAAGGAGGGCCGCCGCGTGATCTACGCCCTGCGCCACGGGCACCTACGGCGCCTGGTCGACGAAGCACTCAACGCGGCGGACCATCAGCTCGGCCGCCTCCCGTCCCACGATTGAACCCGCC
Source organism: Thermopolyspora sp. NPDC052614 (assembly GCF_040678635.1). Taxonomy (NCBI): domain Bacteria; kingdom Bacillati; phylum Actinomycetota; class Actinomycetes; order Streptosporangiales; family Streptosporangiaceae; genus Thermopolyspora; species Thermopolyspora sp. NPDC052614. The sequence goes on from NZ_JBFATZ010000012.1 coordinate 139,457, forward strand.
CGGCAGGGCTGTGCGATGCCCCTCACCACCAGATGGGAGCGCCGTGATCAAATTCACTGGGCCCCGTGGTCGGCTCGGCGGACGCCACATGATCTCAATCAGGCGGACTGATCACGGCAGGCCAGGACATCGGACCGAAACCCAAGCCGGACTTCGAGATCGGATTCCGGCATCGTACGGCCCCTCGCCGATTCTCTCCTAAACTACATAGCGTGATCTTTAAGATGGTCGGCGACGTACGCCCTTACCCCGAGCACGGACTCTCCAACCGGGAGTGGGCGCAGATACCTCCTCGCCAGGTCCGCCTCGACTCTCTGATCACCACCAAGGCCGTGCTCGACCTGCACTCCCTGCTCGCCAAGGACTCGACGTTCTACGGCGACCTGTTCCCGCACGTCATCCAGTGGCGCGGCGAGCTCTACCTCGAAGACGGCCTGCACCGCGCCCTCCGCGCCGCCCTCCACCAGCGCTCGGTCCTCCACGCCCGCGTCCTGGAGTTGGAGAACGACGAGTAGAACCCCTCCAGCCGGGACAACCGGCGCGTCAGCCGGATAACCGTGCACAGGTCCCGTTCATTTTCGGGTAGGCTGCTCCGCGGTGGAGTCGCCTAGTGGCCGAGGGCGCACGCCTCGAAAGCGTGTGATGGGGCAACCTATCCGTGGGTTCAAATCCCACCTCCACCGCCACTCAGAGGGCCTCCGAGCCGACCACCGGCGCGGAGGCCCTACTCGTAGACTCGCCACCGTGATCCGAGCCGTGGCCTTCGACATCGGTGAAACCCTGGTGTGTGATGACCGTCACTGGTCGTCCTGGGCCGACTGGCTCGGCGTCCCTCGGCACACTCTCTCCGCCCTCGTCGGCGCCATGGTGGCACAGGGTCGTGACAACGCCGAAGCCATACGGCTGCTGCGCCCTGGCATCGACCTGGCCGCCGAATACGAAGCCCGCGAAATTGCTGGTCGGGGCGAGCGCCTCGAGGAGAGCGACCTCTACCCAGATGTCCGACCGGCCCTCACCGCCCTACACGACCTCGGCCTGCGCGTCCTCGTCGCAGGGAACCAGACCGTCCGCGCCGCCCAACTGCTACGCGAACTGAACCTTCCCGCTGAAGCGATCGCCACCTCCGGTGAATGGCGTACCGCGAAGCCCGCCCCCGCGTTCTTCGCTCGCGTTGTCGAACTCTCCGGTGTCGCCCCTCACCAGATCGTGTATGTGGGCGACCATCCGGCAAACGACATCATCCCAGCGAAAGCCGCAGGCATGCACGCCGCACTCATACGCCGCGGCCCGTGGGGATATTTGTGGGCTGATGACCCCGTCGGCGCTGCCGCTGATTGGCGCATAGATTCGCTGGCAGAGCTTCCTGCACTACTCGAACAGCATCGGGGAGAGGCAGGATAGCGACACCAGAGACAGGCTGGTGAACATGACGCTACGCTCGAACGCAATGTCGTACGCATGATCAGCAGGAACTCGCGAACGCCGCGTAATCAGACCGATCCCGGTGCCAGGAGCGCATCGTAGATGTGATCGTCGAGGTCGGAGACGAAGGCTTCGGTACGCCAAGCCCGCAGCTCGCGGCGTACTTCAGCGATCCGGATGGATGGAACGCGTGCTTGTGTGGCCGCCGCGAGATCAACACAATCGTGGAGAAGCAGGGCGGCAGCTTCGGGAGCGCCGTTCCGCAGCCGGGCAAGCGCAAGGTCAGCGGTGATGACGGCCCGCTGCACGGCTTGCCGAGGGTGGGCGAGGGCGGCCAGGGAACGGGTCAACTGCGACTCGGCTTCGCGGCCGCGACCGAGATGGAGGTTGCACAGTCCCTCGAAGCCTTCCAGATAGCCGGGACCGAAACGACCCGCGGCGGGATCGGCGCCGGCGTGGCGGTCGACATCGGCCCAGGCGCGGTGCAGCGCGGTGAAGGCCTGCTTCTCCTGGTTGGCGCGAGCCGCCATCTCCGCCAAGAGCGCGTGCGCGCGAGCGCGCATGACGCGACTGTCACTGCGACGGGCATCGCGTACGGCGATGTCGACGATCTGACGGGCCGCAGGGACGCTCCTGGTGGAGTACAGGGTGACCAGGGCCTGGCTGGTACGGATGGCGGCGCGTTCCCAGGATGGGAGTTGGCCGGCGGCGTTGATGGCCTGCCTGTACATCCTGGCTGAGATGTCGAAGTCCCGGACCTCGAACGCGATCCGAGCGGCGATCATGAAGGCGTTCGCCGCGGTCCGGGACAATTGTGTGCCCACCGGCCCGGCCGGGTTCGACTCAAGCAGCAGACGACATGCCTCCACGGCGGGCGCGAGAGCCACTTGCAGCCGTGCGAAGGGCAGTCCTCCGATCTGCGCATCCAGATCGGCGACGAAGTCGGCCAACTGGGCGACCACTTCGTCGGACACTGTCGCGGGGGCCGTCAGCGCACGGGAGAGAGACTGTCTCAATCCGGGCGAAAGGAACGCCAGGAGATTATGCCCGCAGGTGGCAAGTCTGGTGATCTGCGCACGTAACGCCGTGATCCGATCCGCCGAGGCGCCGAGATCCGCGAAGACGGACATCAGCTCATCGAAGTCCGACCCACGTCCGACGGCGACATCATTGCCGCGCACCGCGAACGCGTAGGCGAGAAGGAGTTGGTAGCGCTCTCCCGGGGCGACCGGCTTGCCCTCGCACTCCCAGCGAGCGATCGTCCGCACCAGGCTTGCGACACTCGTCCGTGCCACGGCTTCGATGGCCAGGACTCGCGCCGCGTCGTTGATGGCCCGAGCCTCATCCGCCCATGACCAACCTCGGCGTTCCCGCAGCGCACGAAGCGTACGAGCGGCATTTCGCCTGACGGGTTCGGGCATGGCGATCCACCAGATTCATCCTATATGGGCTTAATGAGTCGAGCCTTGTCATTTAGAGCCGCATATTCGAGGGTGTACCAGGTTCCGCTTGATCTATCGGTTCCTCTGGGAAAACCGACAACGAGCTCACTTTTATCGACCATCCAACGGTTGCGCCGATGATATCCCTCGACCGACGGGTGCGAGGGGGAATTCAGTTCAATCAACCCGGCCAGCCGCCCTCGTTCCCGGCTCGCCATGACCGCCTCACGGGCATCCTCCGGCTGTGCCGCCAAAGTCCCAGGTACCACGACGTGGAGGACCGCCTCGGTTTCGGCGGCGAGCCACAGCAGCGCCAGCGAGTCGATGCCACGCGCACCCCCCAAGTAGAAGGTGACGCCGGGCAGGGCAAAGGGGCCGAGATATTCTGCGAAAATACGGTCATAATCCGATTTCGGACGATGCTCCGTCGATCTCGCCCCGGTGATCGTTATAGCAGTGGGCACGGCCGCACCTCATGTCATCGAATGTCATCTTCCTCAGCGGCAACCGCTGGCATCTACTTGCTGCCATGACTCAGGGTGGTCGCTTCGCCTGCCTTCCGGGCGGGCGTTCTCAAACCGGTTACCGGCACCGCCTCGCCTCTCGCGTTCGCCCCAATCGGCCGGCCGAGGGAAAGGTGGCCGCGTGATCGGCAGGATGCGCACATGGTGGCACGATCCACCCGCGCGCGGGCGACATCGCCAAGGCTTGCCGACGGTACGCGAAACGGACTGCCGGTGGCGATGGGACATGGCCGAGCGTGCGGCGGCGGCGCGGCTGGACCTCGTGGAGCGGGCCTGGACGGTGCTGTACGGCGTGGGCCGCCGTCGCTTCTACGCGTTCACGCAGTGGGTGACCGACGAGCCGCTGGTCGTGGAGGCGACCACCGTCGAGGGCCTGCGCGAGGTGATGCGCGAGGCCGAGACGTCCGCGTTGAGCGCGGCGTCGCCGTTGTGGGGGCGTGGGGTTCGGGAGTGGAGGGCGGCGTGAACGCGTACGACGGCGAGCTGGCGGAGTTGCACCGGCTTCAGGTCGACTACGGCCGGGAGTGGCGGATCTGGCGGTCGACGCCGAGTCCCAGAGGCAGGAGCGGTTGGTACGCCATCAGGCGGCGATACTCAAACCCGGACGTCGGGCGTGGGCTGTGGCACACGCTCGGCGCGGACACCGCCGAGGAACTGCGCGAGCAACTGGAAGCTCAGGTGCGGGCGGCCGAGGCCGCCGGGGCTCCCGGGGTCTCGCCTTCGATCGACCCGCTGCCGTACGACCTCATGCGGTGGGGCATCCCGGGGCAGGGGACGTCCACGATGCCGGAAGCCTTCGGGTGATCTTCGAGGGTCGCATCGCGCAAGGTCGCAATGTCCACGTGGCCTGGTCCTCAGGCGTTGGGCCTGCGGCGCGCGGGGCGAGCGAGGAGCTCAGGTGGGGCGCCCGAGCCCTCCCTCACGCCTTGCGGCGCGCTCCCGCTCGCACTCGACGCCCGCGCCGTGTCGCCAGGGTTCTCTCTCAGGCCTTGCGGCTGGAGCGCGCTCCGTCCAGGCCCCATGAGATGATCCTGGTCGGGGTGATCTTGATGATCTCCCTCGACATGGACGGCACGGGGGGTTCGTGGTCCGTCAGGGCCACGGCGGTGCCCCGGATCTCGATGCCCCGGACCGTCCAGGGATTGACGGAGGCCAGGTCGTCCACGACGAGCGCGGCCGCGCTGCCCTGCTGCACGTTCTTGAACTTCTTCGTCGTGCCCATGGCGTACCCGCCGATGGTGATGGTGCCGGACTCCGCGTCGACGAAGAATGCGACGGGATTGTTCTGCGGCTGGCCGTCCGGTGCCACCGTGGCCAGGCGGCCGAGGCGCTGGCCCTCCAGATAGTTCAGTTCTGCCTGCGTGAAAGTCATGGCGAACAGGGTGCAACCTCAACAGTGGTTGAGGTCAAGCCATGTCGTACGCGGTCATCGCGGGGCGGGAGCCGTACCGGTGGATCAGCGGCGTGCGGCGAAGAAGGCGGTGAGGGGGGCGGCGCAGGCGTCGGCGAGGACGCCCATGATGACCTCGGGGCGGTGGTTGAGGCGGCGGTCGCGTAGGACGTCCCACAGGGAGCCGGCGGCGCCGCCGCGCTCGTCCACGGCGCCGTAGACGACGCGGGCCACGCGGGACTGGACGGCGGCACCGGCGCACATGGTGCACGGTTCGAGGGTGACGACCAGGGTGCAGCCGTCCAGGCGCCAGGTGCCGAGTTTGGCGGCGGCGGCGCGCAGGGCGATGATCTCGGCGTGGCCGGTCGGGTCGCCGGAGGCTTCGCGGTCGTTGCCGGCGGCGGCGAGCGGACGGTTCGCCGGGTCGAGGACGACCGCGCCGACGGGGACCTCGCCGCGGGTCGCCGCCCGCTCGGCCTCGGCGAGCGCGAGCCGCATCGCCTCCTCGAAGCCGGGAGGCGGCGCGGGCGGCCGGCTCGGCGGAGGTGCGGGCGGCCGGGTCGCCGGAGGTGAGGGCTCACCGGGGGGGCGGTTCACCGGAGGCGGTCGAGTTCCTCGGCGAAGGAGAGGCGCTCGGCGATGACGCTGAGCGTGTCGCCGGGGAGGGCGCCCTCCTCCATGCTCAGCTCCAGCAGTTCCTCGGAGGAGACGCCGAGGTCGTCCAGCAGGTCGAAGTCGCCCGCGGGGCGCACGCCGAGGTCGTTGGACTCGGTGGACGGGGCGGCGCCGGCCAGTTCGGTGAACATCTCGCCGAACCGGTCACCCCCGATCTGCACGTCGGAGATGAAGGCGCGGGGCTCGGCGTCGCCCTCGATGCGGACGAGCGCGAACCATTCGTCCTCGACCTCGACGCAGAGCAGGGCGAGCTCGTCGCCGGACAAACCGAGCGACTCTTGGACGAGGTCGGTCACGTCGTCGGCGATCTCAGCGCTGGAGAGGTCGACTTCGACGCCCGACCAGCGGTCTCCGTCACGGGAGAAGGCTGCGGCGAACAGATTCGACGGTCCCGAGGGCATGGCAGGCTCCGGAGGAATGTCACCCGATGGCGGCGTCGACGGCACGTTCGTAAGGCTGGGAGAACCCGAGGCGGGCGGCGATGCTGGACAGCACTTCGTCGGGGAGCAGCTCGCGGTCTCCGGACAGCGCCAGCAGCTCCATCTCGTCCATCCCGAGATCCGCGAAGATCGACAGATCTCCGGCGGGCAGCACCATGCCCTTGTCCTCGTTGAGGATCGCGTCGAGCTCCTCCTCGTCGGGGACCGGGATCTCCAGGTGGTCGAGGACCTGTTCGGCCAGCGGCCAGTCCCAGGCCGCCGTGATGTCGGAGAGGAACACGCTCACTCGATCGCCAAACACGCGTAGCGCCACAAAGAACTCATCCCCAACGTCGACCAGGCCAATCGTGCCGCTCATGCTCGGCTGCTGGCGCAGCGCGTGGATGAGGCGGTCGAGGTTCGAGGTGAGCGCGAGGGGGAGCATGTCGGCCTCCCACTCGTCGTCCTCGCGGTAGACCACGATGGCGAAGTCGAGGGGCTCGGCATCCTCAAGGTCGTCGTCGCGATCGTCCTCGAGGTCGCCCCTGAGATCGTCGTCCTGTTGGCCAGCGTCCCGTCGGTCCATCATCGTCCACCCCACCGACGCCGTCGTCATGTCGTTCAATGCTTCCAGACTCCCTGCCCGCGCGTACGGCGCTCAGGCCAAATTGTGATCAAAACCGTGCGGTCGGTACGCCCTGTTTTGCCTGTTGTAGCGTTGCCTTCCATGAAGACCCTCGTCGTTGAGCACCCCTTGGTGGCGCACAAGCTGACGGCCTTGCGCGATGTACGCACCGACTCGCCGACGTTTCGGCGTCTGGCCGATGAGCTGGTGACCCTGCTCGCGTACGAGGCGACGCGCGACGTCCGGACCGTCGAGGTCACGGTGGAGACGCCGCTGGCGCCCGCGCACGGGCTGCACCTGGCCCGGCCGGCCCCGCTGGTAGTGCCGATCCTGCGCGCCGGGCTCGGCATGCTCGACGGCATGACCCGGCTGCTGCCCACCGCCGAGGTCGGCTTCCTCGGCATGATCCGCGACGAGGGCACGCTCAAGGCGCAGACGTACGCCACCCGCCTGCCGGAGGATTTGTCCGGCAGGCAGTGCTATGTGCTCGACCCGATGCTCGCCACCGGCGGCACCCTCGCCGCCGCGATCGAACTGCTGTTCGAGCGCGGCGCGACGGACGTGACCGCGATCTGCCTGCTCGCGGCGCCCGAAGGGCTGGCCCACCTGGACGAGGTGTTCGGCGATGACGCCAAGCCGGTGCGGGTGGTGACCGCCGCGCTGGACGAGCGGCTCAACGAGCACGGCTTCATCGTGCCGGGGCTCGGCGACGCCGGGGACCGCCTCTACGGCGTCGTCTGACGCCTCTGCGGCCGGGGTCGGCCGGTCCGTCCGTGCTCCGGACGCCTCGTGGACGCCTCGTGGACGCCTCGTGGACGCCTCGTGGACGCCTCGCCGCGTCTTCCCGTCCCGCCGGATGGGTGGCCGTGATCGATCACGAAGCGGGTGGAACGATCCTTTGGTAACGACCCCCATTATCGGTTACGGACGGCGATAATATGGGTACGTTGAGCGATGACACGGCGATCCGGTCGGCGGCGCGACTCTTGTGGGCACCCGTGCGATGACGCGGAACCGTCATAAAACGGTGCGAGCTACAAGATTGTCACCAAAGCGCCACCTCAGGCATCGGGGGACCACGGGGGAGCGGGATGAGCCAGATTCCGGCGGCCGAGCCGTACGAGCAACTCGCGGCCGCGCTGCGGGACGAGTTCGCCGCCGTGCACCCGCCGTCGACCGTCGCGCGCTGCGTGGACGCGGCTCGGTACGGCGCGCTGGAGGTGGTCGGCCACGCCCACCCCATGCTGGTCGAGCGCATCGCGCGCAAGCACCTACAGGTGCTGGCGATGGGCGCGACCGGGCGGGCGTGAGGCCCTAGCCGGGATCCGGCGGACGGCGGTCGCGCGGCGAGGCTCGCGGACGGCGCCGCCCGGCCCTGCCATGCCGGTCACGTACAACGATCCTCAACGGTCTGGTACGCGGCCGATCCGGGGCTCATACTGGGCGCTGTGTCGCGCTTTACCCAGGCTATGGCGAGGGTAATGTATACGGTGGGTGTCCAGGGCGAGAGGGGCGGCAGTGCAGGTCAAGAAGGTACTCCAGTACACGGGCATCGCTTTTGTGGCCTTCTACCTATTCACGAGACCAGGTGACGCGGCCAGTGCTGTCAGGGGCGCGTTGGACACCGTGATGGGTGCGGCCGATTCGCTGGCTCAATTCTTCACGGCGCTCACATGAGACTTGTCACCCACGGAGACTCAGCTCCGTCGTCGATCAGCCGATACCTCCTTCCCCACGAACACTCGGTCATCATGGTGCGCCGACACCCCGCGGTCCTGCTGCGACCGGTCGGGGAGATCTTCGGCGGGCTCATCCTTGCGGGCATTCTGAGCCGATGGCTCAGCGGCACCGGCAGCGGCCAGGCGATGCTCATCGTGTGGTGGGCCTGGCTCCTGCTGCTGGTCCGGTTCGTCTGGAAGGTCGCCGAGTGGTCGGTCGACTACTTTGTGGTAACCTCGCAGCGCATGTTGTCCACCACCGGGCTCATCACCCGGCAGGTCAACATGATGCCGCTGGGCAAGGTCACTGACATGCGCTTCGAGCGGTCCTTACTGGGCCGCTTACTGGGGTATGGGTCCTTCATCACGGAATCGGCCGGCCAAGATCAGGCGTTGCGGCAGGTCGATTACCTCCCCTACCCGGAGACTCTGTACCTCGAGGTGTGTCAGATGATTTTTCCCGGCAAAGGCGACGACGATTGACGGTCGTATGTCCGTAATTCTCAGTGTTCTGGCCTAGTTCGGCCACACGATTCTTAACTGAGGGTTACCCGATACGGCCTGTTCGTGCCATCATGGCGACACCATTGACCACTCCCCCGCCGTGAGAGATCAGATGCCGAGTCAGGGATCCATCGGTGACCGCGTCCGCGGTTTACGGCTGAGTAGACGGATGTCCCAGGCCCAACTGGCCGGGCCCGACCTCTCAGACAGTTACGTCTCGCTCATCGAATCCGGCAAGCGGACGCCGACCCCCGTGGTCGCGCGCCTGCTGGCAGAGCGGCTCGGCTGCACGACCGAGTTTCTGCTGCACGGAATCGAGCCGCGCCAGCGCATCGACACCGAGCTGGGGTTGCGCCACGCCGAGCTCGAACTTCACCACGGCGACCCCGCCGTGGCCGCCGACCGCTTTGGCGAGATCGTCAAGGCCGCCGACGAGGACAACGTCATGCTGGCCGCGCAGGCCCGGCTGGGCCGGGCCCGGGCCATGGAGCGGCAGGGCAAGGTGGGTCGTGCGGTGGAGGCGTACGAACGCCTGCGCAAGGAGGCCGCCGCCCACCCCGAGCGCCTGGCCGACCTGCCGCTCGCCGTGGCGCTGTGCCGCTGCTACCAGCGCGCCGGCGACCTGCTGCGGGCCAAGGACCTGGGGGCGCACGCGCTCGCCCAGGTCGAGAAGCTCGGGCTGGTGCACGGCGACGTCGCGGTCGATCTGGCGGCGATCCTGGCCGAGATCGAGACGGGCCTGCCCTACGTGGAGCGCGTGCTCGACGCCAACGGACTGCCGGACGCGGTGGATCGCACCAATGAGATCCAGTCGCTCTGGCAGGCGAGCATCGCGGCCTCGGAGGGCGAGGACTCCGCGCTCGCCGTGACGCTCGCCGACGACGCGCTCGCCGCCGGGCGTGCCGGGCGGCTCGCCGTGCGGACGGCTCAGGTCGCCATGCAGTGGGCGCGGATCATCACCGCCCGCCCGACGGTGGACGAGGAGTTCGCGCACGCCGCCGAGCTGGCCGGCAAGGCGTCCGACATCCTCGGCGTCTTCCCCGCTGAGCACGTCGAGCACGCCCGCAGCCTCACCGTGCTCGCGCACGTCAAGATGCGCGGCGGCGACCACGCGGCGGCCGACGAGCTGGCCACGCGAACGCTGGAGCGGCTCGGCGAGACGCAGGGCGTCATCGCGGCCTCGGCCCACCTCATCCACGCCCACGTGGCGTTGGCACGATCCGCGGGCGACGTCGTGCCCACGCTGATGAAGGCGCAGGAGCTGCTGCAGAACGGCCAGGCCGCCGGTCCCGACCGCGAGGCGGCCCGGGTCTGGCGCGAGCTCGGCGATCTGTGGGGCAAGGCCGGATCCCGGCACGAGCAGTTCAGCGCCTACCGCCGGGCGCTGGAGGCCGTCGGCATCCGGGCGAACATGCCCGGCTCCACCGCCGCCGCCGTACTCACACACTAGTCACGCACTAGGCGGGGCACGCTCGCCCGCCTGACGCGCCTGGATCGCCTTGGGGGAGGCGGCCGGGCCGCGGGGAGCGCCCGCCCGCGCGGGAGTGGCAGCCCTGTGGGCCGTACGGTCCACAGGGCTGAATGGTGTCTCTTCGTCCGCCCGGAATTTGCGGCAAAGACTCCGGAATAATTACGGTCGACCAGTCATTGGCTCGTAGGATGATTGTGCCGAACCCCGGAGGAGGCGGATTGTGAGTCTGCGCACGGCCCAGCGGGCCTCGCTCGTCGACCAGGTGATCGATCAGCTCAAGGAGCAGATCACCTCCGGCGCATGGCAGTTGCACGGGAAGATTCCCACCGAGACCGTGCTCGCCGAGCAACTGGGCGTCGGGCGGAACACGGTGCGCGAGGCCGTACGTGCGCTGACCCACGCCGGGCTGCTGGAGTGCCGTCAGGGCGACGGCACCTACGTCCGCGCCACGAGCGAACTGTCCGGAGCGATGCTGCGCCGACTCCGCGCCGCCGAGCACCTTGAGATCTTCGAGGTACGGCGCGCCCTGGAGGTGGAGGCCGCCCGCCTCGCCGCCAGCCGCCGCACCGAGGAGGACATCGAGGAGATCAAGGTCGCTCTCGCCAAGCGCGAGCAGGCGTGGGCCGACCGCGACGCCGCCGCCTTCGTCGAGACCGACCTCGCCTTCCACATGGCGGTCGTGGAGGCCACGCACAACCGCGTGCTCATCGACATCTACAACGACTTCTCCGCCGCGCTGCGCGCCAGCATCACCGCCGCCGGCGTACCGGTGGAGAAGACCTACATCTCCCACGACGGGATCTTCCGCGCCATCGCCGCCGGCGACGCCGCCGCGGCCGAGCGCGCCGGTCTGGAGTGCATGGAGCACATCCTGGCGTCCCTCACCGAGTCGACCGGCCTGAGCTAGCGTACGCCCGCCGGTCAGGCCAGCCGCAGGGACATCACCAGGTAGCGGAAGGACGGGTCGTCGGCGTCGTCGGTGATGAGCGCGGGGCGGGTGGGCGAGTCCATGCCGATGCGCACGCGCTCGCTCTCCAGGCCCGACAATCCGTCGAGCAGGAACTGCGGCTGGAAGGCGATCTGGATGTCGTCCCCGTCGAGCTCGGCGTCGATGACCTCGGCGCCGCGCCCGATGTCGCCGCCGCCCGCCTGGATGAGCACCTGGCCCTGGGTGAACGACAGCCGGACCGCCGTGTTGCGCTCGGCGACCAGGGCCACGCGCCTGATCGCGTCCACCAGCGGCGCGGTCTGCACGCTCGCGCGGATCGCCCAGTCGCCCGTGAGCCGGGAGCGGTAGTCGATGAACTGCTCGTCGAGCAGCCGCACCGTCGTGCGGCGGCCGACGCTCTCGAAGCCCGCCACCCCGTCGCCCAGCGAGATCGACACCTCGCCGGCGCGCAGCGTGCGCGCGACGTCCACCATCACCCGGGCGGACACCATCGCGGCGGCCGAGAAGTCCCCGGTCTCCGGGCGCCAGAGGAAGTCCCGGGCGGCGATGCGGTAGCGGTCGGTCGCCGCCATCGTCACGTTCGGCCCCTCGATGTCCATGCGGATGCCGGTGAGCATCGGCAGCGTGTCGTCGCGGCTCGCGGACGGCGCCACCTGGGCCACCGCGGAGGCGAAGACGCCGCCCCCGACCGCCCCGATCTTCGGCGGCATCTGTGGGAGCGCGGGAAAGTCCTCCACCGGCATCGTGTGCAGGCCGAACTCGGTGCTGCCGCAGGTCAGGACCGCCTCCGAGCCGTCGGCGACGATCTCCACGGGTCGGTCGGGCAGGCTCTTGGTGATCTCCGCGAGCACCCGCCCGGGAAGCAGCGCCCGGCCCGGCTCGTTCACCCCGGCCTCGATCGTCGCCCGGGCCGACACCTCGTAGTCGAACGCGGACATCGTCAGCTCCTCGCCGGTCGCGTCGAGCAGGATGCCGGCGAGCACCGGGATGGTTGGACGGCTGGGCAGGATCCGGGCGGTCCACGCCACCGCTTCGGCCAGCACATCACGGTTCACGTGAAACTTCATCCTGACCGCTCCCCTTTCGTCGTTCACGCCCGACTGTATGTACGGAAAGGTAGTCGTTCGTACCGACAAGAAACGGGTGAGCGACGGGATCGGCAGGGCCGGAGCGCCCCACGCGCGCGGGTCAGGCGGGTCAGGATCGGGCGGCGTTGAGATAGGCGAGTACGGCCAGCACCCGCCGGTTGTCGTCGTCGGAGGGGGCCAGGTCGAGCTTGGCGAAGATGTTCGCCGTGTGCTTGCCCACCGCGCTCTCGCTCAGATACAGCCGCTGCGAGATGGCCGCGTTCGAGCGCCCCTCGGCCATCAGCTCGAGCACCTCGCGCTCACGGGGCGTGAGCCGCGCCAGCGGCTCGTTGCGGGCGTTGCTCGCCAGCAGTTTGGCGATCACCTCGGGGTCCATGGCGGTGCCGCCGGCCGCGACCCGGCGTACCGCGTCCACGAACTGGTCGGCGTTGAACACCCGATCCTTGAGCAGGTAGCCGACCCCGCCGGCGCCGTCGGCGAGCAGCTCGCGGGCGTAGAGCTGCTCCACGTGCTGGGACAGCACCAGGATCGGCAGCCCCGGCACCCGCTTGCGGGCCTCCAGGGCCGCCTGCAGGCCCTCGTCGGTGAACGTGGGCGGCAGCCGTACGTCCACGATCGAGACGTCCGGCCGTTCCTCCGTGAGGGCCCTGAGCAGTTCGGGCCCCGACTCCACGGCGGCGGCGATCTCGAACCCGTGCGCGCGCAGCAGATGCACCAGACCGTCGCGGAGCAGGTAGAGATCCTCGGCGAGCACGACTCTCACACGACCACCCTAGTCAGCCACCCTAATCAGCGAACCGGACATCTCGGCGGGGCCGCCGGTCAGGAGTCGGGCGGCGCGGGCCGCTTGGACGACTCGTAGCACGCGCTCAGGTACAGGCCGGTGATGAGCATCACCAGGCCGATGTTGATGAAGAGGATGCACGCCGCCCACCCGAAGGGGTCCGGCAGGTGCAGGGCGAGGAACCAGCTCTTCTCGTCGATGCCGATGATCTTCAGGATGACCGCGACGACGCCCTGCGGGAACAGCGGGAGCCAGGCCAGGCCCAGGCACACGCCCATCAGCATGGTCTTCCCGCGCGACATGCTCGGCTTGACAGGCTCGGTGGCGGGCAGCACGTTCGGCAGCTCGATCGTGGCCACGGTCGGGCCGCCGACGGGGCTGTGGATCGCCAGCACCCCGTCGAAGGCGGCCAGGCGCCGCTCAAGACCGCGTAGGCCGCTGCCCCGCGAGGGATCCACGCCGCCGACGCCGTCGTCGGTGACGGTCACGCGCAGCGCCGTCCCGCGCCGGCTGATGTCGATGCTCACCTCGTGGGCGTCGGCGTGCCGGGCGGCGTTGGTGAGCAGCTCGCTGACCGCGAAGTAGACGGCCGACTCCACCGGGGGCTCGGGCCGATCGGGCAGGTCCACCTCGACGGCGACGCGCAGCGGGCTGTCCAGGGCGAGCGCGCGTACGGCGTCGCCGAGGCCACGCTCGGCCAGCACCGGCGGATGGATGCCGCGCACCAGCCGGCGCAGCTCCGCCAGGGCCTCCTGCGACGCCTCCCGGGTCCTGGCGAGCAGCGCCTTGGCGGCGGCCGGGTCGGTGTCGACGAGCTGCTCGGCCGCGCCCAGGGTCATGCCCATCGCGACGAGCCGGGCCTGCGCGCCGTCGTGCAGATCGCGCTCGATGCGGTGCAGTTCGGCGGTCTGCGCGTCGACGGTCTCGGTGCGGGTCCGGGCGAGGCGGGCCACCTGGCGGGTGAGCCTGGCCCGCATGGTGGCTCCGAGCAGCGCCCGGGTCCACAGGCCGTACAGGTTCGGCACGTACGGCGCGACCGCGACGGCGGCGGCCGCGACGAGCGGCGCGGCCACCAGGCCCAGCGGCGAGCCGAGGGTCGGCAGGTAGACGGCGAAGCCGAGCAGGATCCACGGCAGCACCGCGAGCAGGGCGCCGGTGATCGGGTAGACGAGCAGCCAGGCCATGTCACGCCAGGTGGCCTCGTCCTTCATGTACCAGTTGAGGCGGCCGTGCCACGCGGGGTAGCGCGGGGACCGGTAGCGGTTGCCGCCCACGTGGTACCAGCCGTCGCGCTGCCGTACCGGGGGCGGGGGCGGCGGGTTGTAGGGGTCCTCGATCTCGATGCCGGACCACTGCTGGGCGTGGCGGCGGGCCACGGCCGTCCAGCGGCGCGTCAGCCGTACCGCCGGGGGGAACAGGAAGACCAGGCCGAGGCCGAACGTGAGCAGCAGGCACAGCAGGACGATCACGATCAGCGGGATCTGCACGACGCCCAGGGCGAACATCATCAGGCCGCGGCCCATCACGTCGAGCACGACCAGGGCGAAGTCCGCCGACCGGCGCCACACGCCGCGCGCGGGCCCGGATCGGGATGCGCCGGGCACAACCTGGCCGGAGGTTCTGTCGGTAATGCCCTCAGTCATGTGTTCAGTCTGCGTCCGGCCCGCGCGGGTGTCACTGCGTCCAAGCACCGGGCGGGGTGGGGCTAGCCCCACCTCTGAACTGCGGCTCGGGCCAGCGCGCGGGACCGCCTGCGAAACCTACCGTGGCTGCCATGTCGATTATCGAGGTCAGCCATCTGAGTAAGCGCTACGGCGATCAGGTCGCGGTGGCGGACGTGTCGTTCTCTGTCGAGGAAGGCGAGATCTTCGGGATCGTCGGGCGCAACGGCGCGGGCAAGACCACCACCGTGGAATGTGTGGCCGGGCTGCGCGTGCCCGACGGAGGCGAGATCACCGTTGACGGGCTGCATCCGCAGCGGGACAGGGCCGAGGTCACCCGGCGGCTCGGGGTGCAGCTGCAGAGCGCCGCCCTGGCCGACAAGCTCAAGGTCGTGGAGGCGGTGCGGATGTTCACCTCCTTCTACGGCAACCGGGTCGACGCCGACCGGCTCATCAAGCTGGTCGGCCTGGACGGGAAACGCACCGCCGCCTTCGGCTCGCTCTCAGGAGGCCAGCGGCAGCGGCTGTCGATCGCGCTTGCGCTCGCCGGGGATCCGCGCGTCGCCATCCTGGACGAGCTCACCACCGGCCTGGACCCGCAGGCGCGCCGCGACACCTGGGAGCTGATCGAGGGGGTGCGTGACCGGGGCGTCACCATCGTGCTGGTCACCCACTTCATGGAAGAGGCCGAGCGGCTGTGCGACCGCATCGCGCTGATCGACGGCGGCCGGGTCGCCGCGCTCGACACCCCGGCCGGTCTGGTACGGCGGGCCGGCCTGGGCGAGCGCGTCAGCTTCCGCGCCTCCGCGCCCTTCGACGAGAACCTGCTGACGGCCCTGCCCAAGGTCGCGACGGTGACCACGAGCGGCGGGCGGACCACGGTGACCGGTGACGTCGACCTGGCCCAGGCCGTCATCGCGACCCTCGCCGGGCACGGCATCGAAATCACCGGGCTGCACGTGGAGAAGCCCTCGCTCGACGAGGCCTTCCTGGCCCTCACCGACGGCGACGCCGTCGCGGCCTGAGTCCCCAGGCTCGAGAAGCGGCGCGGATCTCCGCCGCGCCACGCCGAACATCCATTGATCGGCAGCCGGAATCCGGCCCGGCATGCCGCCCACCTCATCGGACAGGAGATGCGTTCAGATGAACGACACCCGCACGATCTCACCCTCGCCCTCGCCGCAGGCCGCCCCGGCGCGTGCCCGTCCGGGCCGTTCGCCGCTGGTCACGTTGACGCTCGTCGAGGCCCGGCTGCTGCTGCGCGACCCGGCCGCGCTGTTCTTCCCGCTGGTGCTGCCGACGGCGCTGCTGCTCATTCTGGGATCCACGATCCCCTACTTCCGCAAGCCGTCGGCCGAGCTCGGCGGGCTGCGGGTGATCGACGCGTACTTCCCGGCGTCGATGACCATGATGGCCGTCGCCGTGATCGCGCTCACCATCATGCCGGCGGCGCTGGCCGGATACCGCGAGAACGGCATGCTGCGGCGCATGTCCACCACGCCCGTCGGGCCCACCCGGCTGCTCGCCGCTCATATGATCGTCTGCCTGGGTCTGGTGATCTCCTCGATCGCCGTCATGGTCGTGTCCGGCCGGGTCGTGCTGGGCACGGCCATTCCCCGGCAGTTCCCCGGGTTCCTGCTGGCGTGCGTGCTGGGCACGGCGGCGTTCCTCGCCCTCGGGCTGCTGATCGCCGTGTTGGCGCCGAGCGGGAAGGCCGCCCCGGGCATCGGGTCGGTGGTGATGTTCCCCATGTTGTTCCTGGGCGGCGTGTGGATGCCCCGGCCGTCGATGCCCCACGCGCTGGGCGTGGCCAGCGACCTGTCGCCCGCCGGGGCCTTCGCCGAGGCGATGCGCCTGACCTGGGGTGGCTCGGGGCCCACGGTGGGGTCCCTGGTCGTCCTGGTGGCGTGGTTCGTCGTCGCCGGGGTGCTGGCCGTACGGATGTTCCGCTGGGAGTGACGGGCGGCGGCTCCCCGGCGACCCGGGCCGGCCCGTCGTACGGATTCCATGACCTGGGACGTAATCGCGCGGGGGCCGGCCCGGCGCGTAGCGTCGGGTCTGTGACCTCAGCGCAGCTCTACCAGCGCACGATCGGCGACCTGCTCAGGCAGTGGCGGGAGCGCCGCCGGATGAGCCAGCTCGACCTGGCCATCCAGGCCGAGGTCTCCACGCGGCACCTGAGCTTCGTGGAGACCGGCCGGGCCAAGCCGAGCCGGGAGATGATCCTGCATCTCGCCGACGAGCTGGAGGTGCCCTTGCGGGAACGCAACCACCTGCTGCTCGCCGCCGGGTACGCGCCCGTCTACACCGAGATGTCGCTGGACGCTCCGGAGATGGGCCCGGTCCGCAAGGCCGTCGCCCAGTTGCTCAAGGCGCACGAGCCGTACCCGGCCGCGGTGATCGATCGCCGGTGGAACCTCGTGGACGCCAACGCCAGCACCGCCCTGTTCACGGTCCTGGCCGCGCCCGAACTGCTTGAACCGCCGATCAACGTGCTGCGGCTCAGCCTGCACCCGGACGGCATGGCCCCACACGTGGCCAACCTCGGCGAGTGGCGGGCCCACCTGCTCTCCCGGCTCCGCCGCCAGATCAACCTCACCGCCGACGCCGACCTCGTCGCCCTCCACGACGAGCTGCGCGGCTACCCGTGCGACCAGCCCGAGCCGGAGGTCGAGCTGCCGGGCCCCGGCGACATCGCCGTGCCGCTGCGCGTCCGCGCCGACGGGCACTCCGGCGGCCACGAGCTGACCTTTCTCAGCACGGTGTCCACCTTCGGCACCCCGCTCGACATCACCGTCGCCGAGCTGAGCATCGAATCCTTCTTCCCCGCGGACGACGCCACCGCCGAATATTTGACCGATCGTTCTCGTAAGTTCTAGCCACGCCGCATGGCCACAAGAACCTCAGTGGGGGGCCATGTCGACGAAACGGCTGTAGTGCCCCTGGAAGGCGACCGTCACGGTCGCGGTCGGCCCGTTGCGGTGCTTGGCCACGATCAGGTCGGCCTCGCCCGCCCGGGGCGACTCCCGCTCGTACGCGTCCTCCCGGTGCAGCAGGATGACCACGTCCGCATCTTGTTCGATAGATCCGGATTCGCGTAGATCGCTGACTTGGGGGCGTTTGTCCGTTCGCTGCTCGGGACCTCGGTTGAGCTGGGAGATGGCGATCACGGGCACCTCCAGCTCCTTGGCGAGGAGCTTGAGGGCCCGGGAGATCTCCGAGACCTCCTGCTGGCGGCTCTCGGTCTTCTTCGGCGAGCTCATCAGTTGCAGGTAATCGACGATGACGAAGCGCAGGTCGTGACGCTGCTTGAGCCGCCGACACTTGGCCCGGATCTCCATCATCGACATGTTCGGCGAGTCGTCGATGAACAGCGGCGCCTCGGCGACCTCGCTCATCCGCCGCGCCAGCCGCGTCCAGTCCTCGTCGTTCATCATCCCCGACCGCATGGTGTGCAACGCCACCCGCGCCTCGGCCGACAGCAGTCGCATCGTGATCTCGTTCCGGGACATCTCCAGCGAGAACACCACGGTCGTCATGCCGTGCTTGATGGCCGCGGAGCGGGCGAAGTCCAGGCCGAGGGTGGAGTTGTGCGTGGGGATCCACGTCCGACCGGCGAGATACAGATGGTCGGCGTTGTCGACCTGAACACAGCGGACGGGAACGCTGGGAACCTCGCGGACATCCGTGATGTAGCGCAACCGCGTCGTCGGATGTTCACGAGTGCTCTGCCGGGCGAGCTTCTCGGACAGCCGGAAGACCTTGTCGGCAGGAGTGAAGGTGATGACGTGCCTGACGGAGCCGTCGGCCGACCGGACCTTGACCTGTTCGGTGGTCATGGTCGCCTGGTAGCCCAGGCTGAGGATCAGTTCCCGGGCGTCCTCGGCGAGCCGCTTGCCGGTCAGGGCGAGTCGGACCGTCCCGGAGTCGTTCACGTGGCCGTCCGCGTCCAGCAGCCCGGCCAGGAGCGCTCGACGCTGCGACTCGGAGGCGCGCAGGTACGCGAGCGGAATGTGCTTGTTGCCCAGTACGCCCATGCTCCGCAGGACTGCCTGGACCGTGCCGTGATGGTAGCGGCACTCCTGGCCCGGACGCGGCCCTGTGGACGACCGGCCGCAGTCGGGACAGGCCGGGACCGGCGCCGAGGCCGACGGGAAGGGCAAGCGGATCCCGTAGAGCAGGTCTCCCGGCAGCTTGGTTACATGCAAGCCCTCCGCCTCGATGTTGGAGACGATCTCCGGGTCGGCGGTGGTGAACCGAGCCTCGCCGGGGTGGCCGTTGGCAAGCCAGACTCCGAAGGCGTACGGCGGAAGCGGCAGCTCGCGATCGGGAAGATCGATCGGCTCGGCGACGGGCACCGCGTGGGTGAGGCACCCCCCAGCGGCGTCGCGGCGCACCGACTCCGCGATCTCCTTGGTGGTCTTCACCGACCCGAAGCTCCGCCTGCCGCGCTGCGGGTCATGGCCGGTGGCGGCCTGCCGGGCGGACCCGCGCGAGGCCCGGGTCTCGGTGAACCACTGGTGCTCGGCGTCCGCGACGATCACCGTGCCGTCGTTGAACTCGACCGCATAGCAGGGACGGCCGTGCATCACCTCCGTCGCGGCGACGACCCTGGTGGGTTTGCCGTCCGCGCCGATCAGGTGATCGCCGACGGCGACCTCGCCCATCGTCGTCCACCCGGTGGGCGTCGGGAGCGGGGTGTCGAGCGCGAGCGCCTTGCCGATGGCCGGACGCGCCGCGACGACGATCATCTGGCCGGGGTGGAGGCCGTTGGTGAGGGCGTCGAGGTCCTGGAAGCCGGTGGGAACGCCGACCATCTGGCCGGCGCGGCTGCCGATGGCCTCGATCTCGTCGAGCGCACCGGGCATGATCTCGGCGAGCGGAAGGTAGTCCTCCGAGGTGCGCCGCTCGGTGACCTTGTAGATCTCGGCCTGGGCGCGGTCGACGAGGTCGTCGACCTCCTCGCCGTTGCCGCCGTAGCCGTAGGAGACGATGCGCGTGCCGGCCTCGATGAGGCGGCGCAGGATCGCCTGTTCGCGCACGATCTTGGCGTAGTAGCCGGCGTTCGCTGCCGTCGGCACCACCGCGGTGAGGGTGTGCAGGTACGGCGCGCCGCCGATGCGGCCCACCTCGCCCCGGTTGGACAGCTCGTCGAACACGGTGACGATGTCCGCCGGCTCGCCTCGGCCGTACAGATCGAGAATGACGTCGTAGATGATCTGATGGGCCGGGCGGTAGAAGTCGTCGGCGCGAAGCACCTCGATCACATCGGCGATGGCGTCCTTGGACAGGAGCATGCCGCCGAGCACCGACTGTTCCGCCTCGATGTTGTTGGGTGGCGTGCGCTCGAACGATGCGTCGTAGATCGGAGGCTCCGCAATGCTCACCTCGACACCCCCTCCCCGAACCAGCCGCGCCCCCACATTTAGCGGACGGGTCTGACAGTTTCCCGAACCCTCCGGCCGACCGGCAACGCGGCCTGGGGACGACGCTGTGGATAACCTGTGCGCACCTGCCCCCAAGGTGTGGGCAGCCTGGGGATAAGCCTGTGGATAACAAGAAATCTTCATCCACAGAACCCGTCTGACCAGGGGAAACATAATCCACCGCCTGTGGAGGAAAGAAAGTTGGGCAACACGCCGACGTGACCCGCGCACGGGTCGCCCACGGGTCGCCGCGGAAGCGGGAGGCCACGTGGGAGCGCGGATTTCGTAACAGGCACAATGGCTCGGTGCCCATTACCCCCGGCGTGCCCGTCACCCCCGGCGGGGACCCCACGCCCGCAGGCGGACGCGCGTACGACCGCGAGATCCTGCGGCTCGCCGTGCCCGCCTTCGGCGCGCTCGTCGCCGAGCCGCTGTTCCTGCTCGCCGACTACGCGATCGTGGGCAGGCTCGGCACGGCCGCGCTCGGCGCGCTCGGGGTCGCTGGCACCGTGCTGACGACGCTGATCAACCTGTGCGTGTTCCTCGCCTACGCCACCACCGCTCAGGTGGCCCGCAGGATCGGCGCCGGAGACCTGCGGCAGGCGCTGCGGTGGGGCGTCGACGGGCTGTGGCTGGCGGCGGGCATCGGCGTCGCGCTCGGCGTCGTCGGCTGGCCGGCCGCCCCGTGGCTGGTGGAGCTGTTCGGCGCCTCTGCGGAGCTCGCCGGTCAGGCCGTGACCTACCTCAGGATCGGCCTGCTCGGCACGCCCGCGATGCTGCTCGTGCTCGCGGGCACCGGCGTGCTGCGCGGCCTGCAGGACACCCTCACCCCGCTGGTGGTGTCCGTGACCGGGTTCGGGCTGAACGCGGCGCTGAACGCCTGGTTCGTGCTTCGGCTGCGCTGGGGCATCGCCGGGTCGGCGTGGGGCACCGTGCTGGCGCAGGTGCTGTCGGCCGCCGCGTACCTGGCCGTCGTGCTCCGCGGCGCCCGTCGGCACGGCGTGACGCTGCGGCCGAGGCTCGCCGGGGTCAGGACGTCGGGGGCGGCCGGGTTCGCGTTGCTGATCCGCACGGTCGGGCTGCGCGTGGTGCTGGTGCTCGCGGCGGCGGTGGCGACCCGGATGGGCGACGCCCAGATCGCCGCGCACGGCATCGCCTTCCAGGTGTGGACGCTGCTGGCGTACGCGCTCGACGCGATCGCGATCGCCGGGCAGGCGATCACCGGGCGCACGCTCGGCGCGGGCGACGTGGCGGCGACGCGGGCCGCCACCGCCCGCATGGTCGGCTGGGGCGTCGGCTCGGGGATCGTGCTCGCCCTCGCGGTGATCGCGGCGCGGCCGTGGATCCCGGGGATCTTCGACGCCGACGCCGCGGTCGCCGCCGAGCTGCTGGCGGTGCTGTGGCTCGTCGCCCTCCACCAACCGGTCGCGGGCGTGGTCTTCGTGCTCGACGGCGTGCTCATCGGGGCGGGCGACCAGCGGTATCTGGCGTGGGCGGGGGTGCTCTCGACGCTCGCCTTCCTGCCCGCCGCGTTCGCCGTGGTGGTGACGGACGGCGGGCTGATCGCTCTCTGGCTCGCGTTGGGCGTGTGGATGATCGCCCGGTTATTCACTCTCGCTGTAAGAATCCGCAGTACGTCCTGGCTGGTCACCGGCGTGTGACATGGGGGTGCCCGTGCCTTAACGCGCACGTGACATGAACCCTCTTGTCAGAAACGTCCCTTTCAGGCAGGGTAAGCCGAACCGTTATTGCTGCGATTGGTATGCCCGTTGCGCCACGACCCGTACGCACGATCCACCTCGCTGCTGCGCCGACTCCCGCCGAGCGAGGCCACCGGGATGCGGACCGGTTCCCGCCACCGGCTCATCGCGGTCTACCAACGCCGCGACCTGGTCGTGCTCGGCCTCGGCGTCATGATCGGCGCGGGCATCTTCACCATCGCCGGACGGCAGGCGGCCTCCGTGGCGGGGCCGGGCGTGATCCTCTCCTTCATGATCGCGGGCATCTGCAGCCTGCTCGCCGCGTTCTGCTACGCCGAGCTGACCTCGACGATGCCGGCCTCCGGCAGCGCGTACACCTTCACCTACGTGATCTTCGGTGAGCTGTGGGCGTGGGTGATCGGATGGGCGCTCATCCTGGAGATGGTGCTCGCCGCGGCGGTGGTGTCGCGGGCCTGGTCGTTGATCACGGCCCAGATGCTGGGCGATCTCAACGTGCGCGTGCCCGAGCCGATCGCCGGGATGATCGGGCAGCTTGAGGGGTTCGACCTGCTCACCCTGGTCATCCTGGTGCTGCTGATCGGCATCGTCGCGCTCGGCGCCCGGTTCG
Organism: Thermopolyspora sp. NPDC052614; assembly: GCF_040678635.1. Lineage (NCBI taxonomy): Bacteria > Bacillati > Actinomycetota > Actinomycetes > Streptosporangiales > Streptosporangiaceae > Thermopolyspora > Thermopolyspora sp. NPDC052614. The sequence goes on from NZ_JBFATZ010000012.1 coordinate 161,883, forward strand.
GGCTGCGCACCCTGTGGGTCATCGTGATCGCGAAGCTGATCGCGATCGGCGGGGTCATCGTCGTCGGCGCCCTGCACTTCGACGCCGCCAACCTGGCCGCGATCCCCGCGCCGGCGACCACCGCGTCCGAAGGTGCGCGGGACACGCTGAGCACCACGATCCTGGGCCTGATCGTGGGCGACACGACCAACTTCGGCTGGTACGGCATCTTCGCCGCCACGCCGGCCATCGCCTTCGCGTACATCGGGTGGGACATCGTCGCCACGGCCGCGGAGGAGACCAAGGAACCGCGCCGCAACGTGCCACAGGGCATGATCCGCAGCCTCATGCTCACCACCGTGATCTACATCGCGGTGGCCCTGGTCATGGTCGGCATGGTGGACTATCGGAGGATCGACCCCGACGCGCCGCTCGCCACCGCCTTCCGGACGGTGGGCGAGGACTTCATGGTCCATGTGATCAACATCGGCGGCGTGCTCGGGCTGACCACGGTGATCCTGGTGGTGCTGGTCGGGCAGACCCGCATCGTGTTCTCGATGGCCCGCGACGGGTTGCTGCCGCGCGGCCTGAGCAAACTCAGCCGCTGGCGCGCCCCCTCCAGGGCGACGCTCGTGCTCGGCGGGTTCGCGTTGGTGCTCGCCGAGACCGTGCCGGTGCTCGCGCTGGAGCAACTCGTGGTCATCGGGACGATGTTCGCGTTCCTGTTCGTCTCGGCCGGCGTCATCGCCATGGGGCAGACCATGCCCGACCTGCCCCGCAGCTTCCGCGCCCCGCTCTACCCGGTCGTGCCCGCCCTGTCGGTCGCCGCGACGTTGTGGCTCATGCTCAACCTCCAGGTGCTCACCTGGCTCGCGTTCGCCGCGTGGATGGCCGTCGGCCTGCTCGTCTACGTCGTGTACGGCAGGCGGCACAGCATGCTCGCTCCCGGCGCCTACGAGCGTCGCCCGCGGCCTGACGACGGCCATCCCCCGGACACCCACCTCGGCGGCCCGCGCCCGAGCGGCCCCGTGGGCGGCCCCACCGGGCCCCAGCCGCGCCCCCACTCCGGCGGCCTTCCCCCCGGCGCCTACCCGCCGCCGCGTCCCACCGGCCACCCGCCGGACCGCCCTTCCGGCCGTTCCGGCGGCCGTGGCCGCCACCGCCGCTGAGACCTGGAACGCGCCTCCGGACGCTCCGGCGGGCAAACGGCTCTCGCGAGAACGCGAGTGCCCCTTCCCCACGTGACGTGGGGAAGGGGCACTCGAAACCGCTGATCCGGGCTCACCCACGGCTCATCCGGAGCATCGCGGCACACGCGGCCACACGGAGCCTCCAAGGCCGTCCCTGAGCCTCCAGGGCTTTCTAGGGCCGTACAGGGCGGTCAAGAGCCGCCCAGGGCCACCTGGGGGTCTGGAGCTCGGCCACGGCACGGCCTCAAGGCCGGAAGCCGGGTGGGCGGCGGGCCGGATGCCGGCGTCAGGAGCCGACGACCTCGACCTCGACGTTCACGGAGACCTCGGGGTGCAGGCGGACCGACACCGTGTGGCGGCCGACGCTCTTGATCGGGTTGCCGATCTCGATGCGGCGGCGGTCGAGCTCGGGGCCGCCCGCGTTCTTGACGGCGGCGGCGATGTCGTTGCTGGTCACCGAGCCGAACAGGCGGCCGGCCTCGCCAGCGCGGGTGGTGAGCCGCACCTTCAGCGCGCCCAGCTGCTGGGCGACCTCCTGGGCGGTGCCGAGGTCGCGGATCGCCCGCGCGTCACGCGCCTTGCGGATGGAGGCGATCTGCGACTCCGCGCCGCGGGTCCACCGGATCGCGTAGCCGCGCGGCAGCAGGTAGTTGCGGCCGTAGCCGTCCTTGACCTCGACGACGTCGCCGGGAGCGCCGAGGCCGGAGACCTCGTTGGTGAGAATGAGCTTCATGTCCCAGAGACCTCCTGTCAGCGAGCCGTGCTGGTGTAGGGCAGCAGGGCCATCTCGCGAGCGTTCTTGATCGCGGTCGCCACGTCGCGCTGGTGCTGGGTGCAGTTACCCGTCACCCGGCGGGCACGGATCTTGCCGCGGTCGGAGATGAACTTCCGCAGCAGCGTCGTGTCCTTGTAGTCGACGTAGGAGATCTTGTCGTGGCAGAACAGGCAAACCTTCTTCTTCGGCTTGCGCAGTGCCGGCTTGGCCATCATGGTGCTCCTTCGTGAGAGCCCCGCCCACGGCGGGAATGGTCGCTCGGATACTGGTCGGATGGATATCGGTCGGTTATACGCCCCGGCGGGGGCGCGTTCACTGGAAGGAGGGCGCTTAGAAGGGGGGCTCGTCGCTCAGGTCGCCGCCGCCGAAGCCGCCGCCACCCTGCTGGCCGCCGCCGAAGCCGCCTCCGGGCGGGGCCGGGGTCGCGGTGGCCCACGGGTCGTCGGCCGGGGCTCCGCCGAAGCCGCCGCCCTGCCGCGAGGTCCTGTTCACCTTCGCGGTCGCGTTGCGCAGCGAAGGGCCGACCTCGTCGACCTCGACCTCGTAGACCGTGCGGCGCTCGCCCTCCTTGGTCTCGTACGAACGCTGCTTGAGCCGGCCCTGGACGATCACCCGCATGCCGCGCGTCAGGCTCTCGGCGCAGTTCTCCGCCGCCTGGCGCCAGACGTTGCAGGTGAGGAACAGGGCCTCACCGTCCTTCCACTCGTTGGTCTGGCGGTCCAGATACCGCGGAGTGGACGCGATGCGGAACCGTGCCACCGCCTGACCCGTGGGGGTGAAGCGCAGCTCGGGGTCGTCGACCAGGTTGCCGACGATGGTGATCGTGGTGTCGCCTGCCATGGGTGGCGCCTTCCTGCACTGCCGTTCACTGGGATAGGGCTCAGAGTACGGGTCCGGTCCGACAAAAGTCGGGTGCTTGCCCGCCCTTGTGGCCCCGATGTTCCACGGCCGTCGGGAGCGCCGCGCGCCCCGTGACGGGCCCATCGCCGCGACGCCGCCGTCGGGCGGCGCCGCGCCTGTGGTGAAGGCTCAGTGCACGTCCGGGCGGAGGATCTTGGTCCGCAGGATGCCCTCGTTGAGGTTCAGCTGGCGGTCGAGCTCCTTCACCGCGGCGGGCGACGAGGTCAGGTCGATCACCGCGTAGATGCCCTCGGACTTCTTGGCGATGTCGTAGGACAGCCGGCGACGGCCCCACACCTCGACCTTCTCCACCGAGCCGCCGTCCTCGCGGACGACGCCGAGGAACTGGTCGAGCGACGGCGCCACGGTGCGCTCGTCGAGGGACGGGTCCAGGATGACCATCACTTCGTAACGACGCATACGGACTCCAACCTCCTCTGGACTCTTGCGGTCACGACACGGTGCCGTGACAGGAGGACGCTGCGATCTCGCGGCCCGCCCTGGTGGCGGGGACCGCCCGGCGTGGGCTTGACACAGCATCACCCCGTCACGCCATCACGCCATACGCAGCCGATTCAGACTACCAGCTGCCGCGGCCGCACCGGTCCCGCCACCTTTGCGTGGTTTGCCCGGAGTTTTCCCGGTCATCGGCGGGGCACGTGCAGGAGAGGAAGGAGGGGTTTCCATGTCGCGCATCCTCGGACCCACGCGCAACGAGTCGCTGCGCCTGACGCTCAACACCGACGGCAGGCGTCACCCGATCGAGAACGTGCTGACGGTCTCCACCCTGGCCCTCGGCCTGGTGGCCCTGGTGACCGGCCTCATCGTCGAGACGCACGCCATCGCCTGTTGGGCCGGGCTGCTGGGCTTCCTGATCGGCCTCGAGTCGCAGTACGTCTCCGCCACCACGCCCGAGCGCGCTCTCAACATCGTCGGCATCGTGGGCTCGTTCGTCGGCGCGGCCCTCGGCATCTACCACGGCGGCTTTCTGCCGTAACGGTCCGGCGGCGGTCGCCCGGCGGGCAGGCCGCCGTGTGGGCCGTGGGAAGCCGGGCGCGGGCCGCGGGTCGGCTCAGGCGAGCCGGGGTCCGTGGCTCCGCGCTCCTGCGGGCCACGCGTACGGGCGCGCGGCGGCGTCCGTACGGTCTGGCGGCCCCGGGCTTGCCGGTTTGGGCTTGCGGGTTTGGGTTTGCGGGTTTGGGATTGCGACCCCCGGTCTAGTGGCCGAGATGGGCGACGGCACCCGGATGGGGACGTGGAGCGGCTAGGTTGGGAGGCATGGTGCGTATCGGAGCTCACGTCGATCAGGACGACCCGCTGGGGCACGCGCACGCGATCGGCGCGGATGTCGTCCAGTTCTTCCTCGGCGACCCGCAGGGCTGGAAGGGTCCCGTGCTTCCGGCGACGGCCGACGCGCTCAACGCGTCCGACGTCGACGTCTACATCCACGCGCCCTATGTGATCAACGTGGCGACGGCGAACAACCGTATCCGCATCCCCAGCCGCAAACTGCTCGCCGCTCACCTGGAGGCCGCCGCGGGGCTGGGCGCGAAGGGGCTGATCGTGCACGGCGGGCACGTCGGCAAGGACGACGACCCGCAGGTCGGCTTCGACAACTGGCGCAAGGTGTTCGAGCGCATGGACTGCCCGATTCCCGTGCTCATCGAGAACACCGCGGGCGGCGGCAACGCGATGGCCCGCAAGCTCGACCGGGTGGCGCGGCTGTGGGAGGCGCTGGACGGCCTCGAGGTGGGCTTCTGTCTCGACACCTGTCACGCGCACGCGGGCGGGGAGGACCTCGCCGACGTGGTGGACCGGGTCAAGGCGATCACCGGCCGCATCGACCTGATCCACTGCAACGACTCACGCGACGCCTTCGACTCCGGGGCCGACCGGCACGCCAACATCGGCCAAGGGCGCATCGACCCCGAGCTGATCCTCAACGTGTGCCGGGCGGCGGGCGCGCCGATCGTGGTGGAGACGCCCGGTGCGGGGCAGGCCGAGGACATCGCCTTCCTCCGCGCCAACCTCAACTGATCCACACCCTGTGGATAACTTCTTTGGATTACGGACGACGCGAATGGGGTAACCGGTCTCATCCGGCCCAGGAGCCCTCGAGGAACACCATTGTGTTCAGCACCATGAGGGGCACGGTGAGGGCACCGTACACGATCATCATCCACGGGCGGCGCGCCACCGTCTGCCCGATGACGATCCACAGCGGCCACCACAGCAGCGTGGAGCGCGGAATCGACAGGTAGTAGGCCGAGCACAGCAGCGCGCCCACCTGCAGTCCGACATAGATCAGCTCGCTCCACCGCCGCAGGGCCAGCAGCCAGACGATGGCCACGACGCCCACCGCGGCCCCGGCGAGCTCCATCCGGAACGCCCAGGCGAACCGCCCGTCGGCCATCGCCTGCTGCCAGGTCGTCAGGAACGACTCCCACGGCCACACCAGCGTCCGTCCCCAGCCCGCCTCCTGGGCGTGCTTCCAGGCGAGCCAGTCCCCGGTGCGCGCGTACTGGTAGGCCGAGTACAGCACCAGCGGCACGAACGGCACCGCCAGCCACGCCATCCGCGCCGACCACCACCGGGCGCGGGCGGGTTCCACCGGCGCGTCGGCCTGCACACCGGCCTGCACACTGGCCCCCGCACCGGCCCCCGCATCAGCCGGTACGGCTCCCGCCGCCCCCTCCGGCGCGGCGCCGACCCGCACCCGCACGGCCCCGGCGCGCTCGGCCACGACGGCGCGCCGCCGACCGGCCGCGTACTCCACGATCAGCGCGCAGGCGAGGAACAGCCCGGTGATGCGCACGCACGAGGCCCCCGCCGCGAGCAGGCAGGCGGCCGGCCAGCGCCCCCGGCGGGCGGCCAGCCAGGCCGGGATCGCGAAGGCGAGGAACAGCGCCTCGCTGTACCCGGCGAACAGGAACACCGACGTCGGCCAGAACAGCACGGCGAGCACGGCCCAGCGTCCCGCGCCCGGCGGCCCCTCCAGCTCGCCGAGGCGGGACAGCGCGACCATCGCCACGCACCCCGCGATCAGCGAGATGACCACCCCGCCGAGCACCCAGTCCGGCAGGATCATGTGCACCGCCCGCAGCGCGAGCGGCATGCCGGGAAAGAACGCCGGAAGGCCGGCGTCGGGAGGCTGCGCGGGGTCACCGGCGTAGCCGTACCGGGCGATCTCGACGAGATGGTCGGCGTCCCAGCGCCGCAGCCGGTCCAGGAACGGCGCCACCGTCTCGCCCTGCGCCAGCATCGCCGCGCCCACCGTGCCGAGCACGATGACGCCCAGCCGGGTCGCCAGCCAGATGAGCAGGGCCTCCCAGTCCGCCTCGCCCAGCCGATCGAGGCCACGCCGTCCGCCCGCGCGTCCCATCACCCCGCCCGTCCTCAGCCTGGTCATCCGGGTTCACCATGCGGCACTCGTGGAACGTCACGCGCGGTCGCTCACACGCGCACCGGCGGGTACGCGGTCCGGCCGGTGAGGTCGAGCACGAACCGGTCCTCGGCCTGGTCGAACACGCCGCCCTGGGGGTCGTCGACGCCGCCCTGCCGGATCACGTCCTTGTCCGGGCGCAGGATGTCGCGCACCACGAACGCCATCATGATCACAATGGTGAGCGCACGCGCCCACACGGCGGTGAAGTAGGTGTCGGCGCTGATGCCGAGGGCCTCCTGGCCGGGGGTGAGCGCCACCAGGTAGAGCCAGATCGCCAGGAAGTACCAGATCTCGGCCGCCTGCCACAGCGCCAGCGGCTTCCAGTTCGGCCGGGCCAGCACCGCCAGCGGCACCAGCCAGAGCACGTACTGCGGCGACCACACCTTGTTGGTGAGCATGAACGACGCCAGGACCAAAAAGCACAGCTGCGCCAGCCGGGGTCGCCGGGGGGCGGCCAGGCCGAGCACGGCGATCGCCAGGCACAGCGCGCCGAGGGAGACGATGCCCAGGGTGTCGAGGAGGTCGGCGTTGCCGAGGATCGGCCAGCCCTTGCCCTGGAAGAAGTACCACAGCGATCCCCAGTCGGCCGGGCGCTCGTCGCTGAAGGCGTAGAAGCGCTTCCAGCCGTCGAAGGCCGTCACGGCGATCGGCACGTTGACGAGCAGCCAGACGCCCAGCGCAGCGGCGACGGACTGCAGGAACGGTCGCCACGCGCCGGTGCGCAGGGTGAGCACGAACAGCGCCCCGAACAGCACCAGCGGATAGAACTTCGTGGACACCGCGAGGCCGAGCAGCGCCCCGGCGATCAGCGGCCGCCGCCGCGACCAGGCCAGCAGGCCGCCGAGGGTGAGCGCGTTGCACAGCAGGTCCCAGTTGATGTACGCGGTGAGGATCACCCCCGGCGCCAGGGCGTACCACAGCGCGTCCGTACGCCGCCCCGGGCCGGCCAGCGCCGCCATCAGCAGCACGCCGACGAGCAGGCAGATCGCCATCAGCAGCACGGTGATGTCGTAGAACGCCACGCCGCCGGACGGGTCGGCGCCGGAGGGGGTGTGCACGATGCCGACGATCCGGCGGACGACCTCCATCACGAACCCGATGCCGACCGGGTACTCGACCGGATGGTCGAAGTACGGCACCGCGCCATCGGCCAGCTTCTCGTTCCACCACAGCGGGTAGATGTCGGTGTAGCAGAAGCGGAGGAACTGGCCGGAGCCGTCGTTCCACGCGCCGCCGAACCGGCAGGGCGACTTCCACAGGTAGGCGAGAAGCGCGCCCAGCACGGCGAACAGCGCGAGAGGCACATACGGCGCGAGGTCGGCCGGTCGGAGAGTCCACGGCCGGGAGCCGGGCGCCTGCCCGGCCGATGGATCCGCCTTGGACTCGGTCATGACCGGCCCTCCCGCAGGGTGTCGTCGGCGGCCCGCGGCGCGGGCCGGGTCGCACACATCATGCCCGCATGTCAGCCTTCGCCCGCGGGTCGGGACTTGTGGCTCGCCGGATTGCCGTTGTTGAACACCGCGTCGTCGGTGAGGACGCCGTCGTTCGGCTGTTCCTGGAACGGCCCGTCGCCGCCGCCGAAGTCGCCGTTGCCGCCGCCGAAACCGTCGTCGCCGCCACCGAAACCGTCGTCGCCGAAGTCGCCGTTGCCGCCGCCGTTGCCCACGCAGGCGAAATCGCCGGGAAGGCACTCATTGCCGCCCTCGCCGGACGGATCCTCCTCCTGCTTCGGCTCCGGCCTCTGCACCAGATCGTGCTGAGTGCCGGCGAACGCGGGCTTGGGCAACGGCTTCGGCGTCCGGTTCTTCATGGCCTCGATCATGAACTCCTTCCAGATCTTGGTCGGAGTGTCGGCGCCCTGGATGCCCGGAAGCGGCACCTCCTTGGGCAGCGGGAAGCCGTTGGGGTCGCGGAGCACCTTGCCCGTCTTGGGGTCGGTCTGCGCCACCTCCTTGTACATGCCGACGGCCGCCGACAGCTGCGCGGTGTAGCCGACGAACCAGGCCTCCTTGTTCTCGTTGTTGGTTCCGGTCTTGCCGGCGATCTCGTGGCCCGGGACCACCGTGCCACGCGCGGTGCCGCTCTTGACCACCTGCTCCAGCGCGTACGTCACGTCGGCGGCGGTGTCGGGGCTGATCACCACGCTGGCCGGGGCGTTCTCCTCGTACACGGACTTGCCGCCGTCGCCCTTCACCGAGATGACCACGTGCGGCGCGTAGTGCTTGCCGCCGTTGACGAACATGGTGTAGCCGGATGCCTGCTCCACCGGGGTCACCAGACCGGAGCCGATCGACAGGGCGAAGGCGTGGTCCTTACGGGCCTGTTCGAGGTTCTTCTTGCTGATGCCGGCCTGCTCGGCGATCTTGATAACCTGGTCGAGACCGACCTCCTGGGCCATCGTGGCGAACGCCGTGTTGACCGACTCGGCGGTGGCCTTGTCGATGCGCACCGCCGCCCCGACGTCGTGCGAGTTGCTGATCGGCTTGGTGCCGGGCAGCTCGACCGGGCCCTTGCCGGAGACGAAGCTCTTGAGGCTGTATCCGGACTCCAGCCAGGCGGCCAGCACGTACGGCTTGAACGCCGAGGCGGCCTGCTTGTAGGCGACGAAGGCGTTGTTGGTGAAGCCGCGCCGCTTGTCCAGGTAGTCGTGGCCGCTGTAGAACGCGATCACCCGGCCGTTGTTCGGGTCGACGGCGGCCAGGTTCGCGCGCACGTTCTTGTCGCCGACCGCCTTGAGGTTCGACTCGACGGTCCGCTTGGCGGCGAGCATGAGCCGCTTGTCGAACGTGGTGATGATGCGGTAGCCGCCGCCGTTGAGGTCATCCTCGGTGATCGAGGCGCGCTCCTTCAGCTCCCGCTTCACCGCGTCGATCATGTAGCCCTTGATGCCGCGGTTGATCTCGGTGTCATCCCTTTTCTTGACCTTGGGGAACTTCGCGGTCTTGATCAGGTTGCCGTACTTGGCCGGGTCGACGACCGTCGCCATGCCGTTGATGACGTAGTTGAACCGCTCCTTGGTGGGCGCCCAGTCGTTGGCCAGCTCGGCGCGGTCGAACCGGTCGGGGTTCTGGATGCGGCCGGCCAGGTACGCGCCCTCGGCGATGGTGAGCTGGTCGACGTTCTTGCGGAAGAAGGCCTGCGCGGCGGCCTGGATGCCGTGCGCCCCACGCCCGAAGTAGATGGTGTTGGCGTAGTGGGCGAAGATCTGGTCCTTGCTCATCTCGCGGTCGACGCGCACCGCGACGAAGATCTCCTTGATCTTACGGCTGAACGACACCTCCTGGCTGAGGCCGTCGTAGTAGTTCCGCACCATCTGCTGGGTGATCGTCGATCCGCCCTGGAGCTGCTGGCCGGTCACCGTCATCCACGCCGACCGCGCGATCGACATCAGGTCGATGCCGGCGTCGGTGCGGAAGGAGCGGTTCTCGGCGGAGATGATGGCGTCCTGGACGTGCTTCGGGATCCTGGTGATCGGCACGATCTCGCGTTTGACGCCGAGCCGGGCGATCTCCGTCTTGCCGTCCCGGTAGTAGATGACGCTGCCCTCTTGAGTGGCTGACTGCTGGGTGACGACCGGCAGCGGGGTGTTGAGGTAGGCCACCGTGATCATGCCGAACACGCCGGCGGTCAGCACCGCGAAGGCGACGAGCACGATCTTCCAGTTGGGGACGAAACGCCGCCAGCCCCTGCGCTTCGGCTCGTCGTCGAGGTCCTTGCCGCCGCCGGAGCCACCCGGACCGCCTGGGCCGCCGGAGTCGCCGCGACCGGGGCCGCCCGGAGTCCCGCCGTACGGCGCGCCGCCGGAACGCCGCCGGCCGGGCGTGCGCTGTCCCGGCCCCTGCTGCATCACCTGGGTCTGCTGCGTATTCCGATTCGCCCGTGCCGCCCTGCGGCCGGGCGCGGGCGTGGGACCCGACGACGGGGCCGCGGCCGGGTCGGGGACCGCGCTCATCGCGGCGGTCTCCTCGTACGCCGCCTCACGCCGCCGCGGCTGCGGCTGTGGCGCGCGGCCGTCGTAGGAGGCCGTGACCATGGGGCTCGTCGCCTGCGGCGCCGGATGCGGCGGCGGGGCCGCCGACGGGGCGGGGCGTGGCGGCATCGGCTGGTTACCGCTCGGCGACTGGTAGGTTGCGGGCCCCTGGGGCGAGCGACGACGCCTCCCCGGACGTGCCGACGCACCGGGCCGCCCCTCGGCGATTTCGGGGCGCCCGCTCGGCTCCGGGCCATAGCTGTTGTAACTCACGGGTCCTCGTTCGGTCATCGGCGGTCTGCGCGATCACGACATCACTCGGCAGGCCGAGAGCGTACCCCGAGTTCCTGGGGCCGCGACCCGGACGCGGTCTACCGTTCCGGGACCCGCCGACGGGCCGAGTCGGTGTGGTCCGGCGGCTCGCCCGTTCCGAGGATGTACGAGACCGTCAGATGGTTCCATGAACAACCTTGGCAGACCTCAACAACGTAGACCCGGAATTCGCCGTATTCGCGTGCCATAGCGGCCAGCTCTGACGACGCCTTTACCCGGCCCGTCGCCTTGCCAAGTTGGTCCCCGTACACGTATGTGACATTGGTCACGTTGCGCTTCTCGCACACCGGGCAGATGCGATCGGTGGGCTCGCCGTGGTATCGGGCCGCGCGCAGGAGGTAGGGGTGCGCGTCGCAGACGTCCGCCGTGGACACCCGCCCTGAGCGGAGGGAACGCACCGCCGCTCGCTTCGCGAGTCCATAGTCCACAACCGAGCGCCGAGACCACATAGGTCCCAGATTAAGTCTCTTGTCCTTATCTCGCTCGGTATGCGCTGATTGCCGACCGTTCCGCGCATGATCCTCCCCCGTGGGGGCACCATGATTGCGCGATATGTCGCAGCGACGTATCCTCGGGATGTATCGCAGCGATACATCGGGAAGATATGCCGAGCACGAGACGGGGAGGTGGTTCCAGTGACCGGTGCGAGGGGCGGGGTGCTGGAACTCGCCGTGCTCGGGTCCCTGCACGAGACCCCGCTGCACGGCTACGAGCTGCGCAAACGCCTCAATGCGCTGCTGGGCATGTTCCGGGCCTTCTCCTACGGCTCGCTCTATCCGTGCCTGCGGCAACTGCTCGCCGACGGTCTCATCGCCGAGGAACAGCCGGCCGACGTCGCAGCGCCGCTGTCCGGCCGGCGATCGAAGATCGTCTACAAGCTGACCGCCGAGGGCAAGGAGCGCCTGCAGGAGTTGCTCACCCAGGCCGGCCCGTCCGCCTGGGAGGACGAGAGCTTCGGCATCCACTTCGCCTTCTTCCGGCACACCGAGGCCGAGGTACGGCTGCGCATCCTGGAGGGCCGCCGCAGCCGCCTGGAGGAGCGGCTCGACAGCGTGCGTACGGCTCTCGCCCGCACCAGGGAACGCCTGGACAGCTACACGCTCGAACTCCAGCGCCACGGCCTGGAGTCGGTCGAGCGCGAGGTGCGCTGGCTGAACGAGCTGATCGCCACCGAGCGGCAGGGCCTCCCGTCAACACCAACCGATAGGACCGATAGGGCGGAAAAGCCCGGTTCAGATACGACTGATCTTGACTAAGGAGCGAGTGCGATGGGTTCGGTGCGCGTAGCCATCGTCGGTGTCGGCAACTGTGCCGCGTCGCTGGTGCAGGGCGTGCATTACTACAGGGACGCCGACCCGGGCAGCCGGGTGCCGGGCCTGATGCACGTGCGGTTCGGCGACTACCACGTGGGCGACGTGGAGTTCGTCGCCGCGTTCGACGTCGACGCCAAGAAGGTCGGCCGCGACCTGTCCGAGGCCATCGTCGCCTCAGAGAACAACACGATCAAGATCTGCGACGTGCCGCCGCTGGGCGTGACCGTGCAACGCGGCCACACCTATGACGGCCTCGGCGAGTACTACCGCGAGATCATCGAGGAGTCCGACGAGGATCCGGTCGACGTCGTGCGCGTGCTGCGCGAGTCGAAGGCCGACGTGCTCGTGTGCTACCTGCCGGTGGGCTCGGAGCAGGCGGCCCGCTTCTACGCCGAGTGCGCCCTGGAGGCCGGGGTGGCGATGGTGAACGCGCTGCCGGTCTTCATCGCCTCCGACCCGGAGTGGGCCGAGCGGTTCCGCACCGCCGGCGTGCCCATCGTCGGCGACGACATCAAGTCCCAGGTGGGCGCGACGATCACCCACCGGGTGATGGCCAAGCTGTTCGAGGACCGCGGGGTCGAGCTGCTGCGCACGTACCAGCTCAACTTCGGCGGCAACATGGACTTCATGAACATGCTGGAGCGCAAGCGGCTCCAGTCCAAGAAGATCTCCAAGACCCAGGCCGTGACCTCGCAGATCCCGCACGAGATGGCGAAGGCGGACGTGCACATCGGCCCGTCGGACCACGTGCCGTGGCTGGACGACCGCAAGTGGGCCTACGTACGTCTTGAGGGCCGCTCGTTCGGCGACACCCCGCTCAACCTGGAGTACAAGCTCGAGGTGTGGGACTCGCCGAACTCCGCGGGCGTCATCATCGACGCCGTGCGCGCGGCGAAGATCGCCAAGGACCGCGGCATCGGCGGCCCGCTGCTGTCGGCCTCGTCGTACTTCATGAAGTCGCCGCCGGTGCAGTACTCCGACGACGACGCCTACGACGCGGTGGAGAAGTTCATCCGCGGCGAGGTCGAGCGCTGACCCGCACGTCGAGGCCCTGAACGCGACGGACGCCGCCCGGCGGCGTCCGTCCGGCGTTTGTACGGGCGTTTTTTCGGGCGTTTGATCAGGCGGCGTCGAGCCGGGCGGCCGGGGGCAGGGCGCCGTCGTCCGCCGTCGGCCAGGCGAGCGGGTCGGGGCCCAGCGCGCACAGCAGCGGCACCTGATCCCGGCACCACGGCGAGACCGGCACGTACCGGACCCCGGTGCCGTCGCCCGGCACGGGCACGGTCCCGGCGAGCACGCCCTCGGCGAACCGCCGCCAGGGCAGCCAGCCGACCTCGGCCACCTCCTCCGGATTCGGCCGCGGCGGCGCGGAGACGATCGCGCGGTACACCGGGCACAGCTCGTGCTCCACCGTGCCGTCGTCCATCGACGCCCGGTAGGAGAACCCGGGCAGCAGCAGGTCGAGCGAGTCGACCGTCAGCCCCAGCTCGAACGCGAGCCGCCGGGTGACCGCCGTGGGAAGCGGCTCGCCGGGCAGCGGATGGCCGCAGCAACTGTTGGTCCACGCTCCCGGCCAGGTGAGCTTGTGCCGGGCGCGCCGGCTGAGCAGCACCCGCCCGTCGCCGTCGAAGACGTAGCACGAGAAGGCCAGGTGCAACGGGGTCTCCGGGCCGTGCACGGAGATCTTCGGAGCGGTGCCCACCGCCTTGCCGTCGCTGTTGACGAGCACAACGTGTTCCTCGGTCATCACCGCTCCCTCATCAGTGAACCACCGGAGTGAGCCCGCGCGCGTCGCGTGGGCGGGCCCTGCCCCCGACGCCACTTTCGGCATCGGATCGCGCACGTACCGTAAAAGTCCGCACTGAATCCGTCAAACGCGATGCCCGCTCGGACACGCCTCATGGACACCAGCGTGTCACGTGTGGTGACCGTTCCGGCCCTACGAGGGTAGGAGTTCGGCGAGGTTCGCCGCCACGGGTTCGCCGATGGGGGCTCCCGGCTTCTCTTGGGCGAATAGGCTGTCTGAGTGTCATTCGTCGCCGATCTACGTGCCGTCCTGCGAGGTCGGGACTTCAGACGCCTGTTCGGCACCCGCCTGGTGTCCCAGTTCTCGGACGGGATCTTCCAGTTCGCCGTGTACGGGTACGCCTTCTTCACCCCCGAGAACCAGACCAGCGCGGCCGAGGCCGCGGCGGCCTTCGCCGTGCTGCTGCTGCCGTACTCGATCCTCGGGCCGTTCGTCGGGGTCTTCATCGACCGGTGGTCGCGGCGGCAGATCCTGGTGATCGGGCCGCTCGTGCGGGGCGGCCTGCTGGCGCTCGCCGCCGTCCTGGTCGCCACCGGCGCGCCCGACGCGTACTTCTACATCGCCGCGCTGGGCGTCCTCGGCGTCAACCGGTTCTTCCTGGCCGCGCTCGGCGCCTCGCTGCCGCACGTGGTGCCCGCCGATCGGCTGATGATGGCCAATTCGGTCACTCCCACGTCGGGCACGGTGGCGACCTTCGTCGGGGCGGGGGCGGGTTACCTGCTGCGCCTGCTCTTCGGCCCGACCGCGCAGGGCACGGCGATGCTGCTGGTGGTGTCCGGCGCGGTCTTCGGCCTGAGCGCGCTGGTCGCGTTGACGATGGAGCGCTCGCTGCTCGGCCCGTCGTACGACCCGAACCGGCCGCAGGCGCGTGAGGCCCTGCGCAACGTGCTCAGCGGGCTGGTGGACGGCGCCCGGCATGTGACTCATCGCAGGACCGCCGTGGCCGCGTTGGGGAGCATGGCCGCACATCGGTTCATGTACGGCATATCCCTCGTGATGACGGCCATCCTGTACCGGTTCTACTTCAGCCAGGGGGACGCCGAGGTCGGCCTGATGCAGTTGTCCGGGGTGGTCGCGACCTCGGGCGTCGGCTACTTCTCCGCCGCGTTCGTCACGCCGTGGGCGACCGCGCGCATGCGCATCGAGACCTGGGTCACCACGATGCTCGCCTCCGCCGGGATCCTGCAGTTCCTGCTGTGCTTCCCGTTTCAGGAGTGGGGGTTCCTGATCGGCGGATTCGTGCTCGGGCTGGCCGGGCAGTCGGTGAAGATCTGCGCCGACACCGTGGTGCAGCGCGACGTTGAGGACGCCTACCTCGGCCGGGTGTTCTCGATCTACGACATGCTGTTCAACGGCATGACCGTCGCCGCGGCGGCGGTGAGCGGGCTGTTCCTCCCCGCCGACGGCAAGTCGTATCTGGCGCTGGGGATCGTCACGGTCGGCTATCTGGTCGCCGCGGCGGTCTACCGGCTGGCCATGCCGACCGGCGAGCGGCCGCGCCCCAACCGCGCGGTGCACACGTCCTGAGCCCGTCCGAGCCCATCTTGAGCCCATCTTGAGCAGGGCCGATCATCCGGTACGGCGACGCGCCCAGGCGAGCGCCGTACCGGATGAAAGTGTCACGCTTCGAGTACGCCGTTCTCCCGAGCCCACGCGAGCAGCGCCTCCCGCGCGGCGTCCTTGCCCACGACCCCGCGATCGAGCCGCATGTCCAGCAGGAACCGGTACGCCTTGCCCACCACCGGCCCCGGCGGCACGCCGAGGATGCGCTGGATCTCGTTTCCGTCCAGCTCCGGGCGGATCTTGGCGAGTTCCTCCTCCTCGGCGAGCCGCGCGATCCGCTGCTCCAGGTGGTCATAGGTGCGCCACAGCGCCGCCGCCTTGCGCTTGTTGCGGGTCGTGCAGTCGGCCCGGGTCAGCTTGTGCAGCCGTTCCAGCAGGTGCCCGGCGTCGCGCACGTACCGCCGCACCGCGCTGTCGGTCCACTCCCCCGACCCGTACCCGTGGAACCGCAGATGCAGCTCGACGAGCCGGGACACGTCCGCCACCACGTCCTTGGGGAAGCGCAGCGCGGTCAGCCGCTTCTTGGTGAGCTGCGCGCCGACCACCTCGTGGTGGTGGAAGGAGACCCGGCCGCCCGGCTCCAGCCGGCGCGTCTTGGGCTTGCCGATGTCGTGCAGCAGCGCCGCCCAGCGCAGCACCCGGTCCGGCCCCGACTTCTCCAGCGCGATCGCCTGCTCAAGCACGATCAGCGTGTGCTCGTAGACGTCCTTGTGCCGGTGGTGCTCGTCGATCTCCAGCCGCAGCCGGGGCAGCTCGGGCAGCACGTGCTCGGCGAGGCCGGTCTCCACCAGGGTGGTGAGGCCGTCGCGCGGGTACGCCCCGCAGATGAGCTTGTCCAGTTCGTCGCGGATGCGCTCGGCCGAGACGATCTCGATGCGGTCGGCCATCGCGGTCATCGCCGCCCGCGCCTTCAGGTCCACGGTGAACCCGAGCTGGGAGGCGAACCGGGCCGCGCGCAGCATGCGCAGCGGGTCGTCGTCGAAGGACCGCTCCGGCGGGCCGGGGGTGCGCAGCACCTTGGCGGACAGGTCGGCGAGCCCGCCGAACGGATCGACGAACTCGTGGCCGGGCAGTCGCACCGCCATCGCGTTGACCGCGAAGTCCCGCCGCTCCAGATCGCCCTCAAGCGTGTCGCCGTACATGACCTCGGGCTTGCGCGACTTGGGGTCGTACGACTCGCTGCGGTACGTGGTGATCTCCAGCAGCCAGTTGCCCTTGCGCGCGCCGACGGTGCCGAAGTCGATGCCGATCGTCCAGATCGAGTCGGCCCACGGCCGGACGATGTCCAGCACCCGCTCCGGGCGGGCGTCGGTGGTGAGGTCCAGGTCGTGACCGATCCTGCCGAGGAGCACGTCCCGCACCGACCCGCCCACCAGGGCGAGCTGGTGACCGCTCGCGGCGAACAGCTCCCCGAGCTCATCGACGACGGGCGCGATGCGGCGGAATAGATCGGCCACCGCCCGCTGCTGATTGTCATTGAGGTTGGAAACGGACAAGGCTGGGTAAGTCCTTCGGTTACGGAACAGGTTCCCCGGGTCACGCCCGTGCGCTTCTGGCGGCTCCCCGGCAGGGGCCCACGAGGTGGCCGGTGGTCATGGATCCGGGGGCGACGGGACGAGGCAAGGAGCTGCAGAGATGAAAGACGCTCTCGCGATCCACCGCTGGCTCCTCGCCCACCAGGTCCATCATGAGATCCTACGTCTTCCGCGATCGCTCTCGGGGGCCGAAGACCTGCCGGAGACGCTTGGAGTTCCACCCGAAACCTGCGTCAGCGTAGCGGTCTTCGCAGCCGTCTACGCATTCGGGACCGAACGGGTGACCGAGCACGCGGCGGTGGTGAGCGCGGTGGCGCACCCGGTCACGCCCGGCATGGTGGCGTCGGTGCTCGGGGCCGTGGAGGTACGGCCCGCCCCCGCGTTCGCGGTCAACGCCGTCACCGACTACGCGGCCGGGCTGGTGTGCCCGCTGCTGCTGCCCGAGGAGCTGACCGTCCTGGTCGACCAGCGGCTCTTCGACGGGCTCAAGGCCGACGACGCGGTTTACACGCCGACCGGTGAACGGGCCACGGCGCTGCGGCTGAGCGCGCGCGACCTGCTCGCGATGACCGCGGGAAAGCCCGCCGAGCTGCGGCGCGGCCCGTTGAGCGGGTCGCTGCCGGGATTCCGCAGACGCTCCTGAGTCCCCGCGCGGTCACCGCGCCGGTGGTCGTCTTCGCGGCGCGCCGACAGGACGTGGCGAAGCGACGTCCGAAAGCGGGAGACGCGCCGGATCGGCGAAATAGGCCGATAGCATTCTGGGCGTGCGCCGTACCTCACCCCTGGCCGGCCCGTGATCCGTAGAGCCGCGTTGATCTTCGCGCTCGCCTCCGCCATGCTCGTTCCCGCGGAGGCGGCTGTCTCAAGCACGGCGCAGGATCTCGGGCGTACTGCCGTGCAGACCTTTGGGCAGGTCTCTGGGCGCGTCTCTGGGCAGGTCCTTGGGCAGGTTTCCGCACCGGCGCCGAAGCAGCGCGCAAGCGCGGCCGTGCAGGTCACGATCGACCAGATCACCCCGCAGGTGCCGCGCGACCCCACCACCCAGATCAAGCTGACGGGCACGCTCGCCAACACCGGCAACACCCCGTTCACCGCGCTGCGGGTCC
Source organism: Thermopolyspora sp. NPDC052614 (assembly GCF_040678635.1). Classification (NCBI taxonomy): domain Bacteria; kingdom Bacillati; phylum Actinomycetota; class Actinomycetes; order Streptosporangiales; family Streptosporangiaceae; genus Thermopolyspora; species Thermopolyspora sp. NPDC052614. Next base: position 179,799 of record NZ_JBFATZ010000012.1, read on the forward strand.
GGCTGCACTTCTCGGCGCGGCCGTTCGAGCGACGCGCCGACATGGAGGCGTACGTCACCGGTCAGGGCGTTTTCGACCCCAGTTTCAACACCCTCACCCCGATCCCGCGGCTCGACGCGGGCGGCAAGGCGTCGTTCGAGGTCGTCACCACGGCCGCCGACCTGAAGATGAGCCGGTTCGGCGTGTACCCGCTCACCGTCGAGATCATCGACGCGCTTGAGCAACAGGTCGCGGTGACGCGCACCTTCATGACGTACGCCCCGCAGGGCGAGAGGCTCCCCCGCGTCCGGCTGGCGATGGCGATGCCCGTCATCGACCAGCCGCGCCGCGCCGACGACAACACGTTCCTGGACGACGGGCTGCACGCCTCGCTCGCCGGGAACGGCCGGCTGGCCCGGCTGCTGCGCATCGCCCAGCAGCCGCACAAGGGCGTGACCTGGTTCATCGACCCGGCCGTGCTGGACGACGCGCAACGCATCGGCCGGCCGTACACGGTCAAGAAGGGCGACGACGTCGAGACCCGGCCGGCCGACCCGGACGCGGGCGCCTGGCTGGCGGGCCTGCGCACGGCGCTCGCCAAGTCGTCGGTGGTGGCCACGCCGTACGCCGACCCCGACATCACGGCGCTGGTGCACAACGACGTGGACGAGCTCGCGGCCAAGGCCATCGCCAAGGGCGGGCAAGTGGCCGGGTCGCTGCTGGGCCGTACCGTGGGCGCGACCATGAACTGGCCGTACGGCGGCATCATCGACCGCGACGCGCTCGACGAGCTGGCCATCGGCGGCGTCCGCACGCTGCTGCTCAACGGCTCCGCGCTGCCCACCGAGGCGCCGGTCACCACCACCCCTGACGCCGCCACCACGATCGACAGCGTCTCGGGGAAGCTGACGGTGCTGCTCGCCGACCCGACGCTCAGCTCGCTCGTCGACGCGGCGGCCACGGGATCCGGCGCGGCGGCGGCACGGCAGCGTTTCATCGCCGAGACCGCGATGATCGCCGCCGAGGATCCGGAGACGACCCGGACCGTGATCGCGGCGCCGCGCCGCCGCTGGGATCCCGATCCGGAGGCGGTGCAGGAGCTGCTCGCCACGGCCGGTTCGCTGCCGTGGCTGCGCCGTACCACGCTGGAGGAGATCAAGCCGCCGAAGCGGCCCCTGCCGCGCACCGACCTGGTCTACAGCGCCCAGCACCGGCAGTCCGAGCTCAACCGGGCATACCTGCGGCAGGTGCGCGAGCTGGCGGGTAAGGCCGAGCTGGTTCCCACCGTCACCTCGTCGACCGCCAGGCCCTTCGAGAACGCGCTGCTGCGGCTCGGGTCGTCGGCGTGGCGCGGTCGCGGCGGCACGGCGCGCACGTACGTCGAGCAGCTCGGCCAGGCGGTGAACGCCCAGATCGACAAGATCTCGATCACCGGCCGGGGGCAGCCGCGGCTGCTCGCCGGCACCAACGGCAACGTCGGCATCAGCGTGCAGAACAAGCTCGGCCAGCAGGTCAAGCTGAGCATCGACGTCAAGTCCGCCGACCCGCGGCGCCTGATGATCGACACCTACCGCAGGGAGATCTCGATCGAGGCGGGCAACACCACCACGATCCAGGTCCCGATGCGGGCGCCGAACGGCGGGGACACGCAGGTGACCGTGCAGCTCGCCACGCAGGCGGGCGCGCCGTACGGGGACCCGGTGGTGCTGACGGTGAGCGCCACCGGCTACACCGGCATCGCCGCGGTGATCGTCGGAGGCGCGCTCACGGTCATGCTCGCCGCGGTGCTGCTACGCATCCTGCGGATCCGGTCCAATCGGAAGAAACGGGGCGCCGGCAGGCGTCGTGAAGGGACACGATGAACCGGCTGCTGCGCGCCGGGGCCATCATGGCCGCCGGCACGATGGTCTCCCGCCTGACGGGCTTCATCCGCACCGCGGTGATCGCCGCCGCGATCGGCACGGCGCTGCTCGGCGACGCCTACAACGTCGCCTACCAGATCCCGTACATCCTGTTCGACCTGCTGATCGGCGGCATGCTGAGCAGCGTGATCGTGCCGAGCATCGTGCGCGCGCAAAAGCACGACGCCGACGGCGGCAAGGCCTACGAGCAGCGGCTGCTGACCATCGCCACGGTCCTGCTGATCGGCGTGGCGGCCCTCGGGGTGCTGCTCGCCGAGCCGATCATCGAGCTGTACACCAGCGACCTGTCGCCGCGCGGGGTGGAGGTCGCGGCGACGCTCGCCCGGTACATCCTCCCCCAGATCGCCTTCTTCGGGCTGGGGGCGATCGCGGGGGCGATCCTCAACACGCGGGACCGGTTCGCCGCGCCGATGTGGGCGCCGGTGCTGAACAACCTGGTGGTCATCGGGGTGGGGCTCGCCTACATCTTCGTCATCCACGGCAGCGACGACATCGACAAGGTGAGCGCGACGCACCTGGCGGTGCTCGGCCTCGGCACCACGGCGGGCATCGTCGCGCAGTCGATCGCGCTGGTGATCTCACTGCACCGGGCGGGGTTCCGCTTCCGGCCGCGGTTCGACCTGCGCGACAGCGGGCTGGGCGAGCTGGCGAAGCTCGGGGCGTGGGCGCTGGCGTTTGTCGGCATCAACCAGCTCGCGTTCGTGGTCACCACGAACCTCACCACCGCGGCGGGCTCGCGGGCGATCGCCGAGGGCGTGGCGTACGGCGCGGGCTGGACGCCGTACAACTACGCCTATCAGCTCTTCCAGTTGCCCTACGGGATCATCGCCGTCTCGGTGATCACCGCGATGCTGCCCCGGATGAGCAGGTACGTCACGGACGGCCGGCTCGACCTGGTGCGGGATGAGTTCTCCTCCGGGGTACGGATGGTCTGCTCGGTGATCGTGCCGGCCGGGGTGCTGCTCATGGTGCTCGGCCCGGCGGTCACCGTGCTGATCTTCTCGCACGGCGCCAACAGCGTGCAGGACGCCGTCTACATCGGGAACGTGCTGCAGGTCTTCGGCCTGGCGCTGGTGCCGTTCTCCCTGTTCCAGCTCCTGCTGCGGGTCTTCTACAGCTTCGGCGACACCCGCACGCCGGCCCTGGTCGCGCTCGGCAACGCGGTGCTGAACGCCGCGCTCAGCTTCGTGGCCTACCTCGTGCTGCCGGCCGGGCAGGCGGTGATGGGCATGGCGTTCGCGTTCACCGTCACCTACACGGTCGGCGCGGGCGCCACCTGGATGCTGGCGAGCCGCCGGGCGGGCGGCCTCGGCGGGCGCAGCGTGCTCGACGGCCTCTGGCGCATGTACGGCGCGGCCCTCCCGTGCGCCGCGATCGCGCTCGGCGTGCTGTGGGCCACCCGGCAACTCGTAGGCCTGGGCACGCTCGGCTCGGCGCTCATGCTCGTGGTGGGCGGCGGTCTCGGCATGGCCGTCTATCTCTTCCTCGCGCATCGTCTGCGTATCCCCGAGGTCAACTCGATCGTTGGTTTGGTCGCCGGGCGGGTAGGCCGATAGAGGTAACGCCGATCGAGGTGACACCGCGATCGGCGAAAGGCGTCGATCCGGTAAGCCAAACGTCCGATTCGTGCGTCTTCCACCGGAAGCGCGTACGGCACGGCGCGGCACTACGATGGTGCGCCACGGGGCCGGAAACGGCCTGAAACGACGAAGTGGAAGCAGGAGGGCGTGGGCGTATCCACCCGGCATCGCGTACTGTGCGATTGCGCCGTTGAGCCACTGGGCGTGGAGGGTGCATGAGCATGTCGGCCATCGAACCCGGTACGCGCCTGTCGGATCGCTTCCTGCTGGAGGATCGGGTCCACCAGGCCGGCGGAGCGACCCTCTGGAAGGCCACCGACGAGATCCTGGCGCGTCCGGTGGCGGTGCACACCTTCTCCCCCGAGTTCGAGCTCGTCGATGAGGTGGTGACGGCGGCCCGCGCCGCGAGCCGGCTCACCGACCCTCGGCTGACCCAGGTCTTCGACGCCGCCGACGACGGCGACACCGCGTACGTGGTGACCGAGTGGGTGACCGGCGAGTCGCTGGTGGACCTGCTCGCCGGCGGGCCGCTGGAGCCCGAGCGGGCGGCCGGGCTCGTCGCCGAGGCCGCCGAGGCGCTGGCGCACGCCCACGAGGCGGGGCTCGCCCACCTGCTGCTGACGCCCGAGCGCCTGGTGTGGACCGGGGGCGGCACCGTGAAGGTGCTCGGCCTCGCGGTCGACGCCGCGCTCACCGCGACCACCAGCGACGAGCCCGCGGTGGAGGACGCCCGCGGGCTGGGCCGGCTGCTGTACGCCGCGCTCACCGCCACCTGGCCGGGCGAGGAGGAGTGCGGGCTGCCGCCCGCGCCGCGCGACGACGGCAAACTGTGCACGCCCCGGCAGGTCCGGGCGGGCGTGCCGGGGACCCTCGACGCCATCACCTGCCGGGCCGTACTGCAGGAGCCGCGCCGGAACCAGCCGCCGCTGGCCAGCCCGGCGGAGATCGCCGAGGCGCTCGCCGACGTCCCCCGGCCCGCGCCCGCCCCGGCCCCCACGCCGCCGGCGGTCGGGCTGCGCTCGGAGGCGCCCTCCGGTCTCACCGTGGCGGGGTCGCCGCAGCTCACCGTGGTCGGGCCGCCGCCCGGCGGCACGACGATCAGCCGCGCGCTGGTGATCGCGGTGGTCGCGATCGTCGTGGTCGCGGTGGGTCTCGGGGCGTGGACCATCGGCCGCAACCTCGCCCAGCCCGCGGCGTCGGGGCAGGCCGCGCCGAGCCCGACCGCGTCGGGGGCCGCGCCAAGCAAGGGGCCGGTCGAGGAGGTGAAGGCGGCCAAGGCGCACGGCTTCGATCCGCTGGGCGACCGTACCGAGCATCCGGAGATCGCCGCCGACGCGATCGACGGCAAGGACTCGACCGAGTGGCACACCGACTCCTACAACAGCGCCGAGTTCGGGCGGCTGAAGAAGGGCGTGGGGCTGCTGCTCGACATGGGCAGGTCGATCCGGGTCGCCGATGTGGTGGTGGAGCTCGGCGGCACCAAGGGGTCCTCGCTGGAGTTGAAGGTCGGCGACTCCAACGATCTCGACGATCTGAAGACCGTTGCGGATCATGACAAAGCATCCGGAACCGTGACATTGACCCCCGATAAGGAAGTCAGCGGCCGGTACGTTTTGATCTGGTTTACGCGGCTTCCCCCATTCGAGGGAAGGTTTCGTGGCACCATCTATGACGTAGTGGTGCACTCTCCCGGATCGGCCTAGCAGGACACCCCTTGTGAACCCTCAAGCAGACAACCCACCCTCCACGGCGGGGCACGTGGCGCGGTCCGCGCTGTCCGACGCCGAACTCCTCCATAGACATATCGACGGCGATCCGCAGGCCTTCAGCGAGATCGTCCGGCGTCACCGGGACCGCATGTGGGCGGTCGCGCTGCGCACGCTGGGCGATGCCGACGAGGCCGCGGACGCCGTTCAGGACGCTTTCGTCTCCGCGTATCGCAAGGCGGACAGCTTTCGCGGCGAGGCGGCCGTCACGACGTGGCTGCACCGCATCGTGGTGAACGCCTGCCTCGACCGCATGCGACGCAAGGCCGTACGGCCCGTCGCGGACGACGAGCTCATCGAGGCCGCGGAGCGCGACACGCCGCTGCCCGACCACACCGGCGACCGCGAGATCTCGCTGGAGGTGTCGGCGGCGCTGAAGCTGCTGCCGGCCGACCAGCGGGCCGCGTTGGTGCTGGTCGACATGATGGGCTATTCCGTCGAGGACGCCGCGTCGGTGCTCTCCGTACCCAGCGGAACCGTCAAGAGCAGGTGCGCACGTGGGCGTGCCAAACTCGCCCCGATTCTTTCGCATTTGCGGAACCGATCTGACCTAACTCGCGTCTCATCCGCGAAGGGAGCAGAACTTCGTGACGGGTGACACGCACTACGACCTGGAAACCTTGGCCGAGCTGGCCGAAGGTCTCCTGGATGACGCCACGGCACGGCAGGTCCGAGACCATCTCGTGATCTGCGATCCCTGTGGGGAGGCGCTCGCCGATCTCGCCGGTGTCCGCGAGGTTCTCGCGGCCATGCCGGTGCCGGCGATGCCGCTCGGCGTGGCGATGCGGGTCGACCAGGCACTGGCCGCGGAGGCCGAGCGTCGCCGAGACGGCGCGCTACGCCTGGATGAGGCGCCCGACTGGGACCGCATCATGCGGGACGCCCCCTGGGAGACCGGGATGCCGTGGGACGACGAGCCCGCAGCGCCGATCGAGCAGGCCCCGGCCGACACGCCGTCGTTCGACACGCCACGACTGGTGCCGCTCACGTCCGCCTCGCCGGCGGCGGTGAACGGCGTCAACGGGGCGGCGATCAACGGCTCGTCGGTGAACGGGTCGTCAGGGTCGTCCGATTCGACCAAACTGAACGGCTCGCCGTTCTCGGTGACGCCACTGGTGGCCTCGGCGCACTCTGCCGACGCCGCCTCCGATATCGAGTCCGATGGCAAGTCCGACAACGACAACCAGCCCGGTGACTCGTCCTCGATCGAGGATGACGAGCCGGCGCGCACCTCTCTGGGCGTGGTCGCGGAGGACGGCACCGTGGTGCCGGCCCGGCGGCGCAGGCCCACGGGACGGCGGCGCTGGCTCGTGCCGCTGTCGTCCGCCGTGGCGGCGGCCGCGGTGGTGATCGGCGGGGCCTCGGTGGCGAGCAACCTGCTCATCGCCGATGGCCAGGGCCCGGCGAACAGGTCCGAGAGCGTGGCTCTGCCGAAGCCGAAGCAGGACATGCTCGCCGACGTGCCTTCCGGGAAGGAGGGCGGCTCGCGGTTCCCCGTGGGCGAGACCGGCTACAACTATCTCGACGCCGAGCTGAAGGGCCCGCTGGTCGAGTACTTCGGCTCGATGCCGAGCTGGGGGAGCGAGGCGGGCGACGCCAAGCTCAACCGCTGCATCAGCAAGCTGTCCAAGCTGGCCAAGAGCGAGCCCATCGGCATCGACCGGGCGTACTACAACGGCAACGAGGCCATGATCGCGCTCTTCTGGCACAACAAGAAGCAGAACTCGGTTCAGGTGCGGGTGGTCGACTACGAGTGCAAGAACCTGCGCAAGCCGGCTCTCGCCTCGTGGAACTGATCCACCGGAACCGAACCGGCACCTGAGCGCCGGGAAAGGCCCCTCGCGGAGCGCTGCGGGGGGCCTTTTCGATTTCGTCTTCCATCCCACGGCCGGTGCCCCCTGGCGGGGAATGACCAGTGCTTAGGATCTGTTGACGCCACTGCCATCGGGAAACGAAAGGCGAGACTGTGAGCGACGTCCGGAATGTCATCATCATCGGCTCGGGGCCGGCCGGGTACACGGCCGCCATCTACTCGGCGCGCGCGGACCTGCGCCCGCTGGTCTTCGAGGGCTCGGTGACCGCGGGCGGGGCGCTCATGAACACCACCGACGTGGAGAACTTCCCCGGCTTCCCCGACGGCATCCTGGGCCCGGACCTCATGGACAACCTGCGCAAGCAGGCCGAGCGCTTCGGCGCCGAGCTCGTCGCCGACGACGTGGTCTCCGTCGACCTCGCGGCGAACCCCAAGGTGGTGCGCACCGCGACCGACACCTACCACGCCAAGGCGGTCATCGTGGCCACCGGCTCCGGCTACCGGGAGCTCGGGCTCGCGGGCGAGAAGCGGCTGTCCGGGCACGGCGTGTCGTGGTGTGCGACCTGTGACGGCTTCTTCTTCCGCGACCAGGACATCGCCGTGGTGGGCGGCGGCGACACGGCGATGGAGGAGGCGACCTTCCTGACCCGGTTCGCCCGGTCGGTCACGGTCGTCCACCGGCGCGACAAGCTGCGCGCCAGCAAGATCATGCAGGATCGCGCGTTCGCCAACGAGAAGATCACATTCGCCTGGAACAGCGAGGTCGTCGACATCCACGGCGAGGACCGGGTGACCGGCGTACGGCTGCGCGACACGCAGACCGGCGAGGAGCGCGACCTGTCGGTGGGCGGCCTGTTCATCGCGATCGGCCACGACCCGCGGACCTCGTTGTTCAAGGGCCAACTCGAACTCGACGACGAGGGGTACATCAAGGTCGACGCGCCGTCCACCAGGACGAACATCCCCGGCGTCTTCGCCGCGGGCGACGTCGTCGACCACACCTACCGCCAGGCCATCACCGCCGCAGGCACCGGCTGCGCCGCCTCGATCGACGCCGAGCGCTGGCTCGCCGATCAGGGGGACTGACCGGCCGTGGCCCGGCGTCCCGCGGCGGCGGCGAGGGTTCGGGCTTGACCGCCGAACCACGTGACCTCTGGACCACGCCGTGCCGGTCGGCAAACCGGCACGGCCCACCGTCCGGGCCATATCGGGGGCCGGACGTAGCAGATCGCAACGATATGAGGAGAGAACCGTGGGCGCCATCAAGGAAGTGACCGACGCGTCCTTCGAGGCCGACGTCCTGCAGAGCGACATGCCCGTGCTGGTCGACTTCTGGGCCGAGTGGTGCGGTCCGTGCCGTCAGGTCGCACCGATCCTGGAGGAGATCGCGAAGGAGCAGGGCGACAAGCTGAAGATCGTCAAGCTGAACACCGACCAGAATCCGGTCACGACCCGCGACTCGGGTGTACTCCAGATCCCGACCCTGAACGTCTACAAGAACGGAGAGGTCGTGAAGCAGATCATCGGCGCCAAGCCGAAGGCCATGCTGCTTCGCGAGCTCGAGGGCATCATCTGATCGCCCCCTGCGGCGTCGCCGTACCAACCGCCTTTCCCGGGCGGCACACCCAACCAGAGCCCTCCGCCATCCGGCGGGGGGCTCTCGCGTTGTCGATCGACCGCCGCCCCTGACGCGCTCAGAACGCCTCAGACGGGGCGTAGGGCCCGTTCAGGGCTCATGGACCCGAGAAGGCGTTCCAGGGCCACCTCGACGTCCTCGCGCCAGGAGACGGCGCTCTTGAGTTCGAGGCGGAGCCGGGGGTACCGCAGATGCGGGCGTACGGTCTTGAAACCCACGGCGAGCAGGTACTCGGCGGGGAGCACGCAGCTCGGCTCCTCCCACTTCAGGTCGCCGAACGCCTCGATGGCGCGCACCCCCCGCCGGGTGAGGTCCTTGGCCACCCCCTGGATCAGCATGCGGCCGAGGCCGCCGCCGGAGAACTCGGGGATGATGTGGGCGGTCATCAGCAGGACCGCGTCGGCGCTTACCGGAGATGTCGGGAACGCCGACGATCGGGGGACGTAGAGGGGAGGCGCGTAGAGCACGAATCCCGCCGGGACGCTGTCGACATAGGCGATCTTGCCGCAGCTGCCCCACTCCAGCAGCACGGCCGAGATCCACGCCTCCTTCTCCAGCCCCGGGTCACCGCTGCGTTGCGCCCGCTCGCCACTGACCGGGTCGAGCTCCCAAAACACGCACCGCCGGCAGCGGCGAGGGAGATCGTCCAGGTTGTCCAAAGTCACGTTGACAAGCCGACGCGACACCTCTGGCCCCCCATCCTGGCGAGACGATCGCTAGGTCCCAGCGCGAGTTCATGATGGAAAAGCGCGCGAAAAAGGCGTCTCCCCGTGGCATCGTAGCCGAGTACACACCGTGGGAAGCAGGATCGCGACCGCTTCGCGCGGCGTACCGGCCGGACCGGTGCGAGACCCCCTGGCGTACGCTGGTGTGACCAGCGTTACGCGCGTAGAGCCATCACCTAGGAGGTGGGACCGTGACATCAGAGCAGGATCACGGTCGGACGACCGCGGCCCACGGGTCGCGCATTGACGCCTACGTCGACCGGTACGCCGCACGAGCTACCGGGATGGTCGCCTCCGAGGTCCGAGCTCTCTTCGCCGTCGCTTCGAGGCCCGAGGTGGTCTCGCTGGCCGGCGGCATGCCGTACGTCACGGCCCTCCCCCTCGACGTGGTCGGCGAACTCGTCTCCGACCTGGTGGCGCGGCGCGGTCCGGTCGCGCTGCAGTACGGCTCCGGCCAGGGCGACCCGCAACTGCGCGAGCAGATCTGCGAGGTCATGCGGCTGGAGGGCATCGAGGCCGGGGCGGACGACGTCGTCGTCACCGTCGGCTCCCAGCAGGCGCTGGACCTGATCACCCGCATCTTCATCGACCCGGGCGACGTCATCCTCGCCGAGGGGCCCTCGTACGTGGGCGCGCTCGGCACCTTCGCCGCCTACCAGGCGAACGTCGTGCACGTGACCATGGACGACCACGGGCTCGTGCCCGAGGCGCTCGCCGAGGCCATCGAGGCGTGCGCGCGGGCCGGACGCCGGATCAAGTTCCTGTACACGATCCCCAACTTCCAGAACCCGGCCGGGGTCACGCTCACCGCCGAGCGACGACGCCAGGTGCTGGAGCTCTGCCGCCGGGCCGGCGTGCTCGTCGTGGAGGACAATCCGTACGGCCTGCTCAGGTTCGACGGCGAGCCGCTGCGGGCGCTGCGCGCCGACGACCCCGAGGGGGTCGTCTACCTCGGCTCGTTCTCCAAGACGCTCGCGCCCGGCTTCCGCGTCGGCTGGGCGCTCGCGCCGCACGCCGTGCGGGAGAAGCTCGTTTTGGCGATGGAATCGGCCGTTTTGTCGCATTCCAGCTTCACCCAGCTCGCCGTGGGGCGGTACCTGGAGACCCAGCCGTGGCGTGAGCAGATCAAGACGTTCCGGGAGCTTTACCGCGACCGGCGCGACGCCATGCTCGACGCGCTGGACGCCCTGATGCCCGAGGGCTGCACCTGGACCCGGCCGACCGGCGGCTTCTTCGTCTGGATGACGCTGCCGGAGGGGCTGAACTCCAAGGCGATCCTGCCCCGCGCGGTGGCGGCCCGGGTCGCGTTCGTCCCCGGCACCGGCTTCTACGCCGACGGGCAGGGGGCCCGGCAGATACGGCTGTCGTTCTGCTACCCCGAGCCCGACCGCATCCGTGAGGGGGTACGCCGGCTCGGCGGCGTCATCGAGCAGGAGCTGGAGGTCCGCGACACCTTCGGCACCGGCGGCGGACGCAACCGCCCCGGCGTCGACACGCCCGGCCCGGACCTGGCCTGACGCACCGTACGGCTGACGCCTTAGGGTAGGGCGTCAGCCGTACACTTGTCAGCGACAGAAGAAAGGCTCCCCCGATGAGTGATCTCGGCCACGTTTTGGTGCTGGCCGGCGGGCTTTCCTACGAGCGAGAGGTCAGCCTCCGCTCCGGCCGCCGGGTCGCCGAGGTGCTCCGGGCCAAAGATGTCGAGGTCGAGACCAGGGATACCGACGCGAGCCTGGTGCCCTCCATCCTCGCCGACCCGCCGGACGCGGTGTTCGTCACCCTGCACGGCGGCAGCGGCGAGGACGGGGCGATCCGCCAGGTCCTCGAACTGCTGTCGGTCCCCTACGTCGGCGCGAACCCGGACGCCTGCCGGGTGGCGTTCGACAAGCCGACCGCCAAGGCGGTCGTCCGCTCGTGGGGCCTGCGCACGCCCGAGTCGGTGACGCTGCCCAAGGAGACCTTCCACGACCTCGGCGCGTCCGCGGTGCTCGGCCGCATCGTGGACCGCCTCGGCCTGCCGCTGTTCGTCAAGCCGTCCCGCGGCGGCTCCGCGCTCGGCGCCTCGATGGTCCGCAAGGCCGAGGAGCTCCCCGCGGCGATGGTCGGCTGCTTCGCCTACGGCGACACCGCGCTCATCGAGCAGTACATCGAGGGTGTGGAGGTCGCGGTCTCGGTGGTCGACCTCGGCGACGGCCCCGTCGCCCTGCCCCCGGTCGAGATCGTGCCCGACGAGGGCGTGTACGACTACGCCGCCCGGTACACCGCCGGCCACACGGAGTTCTTCGCCCCGGCCCGCCTGCGCGAGGAGGTCGCCGAGGCCTGCCTCGCGATGGCCGTCACCGCCCACGAGGCCCTGGGCCTGCGCGACCTGTCCCGCACCGACATCATCGTCGACTCCGACGGCAACCCCCACTTCCTTGAGGTCAACGTCGCCCCCGGCATGACCGAGACCTCCCTCCTCCCCATGGCTGCCGAAGCCGCCAACCGCGACCTCGGCACCCTCTGCACCCGCCTCCTCCACATAGCCGCCGCCCGCGCCTAACCGCCATCCGGTCAGGCCCCGGCAGACGAAACGCCGGCCGCGCGACGGAAAGACGCCTCTCCCCCATAGCCCCTTGTCGGTGCCCCTTGTCGGTGCCCCTTGTCGGTGCCCCTTGTCGGTGCCCCTTGTCGGTGCCCCTTGTCGGTGCCCCTTGTCGGTGCCCCTTGTCGGTGGTGGTCGTACGCAGAGGCGGTGTCGCCGTCCAGCCGGTTGCGTACCCCCTCCCCCGGCGGCCGGTCGCCCCGGCACTGGCGTAGGGGTGCCCGCGGTCGATCGCATGACGGCGGGTCGGCGTTCGGCACGGCCGGCGGACGGCACCCGAGGTGCGCCCCTCGGATCGCGGAGGCGGCGGGCGGCGTAGCCTGACCGTGTGATCGAATCGAGTGACGATGTGTTCGACCCGGGGGATGGAGGAAGCGCGGTGCTGCAAACCGACTTCGCGAGCGACAATCACGCCGGTGCGCACCCGGCGGTGCTGGAGGCCATGGTCGCGGCGAATGCCGGATGGGTGCCCGCGTACGGCGGGGACCCCTGGACGGCGAATTTCCAGGAGCGGATCAAGGAGGAGTTCGGCGAGCAGGCCGCCGGGTTCGCGGTGCTGAACGGGACGGGCACCAACATGCTCGGTCTTTCGCTGCTGCTCGGCAACCGGTATGAAGCGGTGATCTGCCCGGAGACGGCACACATCGCCACCCACGAGGGCGGCGCGTCCGAACGGCAACTCGGCACGAAGCTGATCCTCGCCCCGACGCCGGACGGCAAACTGACCCCCGATGACGTGACCGCACGACTGCACGGGCTGGGCGTCCCCTACGAGGTGCAGCCCAAGGTCGTCTCCATCTCCCAGGTGACCGAGCTCGGCACCTGCTACACGCCCGACGAGGTCGCCGCTCTCGCCGAAACGGCCCACGCGCACGGGCTCCTCCTCCACATGGACGGAGCCCGCCTCGCCAACGCGGCCGCCCATCTCGGATGCTCCCTTCGCGCCCTCACCACCGACGCCGGCGTCGACGTGGTCGGCTTCGGCGGCACCAAGAACGGCGCCGTGCTCGCGGAGGCCCTGATCGTGTTCCGCTCGGAACTCGCCGCCAAGGTCCCCTTCCTCATCCGCCCGTCCCTGCAACTGGCGTCGAAGACCCGTTTCATCTCCGCCCAGCTGACGACCATGCTCACCGACGAGCTATGGAGACGGAACGCCGAACACGCCAACGCCATGGCCCGCCGCCTGGCCGACGGCATCACCGACCTCCCCGGCATCTCCCTACGCTGGCCCGTACAGTCCAACGCCGTCTTCGCCGCACTCCCCCACAACGTGATCGGCGAACTCCAGACCCGCTACACCTTCCACGTGTGGGACCACCACGAGGGCGTGGTCCGCTGGATGACCGCCTTCAACACCACCCCGGAAAGCATCGACGCCTTCGTCTCCGCCATCGCCGCCGCCCTCAAATCAAGCTGACCACCACTCCTCGCCGCCCTGTTTCACGTGAAACACCCCCTCCCCGCAGAGCCGCGATCCACCACCCCTTCGACCGACCCATCTCACGCCGGGGCGTTTCACGTGAAACATCGGCACGCTTCCCGAGGTCCTCGGACGCCTTCCTGCTTCATCGACCAGTCCGCGTACAGAGGGCCCGCTGAAGCAGAGGCCAGCCCGTCTTTGTTTCACGTGAAACCGCCTCCCCCGTTGCGCCGCGATCCAACTCTCCCGAGACGACGCCGGCTCGCCCTGGGTGTTGCGTGATACCTCGGCACGCTTCCCGAGGTCCTCGGACGCCTTCCTGCTTCAGCGGTCCAACCCAATGTTGCGCCGCGACCAACTCTCCTCGGCCGACGCTGCCTCGTACTTCCGCGTGACGGGCCTATCCCCGGCGACCGGGTAGCCGCCGACTGTGCAACTCAGTGGAGCACATCGAGGCGCTGTCCGCCTGCTCAACGCCGGGCTCACCCCGGTCAACCAGAACGTCCACTACCGAGGCGCCGAGTTGCGGCATCTGCGAACCGACACCCGCAGGACCTCAGTACGCCTCTCGGCCGCATGGCCCGTAGCCGATATCCGCCAGCGCCACGAAGCACATGCATAGCCTCGAACATCAGCGGGCAGACAGCCGAAGGGGAAGGTTGGATCGCCCGAATGAGCCGGGCTGACTCTTCGCCCAGAGTCCATAGCGACGGGATGGTTTGACCCCTCGATGCCGACTCGTCACAGCCTTGAGGCTCAGGTGTTTCACGTGAAACAACGGCGGCCTTCCCGTCCCCGGACGCCTTCACCCGCTTCATCGACCGGCCCGCTAGAGAAGCTCACTCGCACGACCCGCTGAAGCAGGCGTCCAGCCATTCCTGTTTCACGTGAAACACTCCCCGGTCGCCCCGGCAGGCGAGTCCGGCACGATCGGCGCGGAGGAGTCGGACACCGCAGCGGCCGAGGGTCGCGCGTCGTCGGCCGCGGCCGCGGCCGCCACCCGCCGGGCGGAGGTCACGGCGGCCTGTTTGACGGCGACGTCCTCCAGATCGTGCGCGGTCAGGCCGTGCACCGCCGCATGAGGGAAGGCCCCGTACTCCCCTACTCCCCTCAGCCCGAGGCCGACGAACCGGACGGGTCGCGTGACCCGTGCTCTATTCGGAGGAGCTCCGCATGGTGGCGATGGCGTCCGGGGCCATGGAGGACAGGATGCGTTCGAGGTCGTCGACGGAGGCGAACTCGACGACGATGCGGCCCTTGGTCTTGCCGAGATCGACCTTCACGCGGGTCTCGAAGAGGTCGGAGAGGCGATCGGACAGGTCCTTCAGCGCCGGGGTCGGGGGTTGCTTGGGGGCGCGCTGACGCGGAGCGCGGCCCGCGGTGGCCTCGCCCATCTGGACGATTTCCTCGACGGCGCGGACCGATAGCTGCTCGGCGACGATGCGCTTGGCCAGATGCTCCTGGGCGGCGGGGTCGTCGAGGGTCAGGAGGGCGCGGGCGTGGCCGGCGCTCAGCAAGCCGGAGGCGAGGCGGTTGTGGATGGAGGGCGGCAGGGTCAGCAGGCGCAGCGTGTTGGTGATGTGCGGGCGGGAGCGGCCCACCTTGCGGGCGAGCTGTTCGTGTGTCGCGCCGAAGTCGTCCAGGAGTTGGCGGTAGGCGGCCGCCTCCTCCAGCGGGTTGAGCTGCTCCCGCTGGAGGTTCTCGATCAGCGCCTCCCGGAGCATCTCGTCGTCCTGGGTGTTGCGCACGATCGAGGGGATCTGCTTCAGCCCCGCCAGCTTGGACGCCCGCAGCCGCCGTTCGCCCATGATGAGCTCGAACCGGCCGCCCTCCTTGGCCCGCACGACGATCGGCTGAAGCAGACCGACCTCTTCGATGGACATCGCCAGCTCGTCCAGCGCCTCGCCATCGAAGATCTCCCGCGGCTGACGCGGGTTCGGGTCGATCAACTCGACGTCGATCTCCTGGAAGTACGCCCCGGCGACGGGAACCGGAGCGGGAGCGAACCCGGGAGCGACCTCCGGGTCGGCGGGCTCCGGTTGTGCCGAAGGCTGCACGATCGGTCCGGTGGGGATGAGGGCGCCCAGCCCCTTCCCCAGTCCGCGCCGCGGCCGGTTACTCACTTGGCCTCCCCCGCGTGGGGCCCTCCCACGCGTCTTCCCTTGCTGCTGACCGGTTGCCGTGATCCGCTGCGAGACCGCCGACGGCTCAGCCGCCGGTCACGGTCGCGCTGCGAAACGCGATCTCGCGGGCCGCGTCGGCGTAGGCCATCGCGCCGCTCGACCCCGGATCGTAGGTGATGACCGACTGGCCATAGCTTGGGGCCTCGGACACCCGCACACTACGCGGGATCACCGTGTTGAGGACGGTATCACCGAAGTGCGACCGTACTTCCTCGGCGACTTGCGAGGCCAGGCGCGTGCGCCCGTCGTACATGGTGAGCAGCGCCGTCGAGACCGAAAGGCCGGGGTTGAGGTGCGCCCGGACGAGTTCCACGTTCTGCAGGAGCTGGCTGAGCCCCTCCAGGGCGTAGTACTCGCACTGGATCGGAATCAGCACCTCGGCCGCGGCGACCATGGCGTTCACCGTGAGCAGCCCCAGCGACGGCGGGCAGTCGATGAAGATGTAGTCCACCTCGAACGCGTCGAAGGCGTTGATCGCCCGGAGCAGCCGGGACTCCCGCGCCACCATCGACACAAGTTCGATCTCGGCGCCGGCCAGGCCGATCGTCGCAGGTGCGCAGTAGAGGTTCGGCATGTCCGGCACCTGCTTCACGATCTCGCTCAGCGGCAGATCGTCCACAAGCACCTGATAGATCGACTGCACGTCGCCACGGTGCTCGGTGGCCAGCGCCGTCGAGGCGTTGCCCTGCGGGTCCAGGTCGATGACCAGCACCCGCTGCCCGTGCATGGACAGCGCCGCCGCCAGGTTCACCGCCGTGGTCGTCTTGCCCACGCCGCCCTTCTGGTTGGCGATCGTGATGACCCGCCGGCGGGACGGACGCGGCCAGTCAGCGTCTGAGGAATAGCCGTTCACAGAGGGGGCCGGAGGGCTGGGAGTAGATGTTTCACGTGAAACCACGGAACTCAGTACCTCTCGTACCGGTGGCGAATCGCCGGGGTTCGGGGGATTCGGAGGGTCGTTCGTCGTCTTTTCTATCGGCTTTTGCGCGGGTACGGCAGCGTTCGAAGGCCAGCCCACTCCGGATGGACGCCCAGCCGGTACGGCCACGCCGCCCCCCGGCCAGCCCAGCCCTTGGCTCTCGGTCATCACTGCCTCTTTCGCCGCCGCTTGTCCTGACCACCCGGCGCGCGTCGTCCGCCCCCGGGTGCACTCGCCTTTCCACGCCGGCGCTCGTCACGCGCGGGGGCCCGTCCCGCGATCACACGGACGAGGGTGGCGGGCGGCTCGACCTTACCGCGCCCGACCGTGACAAGCTCGGCCCCCTGCGCACCGGTCCTGCGCAGCTCGGCGTCGGCGGCCTGAAGCTCCTCGGCGGCGCGCTCCCCCTTCATCGCCAGGAGCTGACCGCCCTCGGCGAGCAAAGGCATGGACCACGCGAGCAGACGATCGAGTGGAGCGACGGCCCGAGCGCAGGCGACGTCGAACACCCGCTTGCCCGCCAGTTCCTCCGCCCGGCCGCGCACCACCTCCGCGTTACCGAGTTTCAGCGTCTCCACGCACTCTTCGAGGAACACCGTCCTGCGCAGCAGCGGCTCCAGGAGGGTCACCGTGATGTCCGGCCGGATGATGGCGAGCACGATCCCGGGAAGCCCCGCACCGGACCCGATGTCGACCAGCCGCACCCCCTCGGGCACGGCCTCGGCCACCACGGCGCAGTTCAGCAGGTGCCGGTCCCAGATCCGCGGCACCTCGCGCGGGCCCAGCAGTCCTCGCACCACTCCGGGCCCGGCCAGTATCTCGGCGAACGCCCGCGCCTGCGGCCACGCCTCATCGGAAAAGACTTCACGCGCCACGTCCGGCGCGTCGGGAAGTTCGTTGCTCTCCGCCATCGCTCACTCGTTATCGGAATCTCCGAGTAAGGGTAGTCGTGATCGCCCCATTGCGACGGCATCGAACCACTCAGGAGGCTCTCATTCGCGGCGGGATCCGTAGATCCGGGCGAGCCACGCCTCGAGCGTGAGCACGCGGGCGTCGCTCGCGCAGGTCCGGGATGTCGGCGTCTACGGACTCGGCGAACCAGAACACCCGTGCCCGTCGCCCGGAGCAGCGCCCAGGGAAGACGGAGGTGGCGTCCCTGCCTTCCCGAGGCCTTGATCGTGGCGGCATCTGGGGACGGAGATGCGGGATCTGGCGGACGCCCTTGGCGCGTCAGCGGCCGAGCGATCGTTCCCCTTGTGGACGCGCTGGAGCCCGATGGCCTGCTCACCAGAGAGCCGGACCTGGGAACCGGCGCGACCGATTCCGGTTACTCCCAGGAACCCGGAGACGCTTCACACCTCGGTGCCCTGCATCACACGCTCGGTTATCCACAGGCTGGGGATAACCGAGCGGAAAGCCGGAAGCGTTCCGCCACCTGGCGGTTGAGGCTTACTACGGTCATACGACGGCCGGACGCCACGGCCCGTTATCCACAGGCAGCCTATGATCATCCACATATCGCCATACCGCCGAGCCTCGCGGGGATGGGGTACGGCGAGCCGGGCAGATCGGCACCGCGGGAAGGTCCGGAAGGCGGAGCCGCCGCCGGAGGAGCGGGACCGCAAGCGGAAAAACGAAGACCGCCGACCTGTTGCCGGGTCGGCGGTCCTTGTCACCGTACGATGTGCCGATGATCGTGGTCGGGTGACCGTGGGTCAGGCGGGAAAGACGACCACGTAACGGCTGGGCTCTTCGCCCTCGGACTCGCTGCGGAGACCGGCGGCCGCCACGGCATCGTGGACGATCTTCCTCTCGAACGGGGTCATGGGCGCGAGCGGCTTCGGCTTGCCGGTGCGCTTGACCTCCTCGGCGG
The DNA here is from genome assembly GCF_040678635.1 of Thermopolyspora sp. NPDC052614. Taxonomy (NCBI): domain Bacteria; kingdom Bacillati; phylum Actinomycetota; class Actinomycetes; order Streptosporangiales; family Streptosporangiaceae; genus Thermopolyspora; species Thermopolyspora sp. NPDC052614. Next base: position 198,199 of record NZ_JBFATZ010000012.1, read on the forward strand.
TGGCGGTGCCGAGCTTGCCCAGCTCGGCGCGGCGGCGGTCACGGTACCCCGCGATGTCCAGCATGAGGCGCGAGCGCTCCCCCGTCTGCCGGTGCACGGCGAGGCGGGTGAGCTCCTGAAGCGCCTCGAGGACCTCCCCGTGCGGGCCCACCAGCTCGTTGCCCTTGATCCCCACCACGGACACGACCGCACGGTCGCCCTCGACGTCCATGTCGATGTCGCCGTCGAGGTCGGCGATGTCGAGCAGCCCTTCGACGTAGTCCGCCGCGATCTCGCCCTCCTGCTCCAGGGCGGCGAGGTCGGGAGCAGGCCTGTCGTTCTCCGGCTCCGGCTCGGCTGTCACGGTGGCGGCCGCAGGCGTCTCGGCGTCGGTCACGTCCGGACTCTCCTTCCTCATGACTTCTTGCTACCGGTCCTCTTGCTTCGCGGCTGCCTGCTCGGCTGCTGGCGAACGATCTTAGTCTGCGGCTTGGCCGGTTCGGGCGCGGGCTCGGGTGCCTTCTTCCGGAGCCGCGCCAGCAGGCCGGGCGACGGCTGCACGGGCACCACGTTGCCCTTCTCGTCGAACTTCGGCATCGGGTGCCTGCTGTAGAACCAGTGCTGCTGGGAAAGCGTCCACAAGTTGGTGGTTACCCAGTAGAGGATCAGACCCAGCGGGAAGTTCAGGCTGAAGATGGCGAACATCGGCGAGATGTACATCAGGATCTTCTGCTGCTGCGCCATCGGGTTGTCCGGCATCTGGGCCATGGAGCGGGTGACGCTCTGCCGAACGGTCATGAAGGTCGTGAACGAGCTGATCGCGACGAAGACGCCGAGCACGATCCGGGTGTTCAGGGGCACCGCGTCGAACGCCATGATGTCCGCGTCACTGCTGAAGAACGTGGCGGGAATGGGCGCACCGAAGATGTGCGCGGCGCGGGCGCTGTTGACCAGTTCCTGCGTCATGCCGAACTTGGCCTGGCCCGCGGCCATCGCGCGCAGCACGGTGAACATGGAGATGAAGATCGGGAACTGGGCCAGGATCGGCAGGCAGCCGCCGAGCGGGTTCGCGCCGGCCGTCTGGTAGAGCTTCATCACCTCCTGGTTCATGCGCTGCTTGTCGTTCTTGTACCGCTTGCGCAGCTCCTGAACCTTGGGGGCCAGCTCCTGCATCTTCCGCGACGAGCGCATCTGCTTCAGGAACAACGGGAAGATCAGCAGGCGCATCAGCACGGTCAGCGTGATGATGGTCAGCGCCCAGTTCAGGCCGTTGGCCGGGGGAAGGAAAGTGCTGTAGCCCCGATGGATCGTAGTGATCACGAAGGCGACGGCCTCATAGAGCCAATTCAGCCAGGACAGCTCCACTGAGCTAGCTCCCTTGCGTCTCGTCGTGGGGCCGGACCGGGTGGGGCGGCACCGGGTCGTACCCTCCGGGGTGGAAGGGATGGCATCGGCTGATGCGCCGGACCGTCATCCACGAGCCGCGCAACGCCCCGTGCACGGCGATGGCCTCAAGCCCGTACGCGCTGCACGAAGGTTCGAAGCGGCAGCGGGGCCCGAGCAGTGGGCTGATGAAGGCCCGGTAGAACCTGATCGGGGCCATCAGGATCCGGGCGGCCGGGGTGATCCCGGCGGTCTGTTGCGCCGTCATGCCTGTCCATCCGTCCGGGCCTGCGGGTCAGGCCCACGCCGCCTGAGTAAACGATCCAGCGCGACGTCGAGTTCGGCGGCCAGGTGCTCACTTCGCGCGGACGCGGCCGGTGGATTGGCGCGTACCACAAGCAGGCTACCCCGCGGAAGTCGGTGCAGGCGGACGCGCATGAGGTGTCTTAGGCGCCGTTTCACGGTGTTCCTGGTGACGGCGCCTCCGACGGCCTTGCTGACCACAAAGCCGACCAGGGGCGGGGCATCCCGGTCGCCGTCGGCGTTCTGGACGACGTTCAGGTGGAGGACAAGGCTCGGGCGTCCGGCGCGGCGTCCCCGCCGGATCGCTGTCGCGAAATCCTCACTTCGCCGCATTCGGGAGGCGGACGGCAGCACGAGTGACCTCCTGGAGCGATGACTCCCCCGATGCGAGGGCGCTCCTGGCGGCTGTGCCCTCTGCGGCGTCACCGCCCGCCGCGATCGTCTCGGGCGGGCGGATCACGTCGGAGGGCTCGGCCGCTCGTCAGGCGGACAGCTCCCGACGGCCCTTGCGGCGCCGGGCGGAGATGATCGCCCGGCCTGCGCGCGTACGCATGCGCAGCCGGAAGCCGTGGGTCTTCGCGCGGCGGCGATTGTTCGGCTGGAAAGTACGCTTGCTCACGGGTGGGCTCCATGCTTGAGACGCGTCCGCAGGATCTGTGGACGCTTAACGTCGCTTGAGGTTGCCGTTGGCCGTCATGTGCGGGCATGCAAAAAGCGTCACGTGACGTGCCGACCTTCGTACGTTACGGGCTAGGCCGCACGATGGTCAAACCAGCCGCCCGCGGGGCGCGGGTTCGAGGGGCGTGCTTCCGCCACCGGACCGCACGATCATAACGATCATAGGGGTCTCGCCCTACCGTCCCGGCCGCCGCCATCGCCATGCCGCCCGGCTCGCCAACGGACGGCCCGCGCCGCTCCCCGGTTCCGGGCGTCCAGGCCCGCAGACTCCACCGATGACTCGCAGAATCACCGATGAACGGCCCGTGCCGCCGGCCACAGCCTGTGGAGGACGGCGGGCGAACGGAAGTTATCCACTAATCCACAAGGCGGTTATCCACCGATGGCCACTCATCCACAGCATGTGCACGCGCGAGCCCCCACACTGCCACTAGGCTGTGGACAACGTCTTGAACAGGGATGTGCACAACGCTACTGTCGGCCCCTCCAGAACCTTCTCTCGCGTGCGTGAATGAGCTGGATGCGACGCCCGCCGGCTGTGCACATCATGTGGATTCAGTGTGGATTCCATGTGGATCACGGAAGGGCTGCTGCGGAGAACGCGACCGGGCACGGGCGGGCGCCGAGGCGAAGGACGGCGTCTTCAGCCCGGCGGCCTGTGGATAAGTGGACCTGTGGATAAGTGATCGCGGCGGGCGACCGGGGGCCGCGCAGGAAGGGAGGGGATGAATCGTGGAGGGTCTCGACCTCAGGGCCGTGTGGACGCGTGCGCTGGGGAACTTCCTGGACGGAAGCGTGCCTTCGCAGCAGCGTGCCTGGCTCGCCATGACTCGTCCCTTCGGTCTCGTCAACGACACCGTGGTGCTCGCGGCGCCCAACGAGTTCGCAAAGGATGTGCTGGAGAGCAAACTCCGGCCTTTGATCGCGCATGCGCTCTCCCAGGAGTTCGGCCGGCCGATGCGGGTGGCCGTCATGGTCGACCAGGGCGGTGGCGGCGACGGCGAGGAGCCTCGGCAGAGCCGTCCCCAGCCGGTCGCGCCCGCCCAGGGGCCCCGGTATCCCCACCCTTCTCCCCAGGCGCCGCTGCCCGGTTATCCACAGGGTGGAAAACTCGACCGTGACGTGGATTCCCAGCACAGGCAGGGTGTTGTAGGCGCTCCGGGCCTGTCCGAGACAGGTTCATCCACCGAATATCCACAGGCTCGTCCACAGGCGGCGCAGTATCCCTACCCCTATGCGCCCGGCGCGTCAGCCTTTCCCGGTGTGACGCCCGGCGGGGCGGGAGAGTCGGGCGCTTCGCCGTACGGCGCAGCGGCGGGCGGCCCCGGAGGGGACCCGGCCAGCGGCGCTGAGGGCGTCGGCGCGGGCCCGGCCGCCGACGGCACGCGAGGCGAGACGCCGGGGGGACCGCCGCCAGGCAGGCACGCAGGCCAGGGTTTCGAGACGCCCGGCGCCGGTCCGCTGCCGAACCGGTGGGAGAGCCGCGGCAGCAAGCCGAGCGAGCCCGCCCGGCTCAACCCGAAATACACCTTCGAGACCTTTGTCATCGGGTCGAGCAACCGCTTCGCGCACGCCGCGGCGGTGGCGGTCGCCGAGGCGCCCGCGAAGGCGTACAACCCGTTGTTCATCTACGGCGACTCCGGGCTGGGCAAGACCCACCTTCTCCATGCGATCGGTCACTACGCCCAGAGCCTTTACGACGGCGCGCGGGTGCGGTACGTGAGCTCGGAGGAGTTCACCAACGACTTCATCAATTCGATCCGGGACCACAAGGCCGACGGGTTCCGGGCGCGGTACCGGGCTGTGGACATCCTGCTCGTCGACGACATCCAGTTCCTTGAGGGCAAGGAGCAGACGCAGGAGGAGTTCTTCCACACCTTCAATACGCTGCACAACGCGAACAAGCAGATCGTCATCTCCAGCGACCGCGCGCCCAAGCAGCTGGTGACGCTGGAGGACCGGCTGCGCAACCGGTTCGAGTGGGGCCTGATCACCGACGTGCAGCCGCCCGAGCTGGAGACCCGCATCGCGATCCTGCGCAAGAAGGCACGTCAGGAGGGTCTGGCCGCGCCCGACGAGGTGCTGGAGTACATCGCCAGCCGGATCTCGACGAACATCCGCGAGCTGGAGGGCGCGCTGATCCGGGTGACGGCCTTCGCCAGCCTCAACCGGCAGTCGGTCGATCTGCAGCTCGCCGAGATCGTGCTCAAGGACCTGATCACCGACGACTCCGGGCCGGAGATCACGATCGCCACGATCATGGCGCAGACCGCCGACTACTTCGGCCTGTCCATCGACGACCTGTGCGGCGGCTCGCGCTCGCGGGTGCTGGTGATCGCCCGTCAGATCGCCATGTATCTGTGCCGGGAGCTCACCGACCTGTCCCTCCCCAAGATCGGGCAGCAGTTCGGCGGCCGTGACCACACCACCGTGATGCACGCCGACCGCAAGATCAGATCGCTGATGGCGGAGCGGCTCTCCGTGTACAACCAGGTCACCGAGCTGACCAACCGCATCAAGCAGCAGTCGCGCAACGGCTGAATCGCACTTTCATCCTCACTTGTGCACAGCCTGTGGATAACTCTGTGGATCACGGTGGATAACTGTGGGGACCCGTCGTACGGCGGGATCCCGGGCCTCGCCGTACCTGATCATTGCTCTGCCGCGGGTGCACAGCGCTCTCAGGCCTGGGGACAAACCTGAGGACAACCTGTTGATGACCTGGGGAAAACCAGAGGTGACCTGGGGATTACCTGTGTACGACGAGCGGCCCGAGAGACAAAAGGTGCATATACCCAGTGGATAACCTGTTGAAACATCGGTGGATAACCGGGGACGGCCGGTGGACAACCTCCGATGGGCCTGTGGACGGCCTGTGGACATCTTCTCGTTATCCCCAGGCACGTCTCGGTCATCCACCGCCCACCCACAGGGCCGGTGGATAAAAAGTTGGGCCTGAGCTGCGGAAACACCGGTTGTCCACAGTATCCACACCCCCTAATGAGATGACCAATATCTCTCTCCCTATAGAAATCAAACCCAATAGAAGGTTCTGGCCGTGCGCGAGCGCGCGAGAGTGAAGACTGTCCCCAACGGCACCCATGAGGCGCTAGCGTCTGTGGAGCACAGCAGCCCGTGGACCGGGCCAGACACAGGAGGCGGATTCACGTGATGTTCCGGGTCGACCGAGACGTACTCGCGGAGGCCGTCGCATGGACGGCCCGCAGCCTTCCGGCCCGCCCGTCCCAGCCGGTGCTCGCCGGCATGCGACTGGAGGTCACCGAGAGCCAGGCGCTCAAGCTGTCGGGTTTCGACTACGAGGTCTCCGCCGAGGTGACCCTGGAGCCGCAGGTCGGCGAGCCGGGCGTGGTCCTGGTCTCCGGCAAGCTGCTCGCCGAGATCACCAAGGCGCTGCCCGGCCAGCCGGTGGACTTCTCCCTGGACGGCACCAAGGCCGTGGTCACCTGCGGCACCGCGCGGTTCACCCTGCAGACGATGTCGGTGGAGGACTATCCCTCCCTGCCCACCATGCCCCCGGCCGCCGGGCGGGTGGGCAGCGACGTGTTCGCCTCGGCCGTCGCGCAGGTCGCCGTCGCGGCGGGCAAGGACGAAACCCTGCCGATGCTCACCGGCGTACGCATGGAGATCGAGGGCGACACCGTCACCCTCGCCGCCACCGACCGCTACCGCCTCGCCGTACGGGAGCTGAAGTGGCAGCCGGAGCAGCCGGACATCTCCGCCGTCGCGATGATCCCCGGCCGCACCCTCGCCGACACGGCCAAGGCCCTCGTCACCGGCGCCGAGGTGGAGATCGCGCTCAGCTCGTCCGGCGGCACCGGCGAGGGCATGATCGGTTTCACCAGCGGCGGCCGCCGCACCACCACCCGCCTGCTCGACCCGGAGTTCCCCAAGTACCGCTCGCTGCTGCCCACCGAGTTCAGCGCCCGCGCGGACCTGCCCACCGGCCCGTTCGTGGAGGCCGTCAAGCGCGTCGCCCTGGTCGCCGAGCGCAACACCCCGGTACGGCTCGCCTTCAGCGGCGGCGAGGTGGTTCTGGAGGCCGCCAGCGGCGACGAGGCGCAGGCGGTGGAGGTGCTCCCGGTCGAGTTCGACGGCGAGGACATCAACATCGCCTTCAACCACCAGTTCCTGCTTGAGGGCCTGCACGCCATCGACTCCGACGTGGCCCGCCTGCAGTTCACCACGTCCACCAAGCCCGCCATCCTCACCGGGGGCAAGCCTGTGGACGACGAGGGCGTCCCCGACTACCGGTACCTGATCATGCCGATCAGGCTCTCCAGTTAAGCTCTGCCGTATCGGGTAGGGGCCCGGCGTCCGCGGCGAATCGTCGTTATCCACAGGGGGTGGGGGTCACATGCGCATCGGCATGATCGGGCTCGGCCGAATGGGCGGCAACATGGCCGAACGGCTGCGCGCCGGCGGCCACGAGGTCGTCGGCTACGACCGCGACCCGCGGGTCAGCGACGTCGGCAGCCTGCAGGACCTGGTCGACCGCCTCGACCCGCCCAGGGCCGTGTGGGTGATGGTCCCCTCCGGCGCCCCGACCCGGGCCACGATCGGCGAGCTCGCCGCCCTGCTGTCGCCCGGCGACGTCATCATCGACGGCGGCAACTCGCACTACGCCGACGACCGCAGGCACGCCGAGGACCTCGGCGCCAAGGGCGTCGGCTTCGTCGACGTCGGCGTCAGCGGCGGCGTCTGGGGGCGGCAGTACGGCTACGCGCTCATGGTCGGCGGCGCCGAGGACGACGTGCGGCGGCTGATGCCGATCTTCGAGACCCTCAAGCCCGAGGGCGAGGACGGTTTCGTGCACGCCGGCGGCCACGGTGCCGGGCACTTCGCGAAGATGGTCCACAACGGCATCGAGTACGGCATGATGCAGTCCTTCGCCGAGGGCTGGGAGCTGCTGGAGGCCTCCGACCTCGTCACCGACGTCGCCGGCTGCTTCAGGAGCTGGCGCAGCGGCACCGTCATCCGCTCCTGGCTGCTGGACCTGCTCGTGCGGGCCCTGGACGACGACTCCGACCTGTCGGAGCTGCGCGGGTACGCGGAGGACTCCGGAGAAGGCCGCTGGGCCGTCCAGGCCGCGGTGGAGCACGCGGTGCCCCTGCCCGTCATCACGGCCGCCCTGTACGCCCGCTTCGCCTCCCGGCAGCCCGACTCCCCCGCCATGAAGGTCGTCGCCGCGCTGCGCAACCAGTTCGGCGGGCACGCGGTCGCCTCCGCCGAGGGCGCCCACGCCAAGGGGGCCGACTCCCCCGGCGCGGACGTCACTCCGCCGATCGAGACCGAAAAGTAATCCACAGGATTACGAGATATCCACAGACCCACCGGAAGGGCTCATATCCCAGGCCGCGTAGGCAAATTGGGCAATCGTCCACCGAAGTTATCCACAGCCCTGTTGTCGGACCGCTCCGCGCCGAAGTCGGCGGCATAGGCTTCGCCGAATGAAGCCGATGGCCCGGATTCCTTATCCGCGGGAGCGGAAGGAGGATGACGCCTGGGGGAGCCCAGCCACTCAGGTTGACGGCTGGGCGGTGCTGCTGCTGATGCTGGCGGGCTTTTCCGACTGGCTCGACGGCCACCTGGCCCGGGCCTGGAACCAGGTGAGCCGGATCGGCCGCCTGCTCGACCCGCTCGCCGACCGCCTGTACATCCTGGCCACCCTGGTCGGGCTCACTCTGCGGGAGATCATCCCGTGGTGGCTGGCGGTCGGGGAAGTAGGAGCCGGTGCGCAGCTTGGGGATGGCCGGCTCGACGGTGCCGGCCCGGGTGTCCCATTCCCGCATCCGGTAGCCGTTGCGGTGGTTGATCCGCTCGATGCCGCTCGCCGTGGGCGGCGCCGCAGCGGGCGTCGGCCTCGGCCGACATCAACGCTTCGGCCATGGTCTTCACCCATGGATCGCAACAGATCCGGATCCTGGGCCTGGATCTGCTCCGCGAGCCAGGCTGCGGGGTCCACACTGTTGTGCACGGCCATCGTCCGGTTTTCCTTCGATCTTGACTTGCAATCACGAAGGATCACGCGATGGCCGTCCTCATGTCCGGCGGCGTGCCTGTCACCTGGTCAAACTCGTACACCACCACCATGGACGCGACTCGATGAAGAGCTCCGAAAGCCGGTTCCCGGCGCGGGCCCGATGCGAAACGGTCCGGCGGAGCCCGGCCAACCGGCCCCACCGCCCACCGGCCGGGCTGTGGAAAACCTCACACATCCTCTTCTCGCTCTTCTCGCGGGAAGGTCCTCCCTCTCCCCCGCCTCGCTGATCGCGGAGTTATCCACAGGCCCGCCGGGCCTTGCCCGCCACGGCCGGGTCTCCCGCTACCCTCGTGGGGGTGCATGTGGCCCACTTGTCGCTCACCGACTTCCGCTCGTACGGGTCGGTCGACCTTGCCTTGGAGCCCGGGGTGACCGCGTTCGTCGGTCCCAACGGGCACGGCAAGACGAACCTGGTCGAGGCGGTGGGCTATGTCGCGACCCAGTCCAGCCATCGGGTCGCCTCCGACGCGCCGCTGGTACGGCACGGTGCCGCGCGGGCGATCGTACGCGCGATGGTCGTGCGCGAGGAGCGCCGGGCGCTCATCGAACTGGAGATCAATCCGGGGCGGGCCAACCGGGCGCGGCTCAACCGCTCCCCCGTCTCGCGCGCGCGTGACGCGCTCGGCCTGCTGCGCTCGGTGCTGTTCGCCCCGGAGGACCTCGCCCTCGTGAAGGGCGACCCGGCCGAACGCCGCAGGTTCCTCGACGACCTGCTGGTCGCCCGCGCCCCCCGGTTCGCGGGCGTGCGCGCGGACTACGACCGGGTGCTCAAGCAGCGCGGAGCCCTGCTGCGCGCCGCGGCGGCGTCGAAGGCGGGCCGCAGGCGCGGCGCCCGGCGGCAGGAGGCCGAGGCCGCGTTCGCGGCGGCCGGCGCCGGAGACGTGCTCAGCACCCTCGACGTGTGGGACGCGCATCTGGCCCGGGTCGGCGCCGAGTTGCTCGCCGCCCGGTTGGATCTGGTCGAGGCGCTGCGGCCCCTGGCGGCCAAGGCGTACGCGGCGCTCGCCCCCTCCTCCGGCGCCGCCGACCTGATCTACCGCTCGACGTTGTCCACAACCGGTGGATCCTCGACCGACAGGCCGCCGGGCAGTGAGAGCACGGGCGGTGGCGGTGCGGAGGGCGGCTCCGCCGCCGGTGGCACGGGGCATGAGGGGACGGCCGAGCGCGCCGGACCGGGCGGCGTGACGGCCGATGCGATGGGCGGCGATGTGACGGGCGGTACGACGGGGGGTGCGATGGGCGGTGTGACGGGCGGCGACCGGCCTGTGGGCGGTTCCCCCGCCGGCGTCGGCGGCGCGGCACCCGGCGCTGCCGGGTTGTCCACAGGTGGCCGAAGGCCGGGGACGGCCGACCGGGAGAGCCTCGCCGTACGGCTGCGGGAGGCGTTGCTCGAGGTCCGGGCCGCCGAACTGGAACGCGGCGTGAACCTGGTCGGCCCGCATCGCGACGATCTGGAGCTGCGGCTGGGGCAGCTGCCCGCCCGCGGCTACGCCAGTCACGGCGAGTCCTGGTCGTTCGCGCTGGCGCTGCGCCTGGCCGCCTACGATCTGCTGCGAGCCGACGGCGGCGACCCGGTGCTGATCCTCGACGACGTCTTCGCCGAGCTCGACGCCTTCCGCAGGCGCCGCCTGGCGGAGATCGTCGCCCCGGCCGAGCAGGTGCTGATCACGGCGGCCGTTCCGGAGGACGTGCCCGCCGAGCTGTCCGGTGCCCGGTTCGACGTGGCGGATGGGAGCGTGACACGTGTCCGATGACCTCGATGACCGGCCCTCTGGCGAGTCGCGGGACGAGGTGAACGCCCGCGGCGCGGCCCACGCGAGGGAGAAGCTCGCCCAGGCCAAGGCCGACGCCGCCAGACGCGGACGGCTGCCCCGCACCGAGCCGCGCCGCAGGTCCGCCACGCCGCGCCGCGACTCCGGCGACCCGCTGCCGTTCGGCCGGGCGATCCGCGACCTGCTCGCCGCCCGGGGCTGGGAGCAGTCCGCGGCGGTCGGCGGCGTGTTCGGTCGATGGGCCGAGATCGTCGGCCCCGACCTGGCCGCGCACACCCGGCCCGAGTCGTTCGCCGACGGCGAGGTGATGGTGGCGGCCGACTCCACCACCTGGGCCACGCAGGTGCGCCTGCTCGCCGCCGTGCTGGTCAAGCGCCTGAACGAGGAGCTCGGCGAGGGCACCGTCACCCGCGTGCGGGTGCACGGCCCGCAGGGCGCCCCCCGACCCTCCGGCGGTCTGCGGGTGACCGGCGGACGCGGCCCCCGCGATACGTACGGCTGAAGCCGTCGCAACCATCCGAAATCAGGACGGCCGGACGGCTGAAAAAGCGCTCACAAGCCAGCGAGGGGAGTGATGGTCTGGTCGCGTGGGGGGATGCTGAACCGGGGGGTGGGGGCGTTAGCGGCCATCACAGCGGCCGTCATTGCCACCTCGGGCCGCCAAACCCGGTAGAATGGCAGAGGATTCCGGACACGGCCACTTGCGTGTCACCCCGGCTTGCCGCCGATTCCCCCCGGGTGACCGCATCGCGGCATTCACGACGGTGACGGGCACCACAGGACAGAGCATCGCTTGATGTCTGCCCTGTCGCGTGTCCGCGGCAGGAGGATTTCGCACTTGTCCTACGACGCTAGCTCAATCACCGTCCTCGAAGGACTGGAGGCGGTCCGCAAGCGCCCGGGTATGTACATCGGCTCGACGGGCGAGCGCGGTCTGCATCACCTTGTCTACGAGATCGTGGACAACTCCGTCGACGAGGCGCTCGCCGGTTACTGCGACAACATCGACGTCACCTTGCTGCCCGACGGGGGGGTGCGGGTCACGGACAACGGACGCGGCATTCCCGTCGGCATCGTGGCCGGTGAGAACCGTCCCGCGATCGAGGTCGTGCTCACCGTGCTGCACGCCGGCGGCAAGTTCGACAGCAAGTCATACGCCGTCTCCGGCGGCCTGCACGGCGTGGGCGTCTCGGTGGTCAACGCCCTGTCCACGAAGCTGGAGGCCGAGGTCCGCACGGACGGCCACGTCTGGCGTCAGTCGTACGATCGCTCGCGCCCCGGTCCCCTGCTGAAGGGCGAGCCCACCGACGAGACCGGCACCACGATCACCTTCTGGCCGGACGGCGAGGTCTTCGAGACCACCACCTGGAACTTCGAGACGCTGTCGCGCCGGTTCCAGGAGATGGCCTTCCTCAACAAGGGCCTCACGATCACTCTGCGCGACGAGCGCCCCGAGTACAGCAACGGCGAACCCCGCGTCGTGCAATATCACTACGAGGGCGGCCTGTCCGACTTCGTCTCGCACATCAACAGCAAGAAGGAGCCGATCCACGGCTCGGTGATCGACTTCGAGGAGCAGGGCGACGGCATCGCGGTCGAGATCGCCATGCAGTGGAACGCCTCCTACAGCGAGTCGGTCTACACCTTCGCCAACACGATCAACACCGCCGAGGGCGGCACCCACGAGGAGGGCTTCCGCGCCGCGCTGACCTCGATCGTCAACCGGTACGCGCGCGAGCAGAAGTTCCTTAAAGAGGGCAAGGACGACAACCTCACCGGCGAGGACATCCGCGAGGGCCTCACGGCGATCATCTCGGTGAAGCTGGCCGACCCCCAGTTCGAGGGCCAGACCAAGGCCAAGCTGGGCAACACCGAGGCCAAGTCGTTCGTGCAGAAGGCGTGCAACGACCACCTGCGCGACTGGTTCGAGCGCAACCCCGGCGAGGCCAAGGAGATCATCAACAAGTCCCTGCAGGCCTCCCGCGCCCGCATCGCCGCGCGTCAGGCCCGTGACCTGACGCGCCGCAAGTCGCTGCTCGAGGCCGGCTCCGGCCTGCCCGGCAAGCTCGCCGACTGCCAGTGGACCGAGCCGGAGAAGTGCGAGCTGTACATCGTCGAGGGCGACTCGGCGGGCGGCTCCGCCAAGGGCGGCCGGGACCCCAAGTTCCAGGCGATCCTCCCCATCCGCGGCAAGATCCTCAACGTGGAGAAGGCCCGGATCGACAAGGTCTTCCAGAACGCCGAGGTCCAGGCCCTGATCACCGCGCTCGGCACCGGCGTGCACGACGACTTCGACATCAGCAAGCTGCGCTACCACAAGCTGATCCTCATGGCCGACGCCGACGTGGACGGCCAGCACATCCGCACCCTGCTGCTCACCCTGCTGTTCCGCTTCATGCGACCGCTGATCGAAGCGGGCCACGTCTACCTCGCCCAGCCCCCGCTCTACAAGATCAAGTGGGACCGCCGCGGCGAGGACGCCGACTACGCCTACAACGACCGCGAGCGCGACGCGATCATCGAGGCGGGCATCGCGCAGGGCAAGCGCGACCCCCGCCTGCACGACGGCGTGCAGCGGTTCAAGGGTCTCGGCGAGATGAACCCCAGCCAGCTGTGGGAGACCACGATGAACCCCGCCACCCGGCTGCTGCTCCAGGTGACGCTCGACGACGCCGCCCAGGCCGACGACCTGTTCACCGTGCTGATGGGCGAGGACGTCGGGGCGCGCCGCGACTTCATCATCAGAAACGCCAGGGATGTCCGGTTCCTAGACGTGTAGTCGGACGTGCAGCGGCAGCACGTACCCGCATAGATTCCCGAGAGGACCTCCACCTGTGACGGAAGTCAACACCCCACCCGCCGGACCGCCCGCGGACCGCGTGGAGCCGGTCGACATCCAGTTCGAGATGCAGCGCAGCTACATCGACTACGCGATGTCGGTCATCGTCTCCCGCGCGCTGCCGGACGTACGCGACGGTCTCAAACCGGTGCACCGCCGCGTACTCTACGCGATGTACGACGGCGGCTACCGGCCCGACCGCGGGTACTTCAAGTGCTCGCGCGTCGTCGGCGACGTCATGGGCTCCTACCACCCGCACGGTGACACGTCGATCTACGACACCGTGGTACGGCTCGCGCAGCCCTGGGCGCTGCGCTACCCGCTCGTCGACGGCCAGGGCAACTTCGGCTCCCCCGGCAACGACCCGCCGGCGGCGATGCGGTACACCGAGTGCAAGCTCGCGCCGATCGCCATGGAGATGCTCCGTGACATCGACAAGGAGACCGTCGACTTCCAGCCCAACTACGACGGGCGCTCGCAGGAGCCGGTGGTCCTCCCGGCCCGGTTCCCGAACCTGCTGGTCAACGGGTCGGCCGGCATCGCGGTGGGCATGGCCACCAACATCCCGCCGCACAACCTGCGCGAGGTCATCGACGGCGTCAAGTGGGCGCTACAGCACCCCGAGGCGAGCGACGAGGAACTGCTCGACGCACTGATCGCCCGCATCAAGGGACCGGACTTCCCCACCGGGGCGCTGATCGTCGGGCGGCGGGGCATCGAGGAGGCCTACCGCACCGGGCGCGGCTCGATCACCATGCGGGCCATCGTCGAGGTGGAGGAGGACGTCAAGGGACGTCAGGCGCTCGTCGTGACGGCCCTGCCGTACCAGGTCAACCCGGACAACCTCGCGCAGAAGATCGCCGAGCTGGTCAAGGACGGGAAGATCAGCGGCATCGCCGACGTCCGCGACGAGACCTCCTCCCGCACCGGCCAGCGCCTGGTGATCGTGCTCAAGCGCGACGCGGTCGCCAAGGTCGTGCTGAACAACCTGTACAAGCACACCCAGCTGCAGGACACCTTCGGCGCGAACATGCTCGCCCTGGTCGACGGCGTCCCGCGCACGCTGCGACTGGACCAGTTCGTGCGCTACTACGCGGCGCACCAGATCGAGGTCGTCGTCCGCCGCACGCGCTACCTGCTGCGCAAGGCCGAGGAGCGGGCGCACATCCTGCGCGCGCTGCTCAAGGCGCTGGAACGCCTCGACGACGTCATCGCGCTGATCCGGCGATCCCCGTCGGCCGCGCAGGCGTCGATCGGCCTGCAGGAGCTGCTGGCGATCGACGAGGTCCAGGCCCAGGCCATCCTCGACATGCAGCTGCGCAAGCTGGCCGCCCTGGAGCGCCAGCAGATCACCGACGAGTACGACGCGCTGATGGCGCAGATCGCCGACTACCACGACATCCTCGGCTCCGAGATCCGGCAGCGCACGATCGTCGCCGACGAGCTCACCGAGATCGCGAACAAGTTCGGCGACGACCGCATGACCGAGATCATCGCGTACGACGGCGACATGTCCATGGAGGACCTGATCGCCGAAGAGGACATCGTCGTCACGATCACCCGCGGCGGCTACGCCAAGCGCACCAAGACCGACCTGTACCGGGCGCAGAAGCGCGGCGGCAAGGGCGTGCGCGGCGCGCAACTCCGCCAGGACGACATCGTCGAGCACTTCTTCGTCACCACGACCCACCATTGGCTGCTGGTCTTCACCAACAAGGGCCGGGTCTACCGGGTCAAGGCGTACGAACTGCCCGACGCGGGGCGCGACGCCCGCGGCCAGCACCTGGCGAACCTGCTGGCGATGCAGCCCGACGAACACGTCATGGAGGTCCTCGACCTTCGTGACTACAACGTCGCGCCGTACCTGGTGCTCGCCACACGCAGCGGTCTGGTGAAGAAAACCCGTTTGTCCGAGTACGATTCGCCACGTTCCGGTGGCCTCATCGCGATCAACCTGCGCGAAGATGACGAGGTGATCGCGGCACGGCTCATCTCCGAGGACGACGACCTGCTGCTGGTTTCGCGGAACGCCATGTCGATCCGGTTCACCGCGTCCGACGACGCGCTGCGCCCGATGGGCCGCGCGACCAGCGGTGTCATCGGCATGCGGTTCGTCGACGGAGACGAGTTGCTGGCAATGAACGTGGTAAGTGATGGCGCGGACCTGTTGGTCGCGACCGAAGGTGGGTACTCCAAGCGCACGGCGGCGGACCAGTATCCGGTGCAAGGGCGAGGTGGCAAGGGAGTGCTCACTGCGAAAATCGTCAGCTCTCGTGGGAAGCTTGTAGGAGCGGTAATGGTGAACCCTGAGGACGAGGTCTTCGCGATCACGTCCGCAGGCGGGGTGATCCGCACGAGCGCCGGTGAGATCAAGCAGTCCGGTCGGCAGACCATGGGGGTTCGTCTCATGAATCTCGCGATGGGCGACAGCGTCGTCGCACTCGCACGCAACGCGGAATCGCGGGGCGACGACTCACTGGATGCTGAACAAGCGCCGCAAACCGAGCAGAACCCGGCAGGAGACCAGGAATGAGTAGCCAGGGCAACTCCGGCGGCGCCAAGACAGGCACGACCGGCAACCGAAACCGTCCGCCGACGGCGGGCGGCCCCCCCGCGGCGACCCAGGCCCGGGAGAAGGTCGGCGACAAGCTCGACGCGCCGAAGCCCGCGGACGGCGTCCGGGACGGCGCCGCCAAGCCGGCCACGGGATCCACCGCCGAGGCCACCGCGCCCCGGCGGCGGGACTCCGTCGGCGACGCCGACGGCCGCCCCGGCAAGTCAATGGAGAACAACGTCACCACGCGCATCCGCTCGGACAAGCCGTGGTCGTCCTCCGCCGACGGCGCGGGCACACCGTCCGGCAACGCGGGCGTCGGCCTCATGCGCGGCACCGACGGCACCGCGTCCCGCCCGTCCGGCGGCCTCACCACCGAGTCCCCCGCGCGCCCCACCTCCAAGCCCTCCGGCAAGAGCGGCAAGCCCGAGCCACGGGCCCCCCGCAAGGCCCACCTGATCCTGCGCCGCGTCGAGCCCTGGTCGGCGATGAAGTTCAGCTTCGTCGTCGCCCTGGTCTGCTTCGTGGTGCTGTTCGTGGCCGTCGCCGTCCTGTACGGCGTGCTGTCCGCCCTGGGCGTCTTCGACTCGATCGTCCAGACGGTCACCCAGCTCACCGAGGGCGACGGCCAGCAGGCCAGCGGCCTGGACATCAAGTCCTGGTTCGAGCCGGTCCGCATCCTCGGCTACACCGCCCTGATCGGCGCGGTGAACGTCGTCCTCATCACCGCCCTGTCCACCCTCGGCGCCGTCATCTACAACCTCTCCGCCGACCTCGTCGGCGGCATCGAGGTCACCTTCAGCGAAGCCGAGTGACCCACGCGCCCCGGGGAGCCCGCCCCGCCCGGCCGGGCTCCCCACCCGCCACTCCCCCGCCACCCCGGCGAAACAAAGGCGCGAACACCCCCCGAAACACGGTAAGCTACTCCTAGCTCGGGCAACCGATTCGCCTCCACCCCATGGATGCGATAACCTCATCTCCGCCCGAAGCTGCGGGGCTATAGCTCAGTCGGTTAGAGCGCTTCCCTGATAAGGAAGAGGTCCCAGGTTCAAGTCCTGGTAGCCCCACCCAAAAACAAAGGCCCGTTCCGATCTTTCGGACGGGCCTTTGACGGCAGTAGAGGCGGCGACGTTATTCGCTCGCGTCTCCAAAGAGCTTCCCTGAGATCCCCCCGATGGCATCTCTGTGGGACTCGTGGCCGCCGTGTGTGTAGATCTCCATCGTGACCGAAATGCGCGAGTGGCCCAAGATTTCCTTAGCGTCTCGCGGAGAGATCTTCAGGTCCTTAAGCATCGTGCCCGTCGTGTGTCGAGGATCATGTATGCCGTGGGCTGAGTCGAGCAGTGGGGCGCAGGACCGAGGTGTCTCGGTGGTGGAGTGGTGATCACCTCCGCGATCATCGTTGCCGTGGCCCTCGACCTGGTTGCCTTGATTAAGGCCCTTGTAGCGCACCGGCTGGGTGTGATCCACGGCGAGCGATGAGCGCGGATGATGGGGGGACCATGTGTGCCTCGCTCGCGTGGTGAAGCGATACGGCCGAGGGGCTCGCCCCTAAGCGCGCGACATGGATCGGGAAGTGTGCCATGCTGGGCGGTGGTCGGGATGAGGTGAAACGGTGGCAGAAGGCGGGCCGCAGAGAGACCCGGTGAGGCCCTCACCGGAGCGCATCGCACGCCTACGCGCGCTCGCCGACCTCCACGACGAGTTCGTACGGCGGAACGCCGACAGCGCCCCATTCCACCCCGAGGGCCGCCCGGCGGGCTCGGACTACAACCAGCACCACGTGTTCCTCGAAATGCCGGCCGCCGAGCAGGACGAGTTCTTCCGCCGCGCCCGGGAAATCATGGGCCTGGACCCGGTGACCGGCCACTGGCTGGAGCCTCCCACCTCCTGACGCGATCGTCTCAACCGCGCGCAGTCTCCGGCACCGCGCGGTCAGGGCGACAAGGTCGCGACGACCTCATCCTTGAGCGCGTCCCAAGGAAAGAGCGTTCGGCCCGCTTCTCCTAGATTGGGGGTGGGGAGCGGGTAGGTGTCCGGGTCGAACAGGACGCGCACCCCCTGCTTTCGCAGGAATTCCACGCTGCGAGCGAAGGCCGGATGCCGGGCGAGCGTCACGTTTGGCGTCGGCACCGCGATGATGGGCCGACCGGCGCATAGGCCCTCGTTGGCGGGGGCGACGACGAAGGCGTCCGGGGGGAAGGGGAGCACGTCGGGATCTTCCGGTCGCTTGTAATCGTCGCGCACAGGATGCCCGGTGATACTCGCCGCCGTGCGTCGAGGAACTTCATTCCGGCGGGGGTCGCGACCACACACGTCCCAGCCCTCTCCCCGTGCCCACTCGACGAAGCCGGGAAGGTCGCCGGCGGGTCGGCCGCCGCATGCGATGACGTACAAGACCCTGCCCGTAGGCACGCGCATCCCCCCGCCACACCGACGTCTCCAGGCGAT
The DNA here is from genome assembly GCF_040678635.1 of Thermopolyspora sp. NPDC052614. Lineage (NCBI taxonomy): Bacteria > Bacillati > Actinomycetota > Actinomycetes > Streptosporangiales > Streptosporangiaceae > Thermopolyspora > Thermopolyspora sp. NPDC052614. Next base: position 216,219 of record NZ_JBFATZ010000012.1, read on the forward strand.
CGGCCAACGCCCGAAGTCGATCGTCTCTCCCGCTGGGCGTACGCAGCAACCGGCCGACCTGTCTGTGTCCTGGGTGACCGGGCGATTCCCGGCGAATGGAAACCGGTTGTTGAGCGTATGCCGATCGCGCGCCGAGAGTTACGGCACGGCGTTCGAAGAGGAGGATCAGTGGTGGAATCGTTTGGGCACGTCATTGCGGGTGAGGAGGTCGGCTCCGCCGATGAGGCGACGTTCGAGTCCGTGGACCCGTGGACGCGGGAGCCGTGGGCCGCGGTGGCGCTCGGTTCGGCGGGCGACGCGGAACGCGCCGTGCACGCCGCGCGGTCGGCGTTCGACGACGGGCCTTGGCCGCGGATGAGCCACGACGAGCGCGGCGCGATCCTGCACCGTCTTGCCGACCTGCTGGAAGAACACGCCGACGAGTTGGCGGCGGCCGACACCGCCGACATGGGCAAGCCGGTCACGCAGACCCGCGGCCACGACGTTCCCCGCGCCGCGCGTAACTTCCGCTTTTTCGCCGACCACGCCCGGCTCACCCCTGCCGAGACGTTCCCGATGCCGACCGGGCATCACGCCTACACCGCGTACGATCCGGCGGGCGTCGTCGCCGCCATCGCGCCGTGGAACTTCCCGCTCATGATGGCGAGCTGGAAGGTCGCGCCCGCGCTGGCCTGGGGGAACACGGTCGTGCTCAAGCCCGCCGAGCAGTCCCCCGCCTCGGCCACGATCCTGGCTCGGCTGGCCCTGGAGGCCGGGCTGCCGCCGGGCGTGCTCAACGTCGTGCACGGGTTCGGGCCGAATTCGGTGGGGCAGGCGCTGACCGAGTCGCCGCTGGTGGATCGGATCACCTTCACGGGGGAGTCGGCCACCGGACGGCTGATCTCCCGGGCGGCGGCGGCCAACCTGACCCCGGTGAGCCTCGAACTCGGCGGCAAGGGGGCGAACATCGTCTTCGCCGACGCCGACCTCGACCAGGCGGTTCGCTGGTCGATCCAGGCGGTGTTCAGTAACAGCGGGCAGGTCTGCCTCGCCGGTAGCCGCCTGTACGTGCAGCGCCAGGTGTACGACGAGTTCCTGGCCGCGTTCACCGCCGCCGCCGACGCGCTGGTGATCGGCGATCCGAAGGATCCGGCGACGCAGATCGGCCCGCTGTCCTCCAAGGAGCACTTTGAGAAGGTGGCGGGCTATCTCGACATCGCCACCACGGCGGGTGCGCGGCTGCACACCGGTGGCGTCGGCGACGGCTGGATCGTGCGGCCGACGATCGTGGTCGGCGCGGGACAGCGCGACCGGGTCACCCAGGAGGAGATCTTCGGGCCGGTCGTGGTCGTGCTCCCGTTCGACGACGAGGCGGACGCGGTGGCCGCGGCCAACGACACGCCGTACGGGCTGAACGCCATGCTGTTCACCCAGGATCTGTCCCGCGCCCACCGGGTGGCACGGGCGCTGCGCGTCGGCACGGTGTGGGCGAACTGCTTCTTCATCCGGGACCTGCGGGCGCCCTTCGGCGGCGCGAAGAACTCCGGCGTCGGCCGCGAGGGCGGGACGTACAGCCGGGAGTTCTTCACCGAGCCCAAGGCCGTCGTCATGGAGATTTCATGACGCCAGGGCACAGAACACGGCGGCCAAGGGAAGCCGCTGCCGTGGCTCGTCGACCACGTACTCGTTCACGTACTCGTCGTACGGGCTGCCGCCGGCCGGATCGGTGAACCAAGGCCGGCAGGCGGCTGACCCGCGTAGCAGTTCGCCGGCTCGAGTCCTGTAACCGCTGACGCGCCACGGGCCGGATCGGCGTGACCTCGGCCGGGTCACGCAAGCCGGTCGTCCGCACCGACCGAGCCCGTGGAACCGGTGGCCTCCGGCTCGCTCGCGTAGCCGTTCGCCAGCTCTCGGGAGATCGACTTCGCCGCCAGCCGCAGCGCGGGCTCCACCGCACTCAGCGACCGGCTGCGGGCGACCGTGTGGGAGACGACGGAGAGCGCGGCCACGACCCGGCGGTCGGGACCGTGGATGGGCACCGCCACGGAGGCCGTGCCCAGCGTCAGCTCCTCCGAGCACCGCGCGATGCCGGTTTCGCGAACCTCCTGCAGCGCCCGCATCAGCAGGCCCGGCATGACGATCGTGTGCGGCGTGTAGCGCTTCAGCTCGGACGCGAGCACGGCCTGCTGCAGCTCGCGCGGCGCGTGCGCCAGCAGCACCTTTCCGACCCCGGTGGCGTGCAGCGGCCGCCGCCAGCCGACGCGGGTGGCCACGTCGACCGAACGCGGCCCCCACATCCGCTCGACGTACAGGGCCTCGTAGCCGTCGAGCACCGCGAGGTGGACGTTCTCCCCCGTGGCCTCGTACAGGTCGTGGATGTACGGCAGCGACACGTCCCGCAGTGTGCGCGGCTGCGGGCACAGCGAGCCCAGCTTCCACATGCGCAGCCCGATCCGGTACGTACCGTCGCGGTCCTTCTTCAACGCCCCCAGCTCGACCAGCTCGGTCGCGATGCGGTGCACCGTCGAGACCGGCAGCCCGGTCACGGCGGTCAGATCCACCAGGCGCAGCGCGGGCCGATCGTGGGAGAACGCGCCGAGCACGGCGAATACCCGGCTGGACACCGTCCGGCCCGCCTTGCGGGCATCGCGCAGGGTGCTCATGGCGATAACTGTGGTTTCGGTCCTTGAAATCTCGTCTGTCCGGTTCACCGATCGTACCTTTCCGGGCGTCGCAGATCACGGGCGAGAAGGGCGATCACGGCCACGGCGACCACGGTCATCGCCACCGCGAGGCCGCGCGGATCGGTGGACGCGGACGGGTCGCGGGGGGCGAACGCGCCGACGAGCCCGACCGCGAGGATCGCGCCGACGTACCGGGCCGACTGGAACAGGCCGCCGACCACGCCGGTCATCCCCGCGGGCGCGCGCTCGTACATCAGCCGCTGCAGGCCCAGGTTGCACAGCCCGTACGGCACGCCGAGCACGATGCCGTCGAGCACGACGGCCCACGCGGGCGTCGCCGTACCGAACATCATGATCGCGGCGACGCCCGCCAGCAGCAGCCCGCCGCCGGTCAGCAGCGTGCGTCCGACGCCGGACCGGCGCATGATCGGCCCGCCGAGCACGGTCGCCACGACGCTCGTGGCGGCGATCGGCAGGACCAGCAGCCCCGCCTGCGCCGCGCTGAACCCGAGCGCGGTCTGCAGCCACGGCGGCAACCCGTAGAACGCGCCGTAGTAGGCCAGGTTGAACAGCACGAACGTGCCGAGCACCGACAACGGCCCGCCCGCCGCGGCGAGCGCGCGGACGTCCACGAACGGCTCGGCGGCACGCCGCTCCCACCACAGGAACCCGGACCCGGCGACGACCACGGCGACCAGTCCCGGGATCGAGATCCGGGGAAGGGCGAGCATGACGGCCAGCAGACCGACCACCGCCGCCGCGAACAGGACGACACCCGCCGGGTCGATCGCGCGGACCAGGCTCGCGGGTGCAGTCCGCCTCTCCGGGCCGACCGCGCGGGATGGCCGTCCATCTGCGGGCCGTCCCTCCTCAAGCCGGACTGCGGGGGCGGGCTTCCCGCACGTGGGCTGTCCCGCCTCGGCACCGATCGCGGTGGCGGGCTCGCCGCGCGCGGTCCGTGCCTCTTCGGGGCCGATCGCGGGAACCGGCTCCCCGGGCGCAGGCCGCCGCTCGTCGGGGCCGATCGCGTGCCACGCCAGCACCAGCGCTCCCAGCATGATGGGCAGGTTGACCCAGAAGATGGCCTGCCACCCGGCCCAGGAGGTCAGCAGCCCGCCGAGCACCGGGCCGACCGCCGCCGCGGTCGTGGTGACCGTCGCGACGGCCGAGAGCCGCGCCGCGTCGCCGTGCCGCCGGATGACGACCATCGCGCACGGGAACGCCGCCGACACGCCGACGGCCTGCACGCACCGGCACAGCACGAGCGGCGGCAGCGACGTGGCCATCGTCGCCGCGGCGGAGGCGAGCGCCGCCAGCGCCATACCGGCCGCGAACAGCCTGCGCGGTCCGACGCGGTCCGCCACCCGGCCGAGCACGGGCTGGCAGACGCACGCGGTCAGGTAGAAGATGGTGACGACCCACGTCGTGGTGGCCAGCGGCTCGCGGAGGTCGCGCTGGATGGGCGCGAGCGCCACCGCGACCATGGAGGAGTTGAGCGGCGCGAGCAGGGTGCCGCCGAGCAGCGCGGCGAGAGCCGCCCCCGTCCTGCGCGGGGGCCGCACGGTGATCGTCATGCTGTCACCCTGTCAGCCTTCGCCGTTTTCGCGAGACTTCCGGAATCGCCCTCATCGGCGGAGGACCCCGCCTCGTGTGGCAAATCGACGACGGGGTGCTGGCGGTGGTGGGGCGGTCGCCGGTGACGTCCACCAGCCCGGTACGCGCTCGCACGAGCAGGTCCGCCTTCGGCCGCCCGGTCATCGGCCCGCGTGACCCCGGCCGCCGACTCTTGGACGAAGTGCGAGAAGCTCAGGACCTTCATTAATTTACTGATTTGCCCTCCGCGGCGGCGGCGACCATGCACACCGCGACCATAGGAAGACGCGGCCCCGGTTGCCAACGTCGCGTTCCCGCTGAGTGGGAACGCGGCACGTCGGACGGCCCCTCCGGTCCCGGATATGGCCCTTCGCCGCCTTCGCGGCGGAGTCGGCCGCCAGGGGCCGTTGCGTCCCGGCGCTCAGTCTGGCGGGCCACGGCACCCGGGCCCACTTCCCGGCGAGCCACCTCACCAGGGACGTCGGCGCCCTCCGCGCGGAACCCGCACCGGCCGGGCCTAACTACCCACCAACTGCCTACTTTCGACCCTAAAAGGACGCCGGTTCGGTGGCGATAACGTGTCGAGGCGAGAGACCTGTGCCGAAGCGGTGGTCTCCCCATGAGCGCCCCTGGAAGGACATACCGCCTGTGAACCGCCGGGATCTGCCTCTCGTCTACTCGTGCTCCGGCTGCTCAAGCGCCGCCCAGATGACCAATTGGCTCGCCCTGCAACTGGACCGCCGGGGCGTAGCGGAGATGTCCTGCATCGCCGGTGTGGGCGGAGACGTCCCGAGCCTCGTACGCAAGGCGACCAGCGGCCGCCCGGTCATCGCCATCGACGGCTGCGTCCTGCGCTGCGCGTACAGTTGCCTGGCCCGGCACGGCGTGACCCCGGCCGTCCACCACCTGCTCAGCGATGACGGCGTACGCAAGCGCCTCGGCGAGGACTTCGACCCGGACCAGGCCGAAAAGGTGCTCGACGGCCTGCTCGCCCGGATCGCGGCCGAACTCGGCAGAGATGAGCAACATGACCATCAGCCGACCGGCGCCCGCTAACCCCACCGCCACCCCCAGCGGCCGACGTCGACGCGGCCGCTGGATACCGCCGCAGCATGGCGCGTGGGCGATGCTGCTCGTCCCCTACCTCGCCGGCCTGCTCACCACCGGCTTCACCTGGGTCCAGCTCCCCCTGCTCATCGCCTGGCTGGGCGGCTACCTGCTGTCCTACTTCGCCCTGCTTGCCGTAAAAACCCGCCGCGTGAGCCGATTCCGCCCACAACTCCTGACCTACGGGCTCGTGGCCCTCGCGACGGGCACGGTCGTCCTCGCGGCCCGCCCCCAACTGATCGCCTTCGCCCCGCTGTTCATCGCCGTGCTCGCGATCAACGGCTTCTTCGCCTCCCGCCACGACGACCGAGCCTTGATCAACGGCCTGGTCTCAACGGCCGCCGCCTCCCTCATCCTCCCGGTCGTCGCCGTCGTCAACGGCGAATCCCCCTGGCAAACCGCCCAAACCACCCTGATCATCGTCCTGTACTTCGCAGGCACCGTCTTCTTCGTCAAGTCCTGCATCCGCGAACGCGGCAACCGCCCCCTCCTCACAACCTCCATCGCCTTCCACACCCTGACCCTGGCCGCCGCCACCTGGCTCGCCCCGCCGTACGCGCTGCCCTTCACCTGCTGCCTCGCCCGCGCCGCCCTCCTCCCGCGCCTCGCCATGTCGGCCAAGCAAATCGGCATGGCCGAAGTGGCAGGCTCCCTGCTGCTCCTCGCCATGATCGCCGTGGTGGAGTGATCCTGCGGGCGGTCGAGACCGGAGTGGATGGAGATGCGGCTCTACTGAAAGGCCTCCGGCATCATGTACGAGCCATGGCCCAGAGAGACCTCATCGCATGAGTTCGTCTGGGATTGGCTGAACCACGTTGCGTGAGGACTCCGACGGTGATGTGGGCGTTTGGGCGGCCAATGCCTGGGCGTCCAGTTGGCGGCGGAGTTCCTCGGCGGTGTCGGCACCGAGCGTCGGCCACAGCCCTCGTGCGTGGTCCGGCTCCGCATAGCGGCGTCGAGTGGCGTACCAGCCGCTTCTGCCGTCCGGGGTCGGGGTCGAACGCCAGATCCGCCACTCTCGACCATGATCGACCTGGAGTCGGTGCAGCTCTGCGAAATCGCTGGTGGACCCGTTCAAGCGGCCCTCCCCTCAAAGTTCTTGCTTCGTGCCGCCGACGCCTGCGCCGCCGCGCCCAGGCGGGGCACTTCGGCCTCGCGCATCTGGTCAAGCAACTCCTCGACGGTGGGTGCCTCAACGACCAGTGGCTCCTCGACCGTCCACTGAGCGAAGGCGTAGAACCGGCGTCGGCCTACGCCGTAGAGCACGGCCCAGGCCCGCTCGGCTCGGTCCAGCCGCGCAGCGGCCAAGCGCTGCTCGGTATCCCACTGCCATCGGCAGTCCGCACCGCGCACCATGGGCAGGCCCTGGCGGTGGCGACCGCGGGCCGGCGGATCGCGCTACCACTCGCGCATCTTGCCGATCACGCCGCCGCCCTCCGATACGGACGACCCCGTTGACGGTCGGGTGGTGCGGCGGGGCCGGACGCCTGGATCACGGAGCCGCGGCTCTGCCTCGAGGCCACCGCCTCTCGGTGGTACGGGGAGACGTCCGGTGCGAGGAGCGGGGTGGCGTGGTGCCAGGGCGTTCGGGCGGGGGCCGGTGCGGGGAACGTCCGGCGCGGGCCCAGACGGCGCCGTGCCGCCATCCGCGCCCGCATCTGCGCGATGGTCGGCTGCTCCCAGTCATGGCCATGCCGGTGGGGCAGCGACGAACCGTCGTGCGCATACGGCGCGCCTCCGCACCAGCGGCATCCCATGGGCAACGGGGGATGATCGGCATGCCAGCGGATGCGGATGGCTCTAGGCTTCTGCATCGGGATCGGACCTCCTGCGTCCGGTTCAAGGCCCCGGTTTCCCCGGTGTTCGCGCACCGGCCCGGGGCCGTCTTCGTCGAGACCGCCGAAAACAGCGGCCCACAGCGGTAACGTTGTCAATACGGAACGTGATGATCTAGAGGCGGACTGTCCGCAGGGCGTCCGCAGCGTTGCGGACACACGGCGGACATGGCGGGGAGCACGGCATGGGCGCGGAGTCATTCGGCCAGGCGTTGCGGCGTCTTCGCGGCGATCTGTCGATACGCGAACTCGCTCGTCGTGCGAACTGCGGTAAGAGCTACGTTTGTGACTTGGAGCAAGATCGCAGGAGTCCGAGTGGCCAAGTGGCTATGGCTCTCGACAAAGCGTTGGGAGCCGGAGGTCTGCTTGTTGCTCTGGCCGCATCAGGGTACGGCGGTGTGGGTACGGTCACAAGTGGCGAGACCGTTTTTGCTTCGATCACTGCCCCAGGTCTTCCGTGGGTATGGGAGCCGAAACTCACCGTCGATGCCGTTTACGCCGTCAGCAGAGATGATTTGATGCTTGAACGTCGACAGGCCGTCCAGATGTTTACCGTGACGGCGGGAATTCCGCTTATTGACCCTGCTCAGCTCTGGCTGGGCAAAGTCTGTGAGGTCCCGGTCTCCTCGTGCGAGGGGCGTATTGGGAACGACGAGGTGGAACGGCTCGAACAGACTGTCAGTGTCTTCCGGTCCTGGGATGATTCCCACGGGGGCGGTCTCGCGCGCAAGGCGGTCATCGGTCAACTCAATGAGGTGGCCGACCTGCTGAGAGAGTCCCACCCTCGTCATATCACCGTGCGTCTGTTCAGCGTGCTGGCCCAATTGGCGAAGATCGCGGCCACGATGTCTTGGGACTGTGGCATGCAAACCGCGGCTCAGAAGTACTACGTGCTGGGTCTGCAGGCATCCAAGCCGACGGGCGATCGTTCGTTCGGAGCCGGCGTTTTGGCGTCGATGGCCCGCCAACTGCTCTGTCTCGATAAGCCGCACGATGCCCTTGAGCTTGTGCGACTCGCGCTGGACGGCGTCGGCACGACCGCGACACCTCGACTGCGGGCGATGCTGCACACCCGGGAGGCGTGGGCGTACGCCAAGCTGGGCAGGGCCGAAGCGTTCAAGAGGGCTACCGGTGCGGCGGAGGAGGCATTCAGCGAGGTGCGCCTCGACGATGCGGATCCGGAGTGGATTACGTACTTCGACGAGGCCGAACTCGCGGGGGTCACGGGACATCGTTATCTGGAACTGTCGTTTCAGAACATTCGGTACACGACTCATGCTTTGACTCGCATCGGGCGAGCGCTGGAGCTCCGGAAGCGGTCGAGCATGCGTAGTTTTGCCCTGGATCAGCTTGGGCTCGCCCATGTGCACCTGTTGAAAGGAGACGTGGACGAGGCTGTGGCGGTGGCCGGAACGGCGATGGAAAGCGTAGGTCAGGTTCAGTCCGATCGGGTGCGGGTGAAGCTCCGCAAGATTTACGTTGAGATCAGTAAACGGCGTGATCCTGTCGTCTCCGGGCTACGCGAGCAACTTCGGGAGATGCTGGCACGCTAGGGGAGACGTCCTCAGCAGGTGGTGGATGCATAGATGGTGCGGATTGGTGTGACCGGCCATATGAATTTGACCGCGGAGACGGCTGTTTTCGTGTCTGAGGCGATTCGGGCGCGGCTGCGTGAAGTGGATGGCGAGGTGGTGGGGGTGTCCTGTATCGCTCGGGGGGCCGACTCGCTGTTCGCGGAAGCCGTACTCGATGTGGGGGGTTCGCTTGAGGTGGTCGTGCCGTCGCGTGACTATCGGGAGTCGAAGGTCGGGGCGGATCACAGGGAGCGGTTTGACGCGCTGGTGGCTAAGGCCGGTCGTGTTCGGGTGATGGATTTTGAGCGTGCCTGTCGTGAGGCGTATGTCGCGGCGAATGAGGCCGTGCTGGGGTCCATCGACGAACTGGTGGCCGTGTGGGATGGGCAGCCCTCGGGTGGGTCCGGGGGAACGGCGGATGTGGTGGAGAGGGCGCGTTCGCGTGGGTTGCCGGTGGTTGTCATATGGCCGGAGGGTGCGGTGCGAGAGTGATCTCGCAGTTTCGATTCGGGGTGCAGGGCTTGGTTCGGCGGCGAAAATCAGTACGGCGTAAGGGGCTTCACGGTCTACGGTGGCGGGAGTCGGCACTTTCGATAAGCGACCGAGTGGAGCGAGTTTTTCATGCCGAAGCAGGTAGCGCCCAAGCTTCTTTCGTGGGCCAGCGACATCGATCCGGGCACGGTTGAGCAGGCCGCCCGTACCGCGCGCCTGCCGTTCGTTCCATCTCACGTTGCGCTCATGCCGGACGCGCATGTGGGGTTTGGTTCCACCGTCGGGTCGGTGATTCCGACCGAAGGGGCGATCATTCCTTCGGCGATCGGCGTGGACATTGGGTGTGGCATGGTGGCCACGGAGACGACGCTGACGGCGGCCGATCTGCCGGGCAGCCTGGATGCGCTCATGCCGCTGGTTGAGCGGGACATTCCGGCCGGGGTCGGGCAGGGGCACGACGATCCGGCCGTGGATGAGGCGCTCGCCGCGATCGGGCGGCCGGACAGCGAGTTGACGGCCAAGCAGGAGAAGACGGCGGCCTGTCAGTTCGGCACGCTCGGGTCGGGCAACCACTTCGTGGAGGTGTGCCTGGATGAGCGGGACCGGGTTTGGACGGTGCTGCACTCGGGGTCGCGGGGTATCGGCAACCAGCTCGCCACCAAGCACATCGACGGGGCGAAGAAGCTGATGAAGCAGTACTTCATCGAGCTCGAAGATATGGACCTCGCTTACCTCGCGCAGGGCACCGAGCAGTTCTGGGCGTACATCCGGGACATGCTGTGGGCGCAGCGGTACGCGATGGCGTCGCGGGCCCGCATGGATCGGGTTCTGTCGGAGGCGCTGTTCGCGGTGGTCGGCCACGGAGAACGGGTACGGACCATCAATTGCTTCGCGGGCGAGACCGGCGTGATGACGAGTTCAGGCACGCTGGCTATCGCCGAGTTGGCTGGCGGCGTCCACGAGTTGCTGACCACCGGAGGCGAATGGGTCAAGGCACCTGTTCGGTCTTTCGGACGTCAGCGCCTCATGCGCGTACGGCTGTCCCGCAACGGCGTCGAGAAGGTCATCTACGCCACCCCTGGGCATCGGTGGCTCCTGCGCACCCACAGCAGCGGTGGCACCCGCTATTGGGGTAAACGACCCGCCGAGGCGACCACGGCAGAATTGAGGCCAGGAGATCGCTTGGCCTGGGTGTTCAGCAAGAGGCCCGAGAACATGACCGTCGACAGGATCGGCGCGGCACGGGGTTTCGTGTTCGGCGATGGGTCGGTCTCCTCACGCAACCGGGCTCGGGCCAACTTCTGCGGCAACAAGGACCAGTCGTTGCTGCATCTGTTTGAGGGGCTCGGGAGGCCGCCCCGCTCGTACGGCCAGTTGAAGGTGATCTATGGCCTGCCGGTCGAGTGGAAGCTGGAGATCCCACCCCTGGACAGACACCCCAACTACCTGTACGGCTGGCTCGCCGGCTACTTCGCCGCCGACGGTGACGTGGGGAAGACCGGGCGACCCACGCTCGCGTCAGCCTGCCGTGAGAATCTCGAACGGGTCCGTGTGATCTGCGACCTTCTCGGGATCGGCACGTACGGCATCCGTACCAGGATGCGCTCCGGCTTCGGGAAGGAGCCGACGGCGATCCACCTGCTCGGCCTTATGCGCGGTGACTTGGATCCTTCGTTCTTCCTCATTCCTGAGCACCGCGAGCGATACGAAGCTAGCGCCAAGGCCATTGAACGCCGAGGCTGGACGGTGTCGGCGGTTGAAGAGACAGACCGGGTCGAGGAAGTGTTCTGCGCGGTGGTGGACGGCACTCACGCATTCGCACTGGAAGACAACATTCTCACTCGGAACTGTCATCACAATTTCACGCAGCAGGAGCGGCACAACGGCCGGGACCTGTGGATCACGCGTAAGGGTGCGATCAAGGCGGCGGTCGGTGACGAAGGTGTGATTCCGGGCAGCATGGGGACTCGGTCGTACATCGTGCGTGGGCTGGGCAACCCGTCGTCGTACAACTCCTGCTCGCATGGGGCGGGCCGGCGCATGTCGCGGGCGCAGGCCAAGCGGGAGCTCACGGCCGAATCGCTTGCCGCGGCGATGGCGGGCCGGACCTGGAACGCCGATCGGGCCGAGGCGCTGGTGGACGAGCACCCGGCGGCGTACAAGTCGATCGACCAGGTGATGGAGGACCAGCGGGACCTGGTCGAGGTGCAGCACACGTTGCGTCAGATCTTCAACTACAAGGGCTGACGCGTCGGGAGACATGCCCCATCGCCGCCGTCGTCGCACGGACGGATGTCGTCGTGCGGATGGCCGCGCCGGACGGCCCCGTATGGCGCGCCCGTCGCGGACCACCGCCGCCCGGCCATAACTGCCGCCTTGACTACCTGATCTCCTTATTCGCGCTGCTCGCCATCAGGACTCGCCGTCCCGGCCCGCAGCTTGCCACGTACGTGGGCGTGGCGCCCACGGCAGGGGCGGTGCCTGCCGCAGTTGATCGGCGTCGCCCCGCTGTCCGTCGTCGTGCTCGCGGCCAACGGCATTGCCGCAGTGACCTGACCGCCATGGACATGACGGCCCGTATGGCGTGCCCGTAGCAGGCCACCGCTAGTACCAGCCCGGTCGTACACGTCTGCCCCCATGGCGGCAGTAATCGATACAGCAGCGACGATGAGTGACGAAAGCGGACAATATATTGGGAACCGGATTCACAATGAAATTTATGGAATAGCTGTTTCTTGACCTACAGTTCCGCTATGCTCGGTCCACTCCCCCTCGGCGAGGACTCGCGCTGGTTCCCGAGCTCGGGAGCGATCCGCATGCCGTATCGCGGCCTCATCCCCTGGTGTAACAGCCGGGGGTGACATTTTTGCCCTCCCCCAATCCGGAGACGTCCATGAATCCGATCTCGCTGGACCTGCTGTTGTCCGCAGCCGCCCCGGGGGGCGGAAGCTGCCTGGCTTCCACCACCGAACTGGAGCCTGCCGGGGGGCCGCATTGTGCGGTGGCGCCGGCCAAGTTCGCGGCACCTCGGGGCAAGGAGAGCGTTTACGCGTACGAGAAGCGGTATCTGGACGGTGAGCTGCGCACGGCGGTGATCATCGATTCAAAGCAGAGCCAGCTCAATCGGGCGGAGGCGGGGCTGGAACTCGCCGTCGAGGATCAGAACCCCGTCCTGTCGCGATTGCCGCGGGTGGTGGTCGCATACACCGTGGACGGGCGGGTGGAGACGTATTCCGATCTGTCTTTGCCGCATCGGGTCTTTGACGGGCACATCCGTGCCGCGAGCAAGGACGGGGTTCCCGTGACGGATCTGCCGGAGTACCGCGCGATTCGGGATGCCACGCCGGGGAACGCGCGGGCGTTACTGGAGGCGAGTCCGATCACGTTGGTGTTCGGCGGGTGGGATTCCAGCCGCAGGTCCCGGCAGGGGCGGTGGCGCAGTGCGCTGGTCGGGGAGATCATCGGCTTCTGCCGGGCCGACAAGGAGGGGGACAGACGGCCCCTTCGCGGTGGTGCCCGGGTGGATGGCGTCGGGATGCAGATGCTGCTGTCGGGCAAGGACTTGCGCGAGGTAGTGACCCGTCAGTCGGGCGAGCTCAGCGGCAAGAGCGTCGAGAAGCTGCTCAAGGAGGCCGATAAGGCGGCCAAGGAGGGTAAGCCGATCTCGGCTTCGGCGGTGGGGCTCGGGGGGATTCCGCCGGCGCTCAACCAGTTGGCCGGGGTGGCCTGTGATCGGATCATTCGTACGCATGTGTTGTCGTTCGCGACGCTGCGGCAGATGCGGTTCGGCGCGGGCGCGGCGGGGGACCAGGCGTGCCGGGCGCTGCTGGCGGCGCTGGCGCTGAACGGGCTGGCCCGGGCGGACGCGGAGTTGTATCTGCGCGCCAACTGCGACCTGCGCGAGGTGGGCACCACGACGGTGACCCTTGACCAGCGGGGCGGGCAGACAATCAGCCTGGCACCGCTGGGGATCAAGGAGGCCGATGCGCTGCTGGCCGATGCGCTGCTGCATGCCGAGCGTGAGGCGGGCGTGCGGTGGAACGGTCCGGTGCTGGAGGTCGAGGGGAATCCGGCGATCGTGGCGGGTGCCGTCGCGGGTGACGCGGCCGAGGAGGAGTGAGCCGGTCGTGCCGTACGCGATCATCGCCGAGCCGGTGCTCGGCACGTATCACGCGCATGCCGGGGACGGCGAGATCGACGTGGTGCCCTCGCCGGCGCGGCTGGCGGCGGCGTTGCTGTGTGCCGCTGCGCAGGGGCCGCGGGCCGTGTACGACGGCGGATCGCTGCGGCCGTGTGAGGTGGACATGGCCGCGTTGCGCTGGCTGGAGACGCATCCGCCGGACGGGGTGCGTGTTCCCGAGCTGGTGGTGAACCGGCCCGAAGGGCTGGCCTACCGCACCCGGCTGCTGGAGGTACGTCAGCGTCGGCGGATGATCGCCAAGACACCGCAGCCGCTGGGATCGGTGGCGGTCAACGGCTCGTATGCCTGGACCTGGCAGGTCGGGCCGCCCGCCGGGCTGCGGGAGGCGATCGAGGCGCTGTGCGCGGAGGTGTCGCATCTGGGCATGGCCGAGACGCCGGTACGGATGCGGGTAGGGCTGGCCGAGCCGACGCACGATCTTGTGGTCGACGCGAACTGGTGGGACGGCGTTCGAGGCGATCTGGATTTGGACGTGCCGGGGCCGGGACGAGCCGAGGCACTGCTGGCGGCCTACCGTACCGACAACGCGGTGCCCCCGAGCCTGGCGGCGGACCGGGTAAGGCCGGGCACCAATGAGACGCAGATGCCGCCGACGCGGGTCGGCACCGCCGTCTCCCCGGCCCGCTATGCGGCTCGGCGTCCGGCACCCGCCGAGACGCCGTGGGATCGGGTCCTGGTGGCTGCCGTGGACACCCCGGTGCCCGGCGAGGCGGACCGGGTCCGGTGGGCGGTCGCCATGCATAAGGCGCTGATCAAGATGATCGGCGAGGGGGCGCCTGCCGTGCTGACCGGGCATTACGCGGCGGGTGTGGAACGCCCTGCCAACCGGTGTGCGATCCAGATTCTTAACCGGAAGGAGGCGGGGCTCTGCGGGGTGCCCGCCGAGTCGCTGATCGTGATGATGCTGCCCGCCGACATCGACGCGGCTGATTACCGGGTGATCAAAGGCGCGTGGGAGGAACTCGCCCGGCTGCATCCGGAGCGGGCGCTGCGGCTGTCTCAGCGGCGCGAGGTCAGCGCGAGCGAGTTCTGGGCCGCGCCCGAGGAAGGTCGCCTTCGGGTGTGGTCCACGGTGCCGGCGGCCGTGCCGGAGACGCGGGGGCAGGGGAAGAACTGGATGTTGGCCGACGCGGTGCTGTTGTCGGTGGGGATGGTGCTGCGTGATCGGCTGGGCATCCCCGTCGGCCGGGGGAGCGCGTGGTATCGCGGGGTGGCCGACACGGTACGGCGGCGCGGGGTTGTCGTCGTCGAGGCAACACCGGTGCGGGACGGCGATCTGAGCAGGTTCGTGCACAAGATGCCCCCCGGAGTGCCGCTGCGGCCGTACCGGGCCGTGATCGACCTGGCGGGCCTGGTGCCCGCGCGTGGCCTGCTCGCGATCGGCCAGTCCCGGCATCTGGGCAACGGCCTGCTGGTTCCCCTCGACGTGCCCACGCCGGAAGGGGAACGGCCATGACGCTGTCAGCCGACCGTTTCGCGGAATTCTTCACGGCCGTTCATGAGGCCGTGTACGACGAGGCGGGCATCGCGCCGTTCGCGTGGCAGTCGCGGCTGCTGGCGACGGTGATCGAGCAGGGCCGGTGGCCGGAGGTGATCGACGCTCCGACCAGTGCGGGCAAGACCCACGTGATCGACGTGCACGTGTTCGCGGTGGCGCTGATGGCGGCCGGAGCCGTCCTGGTGAGGGTGCCTCGGCGTCTGTCGATGGTCGTTGATCGGCGAGTTCTCGTCGATGACCAGTACGAGCATGCCCGCCGCCTCGCCGACGCGCTCGCCACCGCTAAAAGCGGGATCTTGTTCGAGGTCGCGGAAAGCCTGCGGTCGTTGCGAGTCGGCAAGAACGCGACCGAGCCGCTGATGGTCACCCGGTTGCGGGGCGGGTTGCCTGCGCCGCGCGCCTGGCGGGATGACGCGATCGCCTGCCAGATCATCTGCGCCACCCCGGACATGTGGGGGAGCCGTCTGCTCATGGCGGGCTACGGGTCAAGCGAGCTGTCCCGGCCTCGGGAGGCGGGACTGCTGGCATTCGACTCGGTGCTGGTGGTGGACGAGGCGCACCTGTCCCGGCAACTGATCTACACGGCCCGGCGGGTGGCCGAGCTCGCGGTAGTGGCCGATCGCCGGTTACCGGTCCCGGTGCTTCAGGTCGTGGAGGCCAGCGCGACGCCCGATCGCTCCGAAACGGCGCTGTGTGTGGGCGTGCAGGATGCCGATCTGGCCGAGGACGCGGCGCTGCGGGAGCGGCTGTGCCGCGCCAAACCGATCGAACTGCTGGAGCTGCCCGTCTGGCCGATCCCCGGCACGGGGCCGAGCCGGGCCAAGGCACTGGCGGCGATGGCCGACCGAGCGATCGAGCTGCGCAGCGAGTACGGCCCGACGGTCGGGTGCTTTGTCAACAACGTGGCCACCGCCACCCAGTTGGCCGAGTTGCTGGGCCGTACCCACCAGGTACGGATGATCTGCGGGCGGCTGCGCCCCTACGACGTGGAGCGGCTGGTCAACGAGCAGCCGGCCAGCACGCTCAGCCTGAGCGGCAATCCCGAGGTCGACTTCCTGATCTCGACGCAGAGCCTGGAGGTCGGCGTCAACGTGGACTGGACGGCGGCGCTAGTGGAAATCGCCCCGGGTACGGCGATCGCGCAGCGCGCGGGCCGGGTCAACCGCCGTGGACGGCGCGGCCGGACCCGGGTGGTGGTGGCGGTGCCCGACAAAGAGCTCAAGGACAAAACCGACACCGCGCCGTACGAGCCGGGTGACCTGAACGACTGCCTGGCCTGGCTGCGCGAGCGCGCGGCCGACCCCGCCGGGCTGGCTCCGTGGGCGCTGCGCGAGCATCCCCCGCCCCCACAGCGGCAGCGCCGGACCCTGCTGCAACGCCCTGAACTCGGCGACGCCTGGATGTGGTCCCGGACCAACGACGAACTGTTCGCCACGCCCGACCTGGACCTGTGGTTGTCCGACGACCTGTCCGCCGACCATGACATCGGCATCGTGATCCGCCGAAACCTGCCCGTCGACCCGGCCACGGCCGTCGCACTGCTGCGCGAGCTGCCGCCGATGGACCACGAGACGATCCCGGCCCAGATCCGTCTGGCCGGGCGGCGACTGGCCGATCTCACCTCGCCCGTCTACCGCGTACGCGGTGATGAGGTGCTGCCGTACAACCACGACACCCCCGACGACGAGCAGGCTTCGGCGTTCGCGCGGGACCTGCGGCCCGGGGACATCGTCGTGGTGGACACCACGGCCGCGATCTTCACGGTGATCGACGGCATGCCGGTTCTCACTCCGACCGGCACCGACTGCGGCGATGACGTTCTGGAAGCAGGGGATGGAACCGATCCCGGACGATTCGTCTTCCTGCTTGGCCGAGGCTCGACGCTCGACCCCGACCGGGGCGACGACGAGGACATCAAGTCCGCGATCGCCCACGTCCTTTCCACCGCCGCCGACCTCACGCCCAAGGAACTCGCCGGCAAGCAGGGCCGTCAGGCACTCGCCGAGGCATTGGAAAAGCTCGCACCCCTGCTGGAAGACTCCACGCGGGTCCTCCACGCGATCGGCTTTCTCGAGGGCAGGCTGAAGGACTTCGACGTGACGCTCTTCGCCGACGACCCCGACGGCCCGCCGAGCAGGCTGCTCATGACCGACAACCGCAGGATGATCCATGACGAGTCGGCCCGCCAGCGGTGGACGCGCGCCGAGCAACGCGTCACCCTGCGAGCGCATGCGAGCGGCGTCGCCGAACGCGCCCTGCTCATCGGCGAGCGACTCGGCCTCGGCCCCTACGCCGAACTGCTGGCCCGCGCCGGCCTCCACCACGACGACGGCAAGGCTCACCCCCGCTTCCAGCGAAGCCTCGACCCCGAGCTGACCAGCCCGGAGCCGCTGGCCAAAAGCGGCATGACCACCCAGCGGGAGATCCGCAAGGCCCGCGCCCAATCCGGGCTCCCCGGCGCTTGGCGGCACGAACAACTGTCCGTCCTCATCGCCTGGAACGCCCTGCACGACCTGCCCCCCGCAGACCGCGACCTGGCCGCCCGCCTAATCGGAACCAGCCACGGCCACGGCCGCCCCGGCTTCCCGCACACCTCCGCCCAACTCGGCGCCGATCCCCACCTCGTGGATCTCGCCCGGCGCCTGTTCGACGAAGGCGCCTGGGATCACCTCATCGAACGTACCCACACCGACCTGGGCGTATGGGGCTGCGCCTACCTGGAGGCCCTGCTGCGCTGCGCCGATGGACAAATCTCCGGCGAGGGCTCATGAACGACACCATCCTCGGCGGCGACCCCCGCCGCCTCATCAGTCACCTGGCCCTGTACGGCTTGGCCGCGATCTGCGCCGACGCCGGACACACCGACCTGCGCCTGTCCTGGACCGCCGGAATGACCCCCCGCCCCCGCCTGACCATCGACCCCGACCTGGTCGGCCCCATCGTCCATGCCCACGCCGCGACCCGCCACTGGACACAAGAGACCATCGACCTGGCCGGAAAGCCCCGCGGCCTGATGAGCCCTCGCCTGACCGCCATCGCCGACGAGGAGGGCTGGCGCGACCTGCGGAACCGGCGGCACGCCGTACTCGACACCCTTACCACGGCCCGCGCCGACGGCGATCTACGCCTCCTGGCGGCGCTGGGCGAACCCTGCTACTGGCGGGCCGACCCCCGGACCGGGAGAATCCTGCAGGACGAAGCGGCCAACCGCCTGGAAATGCAGCCCCGCAACAACGGAGCCGAGTTCGTCCGCACCCGCCTGAGCAAAATCGCCAAAGTCATCGCCGACCGCACGCCAACCCAGATCCTGGACGGCCTCCTCGGCAACCGCGTACGCGACGAGTTCTCCAAGAACGCACCCGACGGCTGCTCCGCCACCGGACTCGACACCCCCGGCCCCGTCGACAACGCCATCGTCTGGTGCGCCCTGTGGGGCATTTCGCAAACCTCCCTGGCTCTGCAGACCACCCGGGCAGCCGTGACCAGCGCATCGGTCCGCATTGATCGAACCGAGCACCTGTTCACGCCTCTCTGGCACACCCCCTGGCACCCCGCACGACTACGCACCATCCTGACCTCCCGCCCACTCAACCAGGCGGCCACCGCCTTCCTCCGCGGCGGAACCCTCGACACCGCATGCCGTCACTGGCTCGCCGCCCGGGGCGTGACCGCCGTCATCACCTTCCCCGTCACCATCCACGGCAGCGACAAAGCCCCCGAACGCCGCGTCGGCACCGGCAAACTCCACCCCCTCGGCGCGAGACCATGACCACCCCCCACGCGTCCAAAGACCTCATCCCCATCAGCTTGATCGCTCACCAGGTGTTCTGTCCGCGCCGAGCCTGGCTGGAGGCCATGGGAGAGCGCACCGACACGGGCCAGATGGCCATTGGGACACGCGACCACGCGTCGGTCGATGACCACACCTCGTCACGTGCCACCCGCCTGCGATCACTGGAGGTGATCAGCGAGCGCCTCAACATCGTCGGACGGTGCGACCTCGTCGAGGTCGACGCCAACGGACGGTTGACCGTCGTCGAGTACAAGTCCACACCCATCCGACAGCGTTGCGAGGTCACCCAGGCCACGCGCGTCCAACTCGCCCTTCAGGTGATGGCCCTGCGAGACATGGGGCATCTCGTTCGAGGACAGGAGGTGTACTTCACTCAGCACCGGACAAGAGTGCCCGTAGACCTCGGCCCCACCGACTTCGCCGCAGCGGAAGCACTGACAGCGGAGACGCTCCGTACGATCGTCAACGATGACGCGCCTCCTCCGCTGGAGGACGACCCCCGCTGCGGCCGGTGCTCGCATATCGGCGTCTGCCTGCCCGATGAACGCGCGCTCACGTTCGTCCACCGGCGCATCAAGGTGGCCGATCCGGACGGTCAGGTGCTTCATCTCGCTACCCCAGGGTCCCGCGCCTCCATTCGAAGCGGTCGTGTCGAGATTCACCGTAAGGGGGAACAACTCACCTCGGTTCCGATCGAACACGTTCAAGCCGTTGTCGTTCACGGCAACATCGACCTGTCCGGAGGACTCGTCCGCGAACTGCTGTGGCGCAACCTCGTGGTGGTGTGGTGCACGAGCCGCGGACGAATTACCGGCTGGGCCGCGTCCGCCACCAGCCCCAACGGCGGACCCCGCCACCGTCAGCACGTCGCGGCCGCACGTGGACGGCTGGACCTGGCCCGTGAGTTCATCGCCACGAAGATCGCCAACCAGGCGACACTGCTCCGCCGTCATGGACAGGCACCAGACGCGGTCACCGAACTGCGGCGCCTGCAACGTGCCGCACAATCCGGCCTGAGTCTGCCCGACCTGTTCGGCATCGAGGGGCAGAGCGCCTCCCGCTACTTCGCCGACTTCTCCACCATGCTCAACCCGTCCGTGATCGCAGCCCTGGGGCAACCCTTCACCGCTCGAAGCCGCAGGCCGGCGAGAGACCCGGTCAACGCGGTGCTCAACTACACCTACAGCCTGCTTCTGTCCGACGTGATCCGCGCCGTCCTCGCCTGCGGGCTGGACCCCCACGTCGGCTTCCTCCACAGCAGCGAACGCAACAAGCCGGCGCTCGCCCTGGACCTGATGGAGGAGTTCCGCGCCGTGATCGCCGATTCGGTCGTCATCGGCGCTTTCAATAACGGAGAGCTCAAACCCCGTGACTTCAGCGATGTTCTCGGTGCGGTAAGCCTGCGGGAAGACGCCCGCAAAAAGCTGATCGCCGCGTACGAGCGCAGAATCGGTTCCACATTCCAGCACCCCCTGTTCGGGTACACCGTGACGTGGCGCCGAGCCATCGAGGTCCAAGCCAGGCTCATCCTCGGAGTCATCGACGGCACACAGCCCGAATACAAAGGCATCCGCGTCCGATGAGCACCGACCAAACCAGGCGCTACATCATCGCCTACGACATCGTCGACGACCGACGCCGCACACGGGTCTCCGACCACCTCAACTCGCACGGCGACCGCGCCCAGTACAGCGTCTTTATCATCGACGGCCGTCCAGCCCGGCTGATCAGACTCCTCGCCCAACTCACCCAGATGATCGACCCGACCACAGACTCCATACTGACCTGCGACCTCGGCCCCCTCAACCGAGCCGGCCCGCCACCCGTCGAATTCATCGGCAAACGGCGCCCCCTCACCGGCGACGGCCCTCTGATCGTATAGTTCGAGCCAGGCGAACCCTACGCTGGAACAGCGACACGCCAGGACCCTTAGCCAGGTATATCCCCAGCTCAACAGAATGGCCCGTCCTCAATGCCCCACAAACGAGCCCCTCCGGCCCTCCCGAGCAAAAACCCTTCGCGCCAGGCCCACAAACATCCAGGTCGGCGGCCCCTTTTCGCCCAGGCTGTCGCGGCGCTCACCAGCGCCGCCCTTCATCGAGGCTAGCCGCCGAGGGCGGCCCCGACCTCGGCCCCCTCCGTCGCGGCGCTCACCAGCGCCGCCCTTCATCGAGGCTTCTTGAGCACGGCCGGGGGGACGAGGGCGTAGGGGTCGCGGCGCTCACCAGCGCCGCCCTTCATCGAGGCGCGCAGGCGTACGGCGAGTCCTTGGGTGAGGTCACCGACGTCGCGGCGCTCACCAGCGCCGCCCTTCATCGAGGCGCGCCATAGGTGCCGTGGACCTCCGGGTCGTAGGGTCGCGGCGCTCACCAGCGCCGCCCTTCATCGAGGCTTGATCAGGAATCTTGGGCGCAGACCCCCGGCTTCAGGTCGCGGCGCTCACCAGCGCCGCCCTTCATCGAGGCCCGAAAACACCGCCCGGAAGGTGCTGGCGCACCGTCGCGGCGCTCACCAGCGCCGCCCTTCATCGAGGCACGCGCACGTCACGCACTGGCAAGAACTGGACCTGTCGCGGCGCTCACCAGCGCCGCCCTTCATCGAGGCAGGATCATCCCCGCGCCGAAGAGGAACCCGATGCGTCGCGGCGCTCACCAGCGCCGCCCTTCATCGAGGCGCTAACCCCGCAGCAGCTGCCGGTGTGGCGCCACCACGTCGCGGCGCTCACCAGCGCCGCCCTTCATCGAGGCATCGGATGCGCCGTCATGACGCCGCCTTGCGGTCCCAGGTCGCGGCGCTCACCAGCGCCGCCCTTCATCGAGGCTCCTTGACGGCGGTGAAATCCGCCGCGATCGCCGTCGCGGCGCTCACCAGCGCCGCCCTTCATCGAGGCGAGTGGATCGAGTCCGGGGCGCCCCGCCCCCAGACCGGGTCGCGGCGCTCACCAGCGCCGCCCTTCATCGAGGCTGGAGCACGCAGGTGGCCGTGGCCCGGTCGCGCTCGGGTCGCGGCGCTCACCAGCGCCGCCCTTCATCGAGGCCGCGCTGCCGCCCGGCTTGGTGGCCAGCTTGAAGTCGCGGCGCTCACCAGCGCCGCCCTTCATCGAGGCTTCATCCGCGCCGCCTTGGACAAGCCCTGATGGCCGTCGCGGCGCTCACCAGCGCCGCCCTTCATCGAGGCCCTTCACCGCGAGCTCGGCGAACAGGTCCTCCCTTGTCGCGGCGCTCACCAGCGCCGCCCTTCATCGAGGCATCGGCCTCGGCGTCACCGAGCCGACCGGCGTCGAGGTCGCGGCGCTCACCAGCGCCGCCCTTCATCGAGGCCTGAACAGCATGTTCTTCGGCGTCCCGCAGTCACGCGTCGCGGCGCTCACCAGCGCCGCCCTTCATCGAGGCGGAGGGCGCGGTGGCGGATTGGCCGCTGTACGACGTCGCGGCGCTCACCAGCGCCGCCCTTCATCGAGGCTCGATCAGCAAACGTACCTGTCGGAAAGGAGGGTCCCGTCGCGGCGCTCACCAGCGCCGCCCTTCATCGAGGCTTGCCTCCGACACTCGTCACGTCCGCGGGGTGGGCGTCGCGGCGCTCACCAGCGCCGCCCTTCATCGAGGCTCCGCCAGCCTTGGGACCTGGAGCTGCTGCTCAAGTCGCGGCGCTCACCAGCGCCGCCCTTCATCGAGGCGTCCATCGGCAGCGGGACCACGCTGATTTCGTACAGGTCGCGGCGCTCACCAGCGCCGCCCTTCATCGAGGCTTTCCTGCTCATCGGTGCACAACAGGCCAATGGAGCGTCGCGGCGCTCACCAGCGCCGCCCTTCATCGAGGCGAGTACACCCCGAGCTACAACGACTTCGGGCACACCGACGTCGCGGCGCTCACCAGCGCCGCCCTTCATCGAGGCTACAAGTTCACCCCCCCGGAGATCGGTGGCCGGGAGGTCGCGGCGCTCACCAGCGCCGCCCTTCATCGAGGCCCGCCGGCGGCCCTCAGGCCGACCTGATGGAGACGTCGCGGCGCTCACCAGCGCCGCCCTTCATCGAGGACTCCCACTCGGCGTCAGGCGCGGTGAAGGTGATCAGGTCGCGGCGCTCACCAGCGCCGCCCTTCATCGAGGCGCAGGAGATATTTCGGACGGCCGGGATACCCGCGTCGCGGCGCTCACCAGCGCCGCCCTTCATCGAGGCAACTTCAAGCAGGGCTACTGGACGGTCCCGTTCGCGTCGCGGCGCTCACCAGCGCCGCCCTTCATCGAGGCTGCGTCCCCACCAGGGCGCGGATCCTGACCCGCGGGTCGCGGCGCTCACCAGCGCCGCCCTTCATCGAGGCATCCGAGTCAGCATCACGGCGAAGGCGGGCACCAGCCCGTCGCGGCGCTCACCAGCGCCGCCCTTCATCAAGGCTGGACCGAGGAAGGGGCCGCCCTCCAAGATCACACTTCGCGTTATGCCTATGGTATCCGTGGGACCAAGCAGGTCGGTCGCATCATGTTGACCGGTCGGGGGCGTACACGACGACGGCTCGAACCGGATGGGCTGGAGATGCCGCTCTACTGGAAGGCCTCCGGCATCATGTACGAGCCGTGGCCGGGGATGCCTCATCGCAAAAGTTCGGGCGGAAGGGGACTGGCCGTGTGTGAGGACGTTGGCGAGGGTTTGGGCGTTTTGGCGGCCAGGGCATGGGCGTCCAGTTGTTGGCGTAGTTCCTCGGCGGTGTCGGCGCCGAGCGTTGGCCACAGGTCTCGCGTGTGGTCCGGCTCCGTGTAGCGGCGGCGGGTGGGGTACCAACCGCTTCTGCCGTCGGGGGTTGGGGTCGAGCGCCAGATTCGCCATTCTCGGCCGTGGTCGACCTGCATTCGGTGCAGTTTCGCGAAATCGTCGTTGGGCCCATTCATGCGGCTTTCCCCTCGTAGTGCCTGCTCTGCGCCGTCCACGTCTGCGCCGCCGTGCTCGGGCGGGGCATCTCGGCCTCGCGCATCTGCTCACGCAGTTCCTCGGCGGTGGGTGCCTCAATGACCAGTGGCTCCTCGACCGTCCACGCGGCGAAGGCGTAGAACCGGCGGCGGCCCACGCCGTAGAGGATGGTCCAGGCGCGCTCGGCTCGGTCCAACCGAGCGGCGGTCGACCGCTGCTCGGTGTCCCACTGCCATCGGCAGTCCGCTCCCCGCACGAGGGGCAGGCCCTGGCGATGGCGCCCGCGGGCCGGCGGATCGTGCCACCACTCGCGCATTTTGTCGATCACGCCCGCCTCCCTTCGCTACGTGCCGCCTTTTGTCGAGGCCGCCGAAAACCGCAGCCCATAGCGGTAGCGTTGCCAATACAGTCAGTAATGGTCTAGAGGTGGAGTGTCCGCAGGGTGTCCGCAGCGCTCGCGGACGCGTACGGACATGGCAGGGAGCACCGTATGGGTGTGGCAGCGTTTGGTGAGGCGCTTAGACGCTTACGCCTGGGTGCTGGGATGTCCATCCGCGAGGTAGCTCGCATGGCCCACTGCGGGAAGAGCCACGTTTCCGACCTTGAGAATGGACGACGCTCGCCCAGCTTGGCGGTCGCGGCGGCACTCGATAAGGCGTTGGGAGCGGATGGCGAACTGGTGGGTCTCGCCGACCGTAGACATGGTGCGATTGTCTGGTCGACGGTGAGCGTGGACGGGCTGCCGCCCGTCGCCGCCATTCTGGGTGATTCGCGTTATGCGGATGGGGGCATCGTTCTGGAGTTGCGGGACAGGCTCGAAGAGAGCAAGGCCGATGATGGTGCCTTTGGCCCGGCGGTGGCGCTGCCGAAAGCGCTGGGAGTGCTCGCGGCCGTGCAGCACACGGTTCGCGATGTGAGGTCGCAGATCCGGCGGCAACTGCTGGCCCTGGGCGCCGAGGGCGCGGAGTTCGTCGGCTGGTTGTACCGAGATCTTCGTGATCTGACGGCGGCGACGTACTGGTACGACCGAGCGATCGAATGGGCGCAAGAAGTCGACGACACTGCCATGCAAGGCTATGTCCTGCTTAAGAAATCTCAGATGGCCTACGACAACCGCGACGCTCTGAAGGTGCTTACCTGTCAACGGACGCGCGATAGTGACCCCGCGCGGTTCCGGGAAAATTAACCCCCCGGCATTGGTCAGTCGCGGCTGGCCCGGTTCTCCTTGGCCAG
>NZ_JBFATZ010000013.1:0-206035 GCF_040678635.1 Thermopolyspora sp. NPDC052614
GAGGGGAAAACACCGGCCGCGACCGCATGATCCCGAACATCAAGGGCTCAGGTCACGAACCTACCGCCGCATGTCGCGAGTTAACCAGCAGGGTCCCCAGGGCAGCACTGTCCCGGCTTCGTCGGCGATGCGAGCGTCGATGCCGAACACCGTGCGCCCCGCCGACGTACGCAGGTGCGCCTGCTCCTCCTCCGAGCGCGTCCGCTCGTCGCGCCGCAGGGTGCTGACCGGCCCGCTCGCGGAGGTCTCGGTCATCCCCCAGGCGTTCGTGAGCGGAACGCCCGTCGTACGCCGGTAGCCTTCGCTGAGCGCCGTCGGCACCGGGGCGCCCCCGGTCATCACGACCCGCAGCGACGAGGCGTCCCGGCCGGACAGATGGGGCAGCGCCGCGGTCCAGATGGTCGGCACCCCGGCGGTGACGCTCACCTTCTCCTCGACGATCAGGTCGGCCAGCGCCGGACCCGACAGGTCGGCGCCCGGCAGCACGAGCGCGGCGCCCGCGGCGAGCGGGGCGTGGACGAGCCCCCAGGTGTTGGCGTGGAACATGGGGACGACGGGCATCACCACGTCGTCCGCACCGATCCCGATCGAGTCCCGCATCATCAGGGACATCTGCTGGAGGAAGATCGACCGGTGGCTGTACACCACGGCCTTCGGGTTTCCGGTGGTCCCGCTGGTGTAGCACACCGCCGCCGCGTGCCGTTCGTCCACCATGGACAATTCTCCGGCGGGCGCCGGGTCCAGCAACGCGTCGTACGCGTGCACGTCGATCCAGCCCAGGTCACCGATCCCCGGGTCGCCCGGGTGGGGCTCGTCTCCGTCGAAGAGCACGAGGTGCTTGACGCTGGAGGCCGTCGTCAGCGCCGGGACCAGGCGAGGCAGCAGGGCACGGTCGGCGAAGACGACCTCGTCCGATGAGTGGTTCATCAGGTACGCGAGCTCGTCGGCCCCGAGCCGCGGGTTGAGCGCGTGGATCACCCGGCCCGAGCACGGCGCCGCGTAGTACACCTCAAGGTGGCGGGCGGTGTTCGAGCCGAACGTCGCCACCCTCCCCCCGGCGCTGACCCCCAGGGCGTCCAGCACCGAGACGACGCGACGGACCCGGCCGGCCCAGTCCGCGTAGCTGATCCGCTCCCTCGCCTGCCCGACGGCCGTGGTGATCGTCTTGCGTCCGTGGTGCCGTTCCGCGCGCTCGAGGATGGTGACGACGCTGAGCGGCTGTTCCGACATCGTTGTTCTCATGGACCGCCTCCGGCTCACTGTTCGCCGCCGACACTATCCCAAGTGTCAACACATTGGAAGAGATCGCTCGGATACTGCCTGGTATATGGCGAGAAACGACTAGGGATACCGCCATCCGTCTCCTCAAAGAGTTGACACTTGCCTCGCGGCGAGACTAGCTTCTGTGAGGTGAAATTTGGAGTTGTCTCGTATACGACCGACTACACGATCAGCCCGGTGGAGCTCGGCAAGGAGATCATGAGCCGCGGCCTGCAGGCCCTGTTCGTGCCCGAGCACAGCCACATTCCGGTGAAGCGGGAGACTCCGTGGGGCGGGCTCTCGCATGCGGACCAGGCCGCCACCGACGACCCGATGTTCGTGCCGGACTGGTACGAGAACGCGCTCGACCCGTTCATCAGCCTGGCCGCGGCGGCCACGGCCTCACCCGGGCTCGTGGTCGGCACCGGGGTGGCGCTGGCGTCGCAGCGACACGCCATCAGCTTCGCGAAAGCCGTGTCCACCCTGGAGGCGGTGATCGGCCCCAACCGGTTCATCTGCGGCGTGGCGGCGGGGTGGAACGTCGAGGAGATGCGCAATCACGGCGTCGGCGCCAAGCAGCGATGGCTCGCGATGCGCGAGACGATCGAGGCGGCCATCCAGATCTGGACCCACGACGAGGCCGAGTACCACGGCAAAGTGGTGGACTTCGACCCGATCCGCAGCTTCCCCAAGCCCGCGACCCGGCCTTATCCGCCGGTGCTGTTCGGCGGACACTCACAGGCCGCGCTCGACCGCGTCGTCGCGATCGGCGACGGCTGGATTCCGGTGGCAGGCCGAGGAGCCCGCCCCACCATCGACGACATCGAAGCCGGAATCAAGTTCCTCGCGAGGAAGTCCGAAGAGGTCGGCCGCACCTTCATCGTCAACGTCCTCGATGTACGCGTCGACCTGGCCACCATCGAGCGTTACCGGGACATGGGCGTCGAGCGGTTCCTGTTCGGCGGTCCCCCGGTGCCCAGGGACGAGGTGCTCCGCAACCTCGACACCTGGGCCGAGGTCGTAGCACGCCTCGGTTCTTGACCGCTACGACGCCGCGTTAACGCACGAAATTAACGCCACAATCAACGCTACGAAGCCAAGCTCGGGGCGACCGCGATCTCCGCGTTCGCCCCGAGCTCTTTTCATCGGGCTCTTTGTCGTCGGGCTCTTTGTCGTCGGGCCCTATTCGTCAGGAGGCCGGGCGCGAGCCCCCGTCGGCCTGCACGGTCACCGGGACGGACTGAGCGGCCTCGGGCAGCTCGGGCCGCCGGGTCCGGGTCACCGCCAGCACCGCGAGGGCGGCCGCCACCGCCGGGGCGGCGAACAGCACCAGCAGGTTGCCCGCGGTCCACTGCCGGTCGAGCAGCATGCCGGCCAGGAGCGGCGCGAGGATGGCCCCGATCCGGCCGGCGCCGATCGCCCAGCCCACCGCGGTCGCTCGGACCAGCGCCGGGTAGAGGTCCGGGACGATCGCGTAGATCCCGGCCATCGAGGCGTTGAGGCACAGGCCCAGCAGGATGGCCACCATGAGCACGCCGCTGAGGTTCCCGAAGACCACGTTCATCAGCAGCAACGAACCGGCGGCCCCGAACAGCACCACGGTGGTGAGCAGTCTGGTGGTGAGCTTGAGCGCGAACGCGGCGAACAGAAGCGTCGCGATGATGCCGCCGACGTTGAGCAGGATGCCGGACTGCGCGGCCTGCCCCGCGGAGGCACCGCTGGACTGCAGCAGCTTGGGGGTCCAGGAGTTGGCGAAGAAGTACACCGCCTGGGTGCAGAAATAGGCGATCCAGATGAGCAGCGTCTTCGTGATCACCCGGCGGCCGAGCACGGCGGCCCGGATGTTCCCGGCGGACTCGCGGGCGGTCGTTTCGGCGGGCAGCTCGGAAAGCTCCGGCTGTCGGATCCGCGCCAGCAGCCGGTTCGCCTCGGCCAGCGCGTTGCGGGGGCGGCGGGCGAGCAGGAACGCGATCGACTCCGGCAGGCTCGTGACCACGGCCGCGATGCCCGCGAGCGTCAAGACCGCGCCGACGACGAACGGCGAGCGCCAGCCGTATTCGGTGAGCAGATACGCCGAGGCCGCCCCGCCGATCACGCCGCCGAACGAGGGCCCCGCGGCGTACAACGCGATGACCGTCCCTCGGCGCCGCTGCGGCGTGTACTCCGCGAGGATCACGGGCAGGCCCGCGGAGACGCCTCCGACGCCGAGGCCGGTCAGCAGCCGCGCGACGAGCAGGACGCCGTAGGCCGGCGCCGCCACCGCCAGAGCCATCCCGACTCCGCAGAGCACGAGACACCAGATCACGAAGGGCCGCCTGCCCACGCGGTCGGCGAGCGGCGCCAGGAAGAAGGCTCCGATCGCCATGCCCACCGGTGTGGCGCTCAGCAGCGTCCCGAGCTGCGAGCCGGTGAGGCCCCACTCCGTGGTCACACCCGCCGCCGAGAGGGCCATGACGAAGACGTCGAAGCCTTCCACCGCGTTGAGCACGCAGCACAGACCGACGATGAACACCTGCCGTCTCGAGAACGGCGACCGATCGATGGATTCCTGGATCGACATTCTGCGTCTCGCCTCCTTTGGTCGTGACGCCCGGCGACCCCATGCTGAGTGGCCGGCATGGTCGAACACTGATCGCCCCCAAGAGGAAGTTACTACACTTAGACCTTTGTAACCAGATGCTTTGTAGACACTTTTGGTAGGCAGGCGTGAGTAACGTGCATCAAACGGCAGCGAGTGCGACATCAAGGTCGCTCATCTGTTGACACTCTGTACGACGCCAGCGAGAGTAGGGCGTCGGTCCAGCCCTAACGGCACCGGCATCGCGGGCCGTCCGCAAGTTACGGCCTTAAGTGTTGACAATACTTGCGGACACGCTCGCCGTGTCAGCCTCGGCCAGAGCGGCTACGGCCTCGTACGTGACCTGCTCACCGGAGATGACGCGCCAAAACTTCCGACCGCCAAGTGTCTACACATGACTGGCATCGGTCGCCGTGATCGCAGTACCGTGTTCCCTGTGACACCTACCGAACCAGAGCCCGAGCGCTTCGATGTCGCGATCATCGGCACGGGCTCCGGCAACTCCCTGCTGACCCCCGACTACGACCGCCTGAAGGTCGCGATCATCGAACGCGACGTTTTCGGCGGCACCTGCCTGAATCGGGGCTGCATCCCGACGAAGATGTTCGTGTACGCGGCGGACGTGGCCGAAAGCGTCCGGCACGCGTCGCGGTACGGCGTGGACGCGCTGCTCGACGCCGTGCGCTGGAACGACATCGTCGAGCGGGTCTTCGGGCGCGTCGCCCCCATCGCGGCCGGCGGCGAGGACTACCGCAGGAGCCTGGACAACGTCACGGTGTTCACCGGGGAAGCCCGGTTCACCGGCGAACGCACGCTCGGGATCCGTGCCGCGGACGGCTCCTCGCGCCAGATCGTCGCCGACGACATCGTGCTCGCGGCCGGGGCCTCCCCCAACATCCCGCCGATCCCCGGCCTGGCGGAGGTCCCGTACCACACCAGCGACACCATCCTGCGGATCCGCGAGCTGCCACGGTCGCTCATCGTGCTCGGCGGCGGGTTCATCGCGGCGGAGATGGCGCACACCTTCGGCAGCTTCGGCGTCGACGTCACGATCATCACGCGCGGCACGCTGCTGACGCGCGAGGACGAGGACATCAGCCGCGAATTCACGCGGCAGTACAGCGAAAGGTTCACCACATACCTGAACGCCGAAGTCCTCCAAGCGGCTGTCGGCGGCGACGGCTCGATCAGGATCGACGCACGCGTCGCCGGCGAGCGGATCTCCGTTTCCGCACAGGCGCTTCTGGTCGCGACCGGGCGCACCCCGGCCAGCGCGGCCCTCAACCTCGACGTGGCGGGCGTCGAGGTCGACGCGGCGGGCTACGTCGTGACCGACAAGTTCCTGCGTACGACCGCCCCCGGTGTCTGGGCCCTCGGCGACATCACCAACCCCGCGCAACTCAAGCACACCGCCAACGCCGAGGCCCGGATCGTGGCGCACAACCTCGTCCACCCGGGCGACCTGCGGGCGATCGACCTGTGGCCGGTGCCGCACGCGGTGTTCGCCGGCCCTCAGATCGCCTCGGTCGGGCTCACCGAACAGGAGTTGCGCCGCGCGGGAACGCGCCCCTACGTGACCGCCACGCAGTACTACCGCGACGTCGCGTACGGCTGGGCCATGGAGGACACCCGGAACTTCTGCAAGCTCATCGCGGACGCGGAAACCCGGATGCTGCTCGGGGCCCACATCATCGGGCCGTACGCGAGCATGCTGATCCAGCAGCTCATCCAGGGCATGCGGTTCGGCCAGACCGTGGACGAGATGGCCCGCGGGATGCTCTACATCCACCCGGCGCTGAGCGAACTCGTCGAGAACGCGCTGCTCAAGCTCTGAGCCGGGACCGGCCCGCTCCGCCCCCTCGACCGCGGCGGAGCGGGCCGTGGCACGGCCGGTCAGACCGTGAAGGCGAGGTTGTCCAGCACCTTCGTGCCGAGGGCCTGGTCCCCCTCGATCGTGACCTGGGGCTTGGCCACGCGCGGATCGATCCTGCCCCCCACCAGGCGCATGAACAGCGCCGAGGACAGCCGCAGCGTGACCGTCGCCGGCCCGTCGAGCGCCTCCTTGACCTTCGCGCGGCCTTCGACGGCGACGTGGATCCGCTCGGTCACCGGGCCGTCGAGCGCGATCGTGACCGAGGACCCGTCCGGCGCGCCCGCCTGCTTGCCGATGACGAACCCGAGCGCGGCCTTCACCTCCTCCAGGCACTCCTCGGCGACGGGGCCGCCCTCACCGCCCGGCCTGCCGATCGCGTGCCGGATGTCCTGCTCGTGCATCCAGCAGTCGAAGATCCGGATCCGCATGAACCCGCTGTAGGGGCGCTCCCCGCCCGGCGTCCAGCCCACGGCCTCGAACTCCTCGTCGGACATTGCGCGCAGGAACGCGGAGCGGCGAGCGGTGACCGCGCGGAACTCGGCGAGGAGCTCCTCGTGGGTGAGCGGCCGCAGGGCGTCGACCCAGGCCTCGTTGGTCTGGCCGATCACGTTACGCACGTGCGACTTGACGCCTTCGCCGAGCGTCGTGGCGGCCACGCGTTGCCGGATGGACTCCGGGCCCTGCTCCAGCATCCGCTCGGTGCCGATGATGTGCGCGAGCGTGTCGTGCACGTCCCAGCCGGGGAGCACGGGGGTGTCCCACTCACTGGCCGGCAGCGGAGTGAGCAGCCGGTCGAGGTCCGCCCACACGGTGCCGAGCAAATCGGCCATTTCCAGGCGCCTGCTGCTCATCAGTCCTCCTTCTTGCTGTTCTTCGGGTCGTGGACGCCGAAGTCGATGACCTTGCCCCGGTTGATGCTCACCCAGTCCCTGGCCTCCAGGTAGGGGCGGATGGTGGTGGCGATGTACTCGTCGTCGTCCTTGGTCTTCGGGCGCTGTGTCTCGTAGAGGTGGGGGAACTCCAGCCAGGCCGTGAAGGCGTACCAGAGGCGCAGTGCCGCCGCGCCGGTCGGCGGATCCATCACGACCGGCCCGAAGAGCAACTGGTCGCCGAAGAACATCGACGGGACGCCGAAACCGCCGGCGTCGAGCACCCGCTGGTGGTCGGCCTTGATCTCGTCGTGGGTGGTCGGGTCGGCGATCGCCTTGTCGACCACGTCCGCGTCGACGCCGATCCGGGTGAGCAGGTGACGGGCGACCTCCGGGTCGTGGGGCCGGCGACCGTCCACGTGCAGCGCCCAGCCCGCGGTCTCGAACCACTTGTCCACCAGGGACATGTCGATCCGCCGCAGGTAGGCCCCGATGCGCATCATCGACCACCCGTAGGACCACTCGCGCTCCCACGGGTGCTTCTTACCCTCGACGCGGTTGACCTCTTCGAGGCTGAAGAAGCGCCAGTTGATGGTCAGGCCGATCTGCGCACGGACGTTGCGCAGCCATCGCGCGGTCTGGAACGCGAAGGGACACAGCACGTCCATGTGGAAGTCGACCGTCGTCGGCGCCTTGCTCACGAGCTCGGCCATCGCGGCCGTCGCGAGGTCGGTGGGGGTCTCTATCGTGGGGGTCTCAGTTGTGGGGGTCTCAGTTGTGGGGGTCTCTGTGGCTGTGCCGGTCATGCTGCCGCTCCCCTCTTGGCTTCTCCGGCTGTGGCCGATGCTTCGCGGACGCACGTGTTCGTCAGCGTTCCGATGGATTCGACGGACGTGACCACCACGTCCTGCGCTTGGAGCGCCACGGGAGGTTTGCGGGCGTGGCCGACCCCGCTGGGCGTGCCGCCCAGGATCAGGTCCCCGGGCTTGAGCGTGAGGATGTGGCTCAGGTACGACACGACCGCGGCGGGCGAGAACACCATGTCCGAGGTCCGGCCCGACTGCATCACCTCGCCGTTGACGGTGCAGGTGACGGCCAGGTCGTCCGCGTGGTCGACCTCGTCGGGGGTGACGAGCGCGGGGCCGAGCGGGTTCGTGCCCTCGAACGTCTTGCCCTGCAGCCACTGCATGGTGCGGAACTGTACGTCGCGGGCGGTGATGTCGTTCGTGACGGTGTACCCGGCGATCGCGTTTCGTGCCTCCGCCTCCGAGCCGCGCCTGATCTCGGTGCCGATGACGTAGGCGAGCTCGGCTTCCCAGTCCATCGCCTGCGACATCGCGGGCAGGGTGATGTCGTCGTGGGGGCCGATCAGCGATTCGGCGTACTTCGCGAACAGCGTCGGGTAGTCGGGTGGCTCGACCCCCATCTCCGCCAGATGCGCCCGGTAGTTGGCGCCCACGCAGATGATCTTGCCTGGTGTCGTGACGACCGGAGCGAGATCGAGGCCGTTCGCGTCCAGCTCGCCTGTGATGGCGACGTCGCCTCCCCGCGCCCGGAGCCTGATCAGCGTGCCGACATCGGGGGCGTCGAAGAGCTTCACCGCGCCGTCAACGAGTTCGGCGGCCGACGTGGACCCGTCAGGCCGCCTCA
This sequence comes from Thermopolyspora sp. NPDC052614, assembly GCF_040678635.1. Taxonomy (NCBI): domain Bacteria; kingdom Bacillati; phylum Actinomycetota; class Actinomycetes; order Streptosporangiales; family Streptosporangiaceae; genus Thermopolyspora; species Thermopolyspora sp. NPDC052614. The sequence continues at coordinate 8,231 of NZ_JBFATZ010000013.1, forward strand.
CAGTCACAAATCGCATGCCTTCGTCCGTTCCGTAAGGCCGCCTGGGCCGCTGACGTACGCGCGGCTTGCTCGGCGGATGGAGTGGAGCCTTGCGGCGAGGTGCATCGGCTAACGCTCCACTTTGGCTTCACCGTATCACGAAGTGTCAACACTTCTGCGGACCGGATCGGATCTTAGGCGGGAAAAGAGCAAGATGAGCGGCCCAAATGACGACAGTAGCGGCCACTCAGGGAGCCACATGGTCCGCGAATTGTCTTACTGGGCTCGCGATGTGTTAGCATCTAGCGGCTGGCGTACCGGCGCGCTGTCGTGAGGACGGCGCTGAAGGGCGTAGCCTCCGAACGGAAAAATGACTGCCGCCAAGCGAGATCGGAGGCCCGACTTGGCCGAAGACCGGTTCCCGCGCTCTGGCGTCACCCAGCAGGCGGCGGACTCGGCTTCTCCCGAGGACGAGCCGACGGACAGCGGGCGTGACGCGAGCACGGTCGCGTACCTCAAGATTCGCAAGGACATCCTCGCCGGCCGCGCGGCGCCCGGCAGCTACCTGAACCAGGTCCACATCGCTCGCGAGCTCGCGATCAGCCGCGGCCCGCTGCGTGAGGCGCTGCGCCGGCTCGAGAACGAGGGCCTCGTGATCTCGGAGAAGAACCGCCGCAGCCGCGTGGCGGAGCTGTCCGCGTCCGACGCCGAGCAGCTCTACGCGCTGCGGTGCGTGAACGAGAGGCTCGCGATCGAGCTCAGCGTTCCGCTGCTGACCGAGGACGACCTGCGGGAGATGGCGGAGGCGTTCGCGGCCATGCAGGCCTCCGACAAGACGGACGAAGACGCCTGGGAAGCGGCGCACGAACGGTTCCACGAACTCGCCCTCGCCCGCGCGCCCGGCCGGATCTACGGGGTGGTGCACGAGCTGCGGGAACACGCCGGACGGTACATCAGGCTTCTGCACATGCGGGGCGTGGGGCACCCGATCGCGCTCCAGGAGCACGAGCAGCTGCTCACCGCGTGCCAGGAAGCCGACGCCGGGCGTGCCGCGCAGATCGTGACGAGCCATTTGGCGCGCACGGCGTTCGGGGTGCTCACCATCGTCGATCCGCTCTACGAACCGGCTGCGCTGAGACAGCTCATGCGCCGGGTGCTGGGCGGCCCGATGGCCTCCGCCTCGGCGAGCTGACCCCGGTTAGCTGACGCCGGTGATCTGACGCTCAGATCAGCGCCGACGTGGCGCCGCCGTCGACGACGATGGTGGCGCCGCTGATGAACGACGCGTCGTCGGCGGAGAGCATGAGTACGGCCGCGGCGACCTCTTCCGGCGTGCCCATTCGCCGCATTCCCGCCATGTGGGTGCGGACCCACTCGTCGCGCATCTCGGCGAACCGTGCCTCGTCGTTCACGGCATCGAAAGCCTTGCGGACCATGGGGGTGTCGATGGTGCCCGGGTTGACCACGTTGACTCGGATGCCCCTCGTCCCGTAGTCGAGGGTCGCCGCACGGGCCAGGCCGTTCAGCGCGAGCTTGCTGGCCGAGTACGCGGCCGTCCTGGGTCGTGACCCGTGCTGGATGATCGACCCGGTCAGCACGATCGACCCGCCACGGTCGAGCAGATGGGGAATCTGGTACTTCATGCTGAGGAACACGCCACGGGTGTTGACGGCGAAGATGTGGTCCCAGTCCTCGACGGGCATCTCGTGAATGGTGGCGTAGCCATTGGCTCCGGCGTTGTTGTGGGTGATGTGCAGTTCGCCGAGGTAATCGACGGCCTGCTCGGTGGCGGTGCGTACCGACTCCGCGTCGCGCACGTCGACCGGGAAGAAGGCGGCCGATCCGCCGGCTGCGCGAATGATGGCGACGGTCTCCTCGCCGCCTGCCGGGTCGATGTCCAGACAGGCGACACGCGCCCCTTCACGCGCGAACGCCACGGCGCTGGCCCGCCCGATTCCCGACGCGGACCCGGACACGATGACGGCCTTGTTCTGAAATCGGTCAGCACTCATGAACGGCTCCCTGCTTGTCGGCTTTCTGTGGAGCTGGTCACCATTTGAGGGACAGCCCGCCATCGACGACGAGGTCGATTCCGGTGACGTACCTGGATTCATCGCTGGCGAGGTACACCGCGGCCCAGGCCACGTCCCAGCCCTCACCCCCGATTCCCATCGGCACGAGCGCGGCGCGTTTGGCCCACATGTCCTCCACGTTCGCGCTGTCCACACCGGAGAACCCGCGTCCCGCTCGACCATCGGGGTCTGCATTGCGCCGGGCGAGATGGCGTTGATCCGCACCCGCTCGCGCGCGTACTCGACGGCGGAGGTGCGGGTGAGGTGCAGCAAGGCGGCCTTCGACGCGTAGTACGCGGCGTAGGACACGCCGAGCCAGCGGGTCCCGGCGACCGAGGCGATGTTGATGATCGACCCGCCGCCGCGGGAGGCCATGTGCGGAATGGTGTGCTTCATGGCCAGCAGCGCCGCTTTGAGGTTGACGTCCATTACGCGGTCCCAGGTCGACAGCTCGATGTCGACGACTCCGCCGACTTCCGCGATCCCGACGTTGTTGTCGAGGATGTCGATCTGCCCCCACTGCTCCAGACAGGCGGCCACCATGTCGCGTGACTGGCGCTCGTCGGTCGCGTCGGCGGCGTACGCGTGGGCACGTCCGCCCTCATCGGTGATGATTTTGGCCGTCTCCTCCGCCGCCGCCGCATCGCGATCGACGCAGAACACGGCGGCGCCCTCGCGGGCGAACGTCACCGCGGTCGCCTTGCCGTTCCCCCACCCCGGGCCGACCGAGCCCGCTCCTACGACGAGCGCGATCTTGCCCGCCAGACGGCCGGCCACCTGACGGTCGTGTTCGGACGACGTTCGGGTCATGGAAGCACCTGCTCTCTGTGGCCTCTCTGCGGCTTGGCCTGGCTGCTGTCACAGCCTGAAACCAACCAGGAGAAATGTCAACACTTTGTGACGGCGAAGTTGCCCGCTCGGTGCAGAGTTCGCACATCATGCCAGTACACTGCGATTAAGTGTCAACACAAGGGGCGGCCATGACTTCACACTTCCCGACCTTCCTCGACGAACTCGAAGCGAGGACCCGGATCCACGACACCTTGCTGCGCTTCTGCAGGGGCATCGACCGGAAGGACTGGGAGCTGCTGCTGTCCTCGTTCCACGAGGACGCCGTGGACGATCACGGCTGGGTGTCCGGCAACCCGCGGCGCGACCTGGTGCCGGGACTTCAGGCTCGGCACGAAACCGTCGAGCACTCCGCGCACGTGCTGACCAACGTCGCCTGCACCTTCCTCTCGCCGACGGAGGCCAGGGTCGAGTCCTACGTGACCGTCGCCCAGCGCGAGCGCCCCGACTCGGCGGGACAGGTGCGGCGGACGCAGGCCCTGGTGCGTTACATCGACCTGTTCCAGCGCCGCGACGACGGCGACTGGCTGATCGCGGACCGGACGCTCGTGTACGGGGACATGATCGTCACCTCCTCGACCGACCGGTTCGATCCGCCGGCCACCTTCACCGTGCAACGCCGCGACGGCAACGATCCGCTGGAGCAGGCGGAAGCGGCGCGGCCTCGCTAGTGTCAACAGTTATTTAGGATCAGAACGGCATCTGCCGACAGAAGGTCCGGCGAAGCATTGACAGCGCGCAAACCAGACATATAGCTTCGCCTCTGCCGCCGGCGCCGCACATCGGGCCCGGCGCGCCCCCTCGCGAAAGGTCTCCAAATGCGATTCCTCGCTGCTCACGGCGGCTGCCACGGAGCATGGGCCTGGGACTTCGTCAAGCCCGAATTGGCAAAACTGGGCCATGAGCTCGTGGCGGTAGAGCTCCCTGGTCACGGCACCCGGCGCGACGAAGTGGCGACACTTGATGGTTACCGCGACGCCGTCCTAGAGCTTCTGCAGCCGGGCGACGTGCTCGTCGGGCATTCGTCCGGGAGCGTGGTCGCCACCATCGCCGCGAACGAGCGGCCCGACCTCGTCGCGCACATCTGCTTCGTGGCCGGCATTCTCCCGGTCGAGGGAATGCCCCTCCCCTACGAAACAACCTCGACGACCCTCGGGGGCAGCTCGGACTCGCCCGTTGACGACGAATCGCCGCTGGACACCTACATCAAGATGACCGAAGGCAACGAGGCGTTCTACTTCGAGCGCCAGGGCGCGGTCATGGCCTTCTACAACGACTGCTCCGACGAGCTCATCGACTGGGCCTACTCCAAGCTCGTCCCGGAACCGTTCGCTCCCTTGACCGTTCCGGTCTTCGTCCCGAACTTCTGGAAGCAGGCCGACCTCTCTCGTAGCTTCATCATGGGCTCACGGGACACAACCTGCTTCCCGGCGCTCGCGCGCCTGCAGGCCAAGCGTCTGGGCGTCGTCCCGCTGGAAATCGACACAGGGCACTCGCCGTGGCTGAGCAGGCCGACCGAGTTCGCCGCCCTGCTGGTCGAGGCGACGAAGACCAAGCCGGTCGGACCGCTCATCCCCACCTCCCTCCATGTCACGCAGGAGGTCACGCAGGAAGCTACGCAGGAACACGCGGGCTGACGGAGTGCAAATCACGCGCCCGGATGAGCACGAGTGAGATCACCACGGCGGCGAGGGCGCCGGCGGCGGCGATCAGGCAGGTGGTGGTGAGCGCTTCGGTGAAGACGGTTTCGGCTGTCGCGCGGAGTTGAGTGGGGACCAGGTCGAAGCGGCCGCCCGCGACGGCCGCCGCCACCGGGTCGGGGAGTTCGGCGTCGATGCGGGCGGTGAAGACCGCGCCGAAGACGGCGACGCCGGTGGCGGTGCCGAGGGGCAGGAACGTGTTCGACAGGCCGGACGCCATGCCCGCCCGTTCCTTGGGCACGACGTCGAGCGTCACGCCGAGGAGTGGAGGGAAGGCGAGCGCGCCGCCGACGCCGAGGAGCACGAAGCCGGGCAGCGCCACGGTCCAGGCGCTGTCGGGGCCGATCCTGAACAGCGCCAGGAAGGCGGCCGTGATCAGCAGGAAGCCCGCCGCCATCAGGCGGGAGGCCGGGATGCGTTGTCCCAGTCGTCCGGCGAGCGGGGCGACGATCAGGATCGGCAGCGTCAGCGCCAGCAGGCGCACGCCGGTCTCCAGCGGCGTGTGGCCGAGCATGCCCTGCAGCCAGAGGATCAGGTACGGCAGGATGCCGAAGCTGGTGATCCGCGCCATGAAGGTCAGCAGTACGGCCCCGCTGAACGACGGGATGCCGAACAGTCGCACGTCCAGCACGGCGTGGGGGATGCGGCGCTCGACGAGAACGAAGACGCCCAGCAGGACGACCCCGGCCACCAGCGTGGCGAGCACCCACGGCGAGCCCCAGCCGTCGTCCGGGCCGGCGATCAGCGCGTAGTTGAGCGTGAACAGCATGACGGTGGCGAGCAGCGCGCCCGTCACGTCGATCCGGCCCGCGGGGGCCTCGCGGGCGGGCTCGCGCAGCCCCAGCAGCGTTCCGGCGATCAGGAGGACGCCGATGGGGATGTTGATGTAGAAGATCCAACGCCAGCCGAGGCCGTCGACGAGCGCGCCGCCGACGAGCGGGCCGAGACCGGCGGCGGCTCCGCCGACGGCGGAGAAGGCGCCGATCGCGCCCTTGCGGGCGGGTCCCGGCGGGTACGCGCCCGCGATCAAGGCCATCGAGGTGCCCATGACCAGCGCGCCGCCGGCGCCCTGAAGCACGCGGAAGACGGCGAGCGAGGCGGGGTTCCAGGCGAATCCGCAGGCGGCCGAGGCGGCGGTGAACAGCGCCACCCCGGCCAGGAAGATGGACCGCCGTCCGACGCGGTCGGAGATGGATCCGGCGGTGAGCAGCAGCGCCGCGAAGGCGAGGGTGTAGCCGTTGATGACCCACTGGAGCCCGTCGAGCCCGGCTCCCAGTTCCGTGGCCATCTTGGGCAGGGCCACGTTGACGATCGTGATGTCCAGGGTGAGCAGGACCGCCGGTCGAGGGCCGCGCCGGGCAGGTAGGACAGGTGGCCGAGGACGAACCACCACAGGGTCGCGTACACCTCGATGCCGTATTCGTCGGTGTGGCCGAGTTCGGCGAAGCGGTCGAGCACCCAGGTGAACAGCGCCCCGGCGCGCGGGGCGAACAGCTCGCCTTGGCGCAGGATCTCCACGACCCACGCGTGCTGCGACAGGTAGGCGTCGAGCATGATGAAGGCCTCGGTGACGCGCTCCTGGGGGGTGCCCTCCTCGCCGGGCAGCGGCGGCAGCCCGGCGGCGACGTCGTCGAGCAGGGCGAGGATCAGCTCACGCTTGTCCTTGACGTGCCGGTACAGGGCCATCGGGGCGGCCCCGAGCTCCGCCGCGACGCGCCGGATCGTCAAACCGGCGACGCCTTCGGTCTCGGCCACGCGACGCCCGGCCGCCACGACCTTGCTCCGGGTCAGGAACTGCCGGCGTCCCCCGGACTGCGCTTGCGTGGCCATGCCCCCAACCATAGGCCCACCGTCGTACGGCCCGGATCCGTCGGTCGCGATCGGTGGCCGCCGTCCCGGGCTTCGGCGGCGGCGCCGAGGCGCTTCCGGCGGCCCGGGTCATGCGGGCCACCGGAAGCGCCGTCGCCGTGCTCCGCCGATCAGCCGGCCACGGTGTCCACCCAGGTGGTCGAGGAGGAGCGGTAGCCGTTCACCCGGGCGTCAACCTGGGCGGGGCTCACCACCTCGTTCTTGGTGTGGTAGAACCAGTCGACCTGCTCGACGTACGACCGCTGGGCCGAGCTGCCGAGCAGGCCGTCGTTGATGAACCACAGGTTGAAGTTCACCGACATGGGCGTCTCGGGGTAGTAGATGCCGCCGTGCTCGGCGAAGAGCGCGCCGTCGATGTAGTAGCGGACGGTGCCGCCCGACACCTGCATGACCAGGGTGTGCCAGCCGTCGTAGCTGGTCACGGTCTCGGTGTGGGTGTTGACGGCGAGCCAGGGGTCGTTGCGGTACGTCTCCCAGGTGGTCGTGTACATGATCGGGCCCTGGGCGCCCCAGCCGCCGTTCGGCAGGTACTCGAAGTCGAGCTCGCCGTAGTCGGGGTCGAGGTCGAAGGCGAGCGGGGTGATCGTGAAGAACGTCTGCACCACGTTGTCGCCGTCGGGTCCGGAGGCCGGGGCGTCGGAGAACTTCACCCGTGCCGCGTAGGTGCCCTCGAAGAACTTGCGCTGGTGGTACAGCTCGGCCTGCTGGGTGCCGCTCGCCGTGCCGTCGGTGACCGCGCGCAGTTGCATCGCCTTGTTGGCGCCGCTGATCGTCGGGAAGGTGACGTTGCCCTTGGGCCAGGACGCGCCGGGGACGCCGGGGCCGCCGACGTACGAGCGGACCGTCCAGTTGTGGGCGGTGATCGCCGGGTCGTTGGAGTCGGTGTAGGAGAAGTCGTCGAAGACGACGCCGTCACCGCCCGGTGTGGTCGGGGTGACCGTCGGGGTGGCGGTGGGCGTCTCGGTGGGATCGCCGCCCGTCGGCGCGGTGCCCCAGACCAGCGTCCCGTTGCGGTAGACGGTCACCTTGGTCCAGTCCCCATAGGAGGTACGGTCCGGCGCGAACGAGTAGTCGTCGCTCTGGTTGATCCTCTGCCAGTCGGCGCGGTAGAAGCGGAGCTGCAGGTCACCGGTCTGCGCCCCCGGTGCGAGGCTCCCCGAGGTGAACCCCACCTCCAGATAGCGGTCCGCGGTGGACGTACCGGGCGAGATCGTGCCGAACGTGCCGGTGACGGTGCTGCAGGACACCACGGCCCAGGAGCAGGCGAAGCGGTACTGCTGCGTCGGCGAGTCCGCCTTGAAGTAGTAGCGGATCTTCACCTCGTTCAGCGGCACCGCGCCGGAGGAGTCGTTGAGCAGGTTGAACCAGGGCTCCACCTGGTCGGCGGTCGCCCCGGTGGCGCTGGTGCGGTACTGCAGGCGCAGCGACTGCTGGGCGCTGGCGGGCACGGCGATCGCGCCGATCGCGCCGATCACGGCCAGGACCAGGGCGCACGCCAGTACGGCCGGCCGACCGTGGTGCGGCCCTACCCTGGGCCGTCGCCGGGGGCGGTGTGGGGGTGTGGGCAGGGAGGTGAGCCAGGGCCATCGTCGAGTGGACATGACGAACTCCGTTCTCCGCGTGTCGGCACCTGGGGGGAGCCGACGAAGTGGGGGGTGGTGAAAGGCGGGTGCGGGGACGGGGGCGTCCCCGGGTGTTATGTCGTTGCCGGGCCCGGCGATTACAGGACTGGTGTCATGGGTTCGTCAGGGGTGTCATCAGGGGATCAGGGCGCCGACGCGGACGCCCTGGGCGGCGAGGCGGGCCAGGTGGGGGTCGAGGCGGCGCAGGAAGTCGGCGTAGTCGCCGGAGGAGCCCCAGGCGACCTCGGCGAAGGCGCACAGCCGGGGGAAGGCCATGTACTCCACCTGTTCGGGGGTGGGCATGTACTCGGTCCAGAGCTGGCATTGGACGCCGAGCACGCCCGGCGCGGGGGCGAAGCCGTACGCGTCGGCGAGGGTGAGCACGCCCGCCTGGGCCGGGGGCTGGCCGGGGGCGTCGGAGGGGTAGTAGTCGAAGAACGTCCGGGTGTGCGGGGTGAGCACGACCTCGACGCCGTCGCGGATCTCGCTTTCCTCGCGCCACAGCATGACCGCCGTGCCCGGAATGGGGTCTCGGTCGGGTTCGTCCCAGCAGATGAGCTTGCGGCCGTGCGCCGCGAGATGCTCGGCCATGCGGCCGATGAACCAGCCGCAGGCGGCCTCGGGTCCGGTGAGGCCGAGTTCGCGCAGCCGCTCCCGCGCCCGGGGGCTGGCCGCCCATTCGGCGGGCGGGCACTCGTCGCCGCCGACGTGGACGTACCGGCTCGGGAACAGCTCGACGACCTCGTCGAGCACCTCCTGGCAGAACCGGATCGTGGACTCCTCCAGGTTGTACACGTGCTCGCTGATCCCCCACCGCGTCCACACCTCAAGCCGCCGCTCGGGATGGTTGCCGAGGTGCGGGTACGCGGCGATGGCGGCCTGGGCGTGGCCGGGCATCTCGATCTCGGGGACGACCGTGACGAATCGCTCCGCCGCGTACGCGACGATGTCCCGGATGTCCTGCCGGGTGTAGTAGCCGCCGCGTCTGCCGCCGACCTCGGTGAGCCGGGGGTGCCGCTTGATCTCCAGCCGCCAGCCCTGGTCGTCGGTGAGATGCAGGTGCAGGACGTTGAGCTTGTGCGCGGCGAGCAGGTCGATCAGCCGCAGCACGAACGACTTCGGCATGAAGTGCCGCGCGACGTCGAGCAGCACGCCGCGCCAGGCGTGGCGGGGGCGGTCCACGATCGTCCCGTACGGCACGGCCGACCCGAACTGGCCCAGCGTCTGCCGCCCGTAGAACCGCCCGGCCGGGCCTCCCGCGGTCAGCTCGATGCCGGACGGCGACACCTGTAGCCGGTATCCCTCCTCTCCGAGGGCGGGGTCGTCCGGCGCGAGCCGTACCGAATCGGGGCGGTCAGGGTGGTACGCGATGGAGCCTGCGGAGACGTCGAACTGGCGTGGCCGAGGAATGATCACGTGTTATCCCTTCACGGCGCCGGCGATCATGCCGGAGGTGACGCGGCGTTGCAGGACGAGGAAGACGAGCAGCACCGGGAGCATGAAGAGCGTGGCGGCGGCCATCGTGGCGCCCCAGTCGGTGCCGAAGACGTTGCCGAAGGAGGAGAGCCAGACCGGGAGCGTGCGGTCGTCCTGGCTCTTGATGATGAGCGCGTTGGCGAAGGCGAACTCGTTCCAGGCGGTGATGAACCCGAACAGGGAGGTGGCCATGAGCCCCGGCGCGAGCAGCGGGAACACCACGCGCCGGAACGCCGCGGCGCGGGTGCAGCCGTCCATCAGGGCCGCCTCTTCGAGTTCGGGCGGGATGGCGGCGATGAATCCGCGCAGCGTGATGATGGTGAACGGCAGGGTGATCATGAAGTAGATGAGCGTGAGCATCGACAGCCGGTCGAGCATGCCGGTGTCGCGGGCGATGATGAACATCGCGACCAGCAGCGCCTCCCAGGGGGCCATCTGGGCGATGAACACCATGAGGATGAACGCCCGCCTGCCCCGCCAGCGCATCCGGGCCACGGCGAACGCGGCCAGCAGCGCCACGACGAGCGCGAGCAGCACCGCGCCCAGGGTGACGGCGAGGCTGTTGCGCCAGAAGAGCCGGAAGCCGTCGGCGCTCATCGCGGTGGCGAAGTGGTCGAGGGTGGGGTGGGCCGGCCAGAAGCCGGGCGTTTCGGACTGGATCTCGGTGGTGGGTTTGAATGCGGTGATCACCATCCAGTAGACGGGGAACACGGACACCGCCAGCACGACGAGCGCGGCCAGGTTGAGCGCGATCCGGCGCAGGCGGGCCGCCGGGCCGAGGCGGGCGGACGCGCGGGGGCTCGCCGGGCGGTTGAGGCGGGCGGCCGGGCCGAGGTTGGTGGGCGGTACGGTCACGGCTGTTCTCCTTCGTAGGCGAACATGCGCCGCAGGTGGGCGACGAGGACGACGAGGAGGATCAGCACGGTGAGCGTGGCGATCGCCGAGCCGAGGTCGTACCGGTGCAGGGATTGGGCGACCTGGAAGGCGTACACGGGCAGGGTGGTGGTCGCCCCGTCCGGCCCGCCCCGGCTGACCGCCCAGATCTGGGCGAAGCACTTGAAGACCCAGATGACCTCCAGCGAGGTGATCAGGCCGAACAGCGGGCGCAGGATCGGGAAGGTCACCTCGCGGAAGACCTGCGTGGGCGAGGCGCCGTCGATGCGGGCTGATTCGCGTAGTTCGCCGGGGATGGTGGTCAGGCCGGCGTACAGGGTGAGCGCGGCGAACGGCACCGACTGCCACACCACGAGCATGACGAGGATGGCGAAGGTGGCGTCGCCGTCGGCGAACCAGGGGTAGTCGCGGTAGGACTCGAAGCCGAGCCGTACGAGCAGCCAGTTGACCACGCCGAACCGGGATTGGAACAGCCACTGGAAGACGGTGGTGGCCGCGATGACCGGCGTCGCCCAGGTGAGCACGAGCCCGAGCATCACGGCCAGCCGCATGCGCCGCCCCAGCCGCTCGATCATGAGCGCGACCAGCGTCGAGATCACCATGATCAGCACGACGTTGATCGCCGTCCACAGGAAGGTGCGGCGCACCACCTCCCAGAACTCGGCGTCCGTCACCACCTGCCGGTAGTTCTCCAGCCCCGCGAACTCGGCGCCGCCCCTGATCAGCTCGCCCAGCCTGAAGTGCTGGAAGGAGATCACCACGCTGCGCAGCACCGGGTAGAGCAGCAGGTAGCAGGCCCCGATCACGGTGGGGGCGACCAGCAGGTACGGCCAGGCCCCCGCGAGCCGGGGGCGTCTGCGGGCCGCCAGGGCGGCGGGCGGCACGGGGTCGCCGCGCCGCGCCCGTGGAGGCCGGCTGGCCGGAGGGGAGGTGACGGACACGATGCTCCTTTTGACGGCTCCTTCTGGGATCGAACCGCCTGTCCGTGAGCGCCCTGCCTCTCGCGGCGGGGCGAGGCGGGTCATTGTCAGGAGGCGGTGTTGAGGATCTCGGTGATGGTGGCGGAGGCCTTGCGCGCCTCGGCGGCGGGGTCGCCGCCGGTGAGGGCCTTGGTCATGTAGTCCTTGATGACGTTCCTGGCCTCGACGGCGGCCCAGTTGGGCGAGTTGGGGGTGGCGTGGCCGACGGCGGCTCCGGCGGCCATGGCGGTGAAGCCCTCGTTGTTCTGGACGGCGCCGGCGAAGGAGACGCGGTTGGGGACGTAGCTCATCTCCTTGGCCATGTCGGTCTGGAACTGCTCCCCGGCGAGCGCCTTGACCACCTCGTAGGCGGCGTCCTGGTTCCGCGACGCCTCCGGGATGATCAGGTCCGAGCCGCCGGTGAAGACCGCGCCCGGTTTGTCGGCGGTCTTGCCGGGGATCGGGAAGAAGCCGATCTTGTCCTTCAGGTCCGGGTTGGCTGTGACGATCGCGGTGGCGTTGCCCGGGGTCGCGATGATCTGCGCGACGTCGCCCTTGGCGAACACGTCGGCCTGCGGCGGGTTGGCCTCGTCGGAGTCCTTGGGGCCCTTGCCGAGGGCCTGGAGCCTGCGGTAGAAGTCCATCCCGGCCAGGGCCTGCGGGGTGTCGAGCACGCCCTTCCAGCGCCCGCCCTCGTTGACGGCGAGGTCGCCGCCCTCGTCCCAGATGAAGCCGGACAGCGTGTACCAGTTCTGGCCGGGCAGGTAGATGCCCTGGTCGCCGCCCTTGTTGAGCTTGGCGGTGGCGGCGAGCCACTCGTCGCGGGTCTTCGGCGGGGTGACGCCGGCCTTCTCGAACAGCTCCTTGTTGTAGATGACCACGCGGTTCGCCGCGTACCAGGGGATGCCGTACTGCCTGCCGTCGATCTTGCCGGGTTCGGCGAGGCCGGGGAGCCAGTCGGCGCCGCCGAGGTCGGCGACCTTGTCGGTGAGGTCCTTGACGCCGCCGCTGGCCGCGTACTCGGCGACCTGGGTGTTGCCCACCTCGATCACGTCGGGGGCGTCGTTGCTGGCCAGGGCGCTGGTGACCTTCTGGCCGATGCCGTTCCACTCCTGGATCTGGATGTCGAGCGTGACGCCCGGGTGGGCGCGCTCGTAGTCGGTGCGGAACCGCTGGACGATCGCGTCGGAGAGGCTGTCCTTCATGAACCAGACGGTCAGCTTCGCCGGGCTCTGCCCGGAGCCCGAGGTGCCGGACGGGCCGGAGGCGTCCGGCGAGGAGCCGCAGGCGGCCAGGACGGCCAGCGCCAGCGCCGCGGCGGCGGCCCGCCATACGCCGCGCCGTACATCACCGGAACCGAGGGGGAACTGCTGCCTAGGGTGACGTCGTCTCACGGGCCCTCCCGGTGGACCACTGGTAAGAAATTGGTAAGTCTCTTCCCCGATGTCCTCCACAGTGGTCTTAACCAGTAAGCTCGTCAAGACCCTTTACGAACCGGAAACAGCCAAATTTGGCCACCACGTCGGCGACGGACCGCGACCGACTGGTAAGTAGCTGGTAAGGTCGAGGATGTGACGCCGAACCTGCGGACCGGGCTGAAACGCGATCGCGTGCGGGACTTCCTCCTCGACCTCGTCTCCGACAAGAAGCCGGGCGAGGCGATCCCCTCCGAACGCGACCTGTGCGCCGAGCTCGGCGTCTCCCGCCCCACCCTGCGCGCCGCCATCGACGACCTCGTCCGCTCCGGCCTGCTCGTCCGCGAACACGGCCGCGGCACCTTCACCGGCCCGCACCGCATCACCCAGGCCCTGTCCGCCACCACCCGCAACTCGTTCTACGTCCCCCCGGCCGAGGGCTTCTGGCTCAGCCAGGTCCTGGAGTTCGGCCCGATGCCGGCCGGCGCCCGCCTCGCCCGCCGCCTCCAGCTCTCCCCCGCCGACCCCGTCCTGCGCGTCGTACGGCTCCGCGTCGTCGACGACGAGCCCATGGCCATCGAGCGTATCCACCTCCCCCACGCCCTCGTCACCGACCTGGCCCCCGCCGACATGGAGTCCGGCTCCTTCTACCACCTGCTGCGCGCCCGCTTCGCCGTCGACGTACGCACCGCCGTGCAGACGATCGAGCCCACCGTCACCGACGAGACCGAGTCCGACCTCCTGCACGTCCCGCTGCACGCCCCCGCCCTCCTCATCGAGCGCACCACGCGCGACGCGACCGGCCGCATCGTCGAGTTCACCCGCTCCATCTACCGGGGCGACCGCTACCGCATCACCTCAGAACTCCACTTCGACGCCGACTCCGGCTGACCGCCCTTTACACCTCGCCGGAGTCCGCGAGCCGGAGGACGGCGCGGGTCACGTGGTGGACCGGGATGTCGATCATGCAGGCGGGGGCGGTTGGGGAGAGCGGGCATTGGGCGCTCCACCAGCAGGGTTGTTCGGTGATCGCGGTGGGGCGGCGGTGTGGGCAGTCCGGGAGGCCCTGCAGGTCGGTGCCGGTGGAGTCGGCGATGCCGTAGCGGAGGGCGGAGGTGGGGCCGAAGAGGCCGATTGTGGGGACGCCCACGGCGGCGGCGAGGCGTAGGGGGCCGGTATCGCCGCCAACGGCAATTCCGGATATTTCTCCTATGGCGGCCAGGAGGGCGGCGAGTTGGCGGAGTGTGCCGCGCGGTAGCGGGGTGACCGGTGCGCCGGGGACGGGGTCGGTGGCCAGCAGGAGGTGGCCCAGGCGGGACAAGGTCTGGGCGAGCAGCCGCCAGCGGGAGAGCGGCCAGTGCTTGACGGGCATTCCGGCCTGCGGGATGAGGACGATCGGGGGGCGGGTGGTGCGAGTCGCGAGGTGGGGGGCGAGCCGGCGACGGGCGCGGGCCAGTTCTGCCGGATGCAGGTGCAGCCGGGGGCGGGTGGTGAGATCGCCGGGGGCGATGAGGCCCTCAGCGTGGAGAATGCGCAGATAGCGGGTCCCGACGAGTTCATCGGGGGGCGGATTGCGCCACAAGTCGGTGACGCACCGGGCGCCCGAGGCGTTGAGCAGGTCCGGGATGCCGTCGTACCGGGTTGTGGTGATGGCCAGGTCAGGGCGCCGCTCGGCGAGCGCCAGCGCCACAGCCTCGCGCTCTGCTCCGGGGCGGCCGTGCGGCGGGGTGCGGATCTCGGTCACGGCGGGGTCGCCGCGGACGAGTTCGGCCCCCGGCTCGTGGGTGAGTACCCGGATCCGAGCGCCCGGATTGTTGCGGGCCAGTCCGTGCACCACGGGCAACACCATGATCAGATCGCCGATCCCGCCAAGAAGATCGACGATAAGGATGTCTCGGTACGACGCGGACCTCACGCCGACCGCCCGGTCCGCCCCGGCGTGCGGCCGATCAGGCGGTCGTAGAGGGCGCGGTGGGCGGCGGCCACGCGTGACCAGGAGTGGCGGGCGGCCAAGGCGCGACCGGCGGCGGCCATGCGGTGGCGGAGGGCGGGGTCGGCGGCGAGTCGCTCGACCGTGCGGGCGATGGCTTCGGCGTCGCGGCGGGCGGGGATGGTGGCCACGCAGTCAGGGCGGTCGGGGCGGTCTGGGCCGTCAGGGCGATCGGTGCAGCCGGAGCGGTCGGGGCCGTCGGGGATGGTGCGGTGGTCGGGGGCGTCCGGGGTGGTGATCGCGGTGGGGAGGCCGTGAGCGAGGGTGGTGAGCAGGGCGCCGCTCTTGGCGGTGACGCCGGCGGTGTAGGGCAGGACGGCTAGGTCGGCGGCGTGCAGCATCCGGGAGGCGGCCGGGGCGGGGAGGTAACCGGTGAAGGTCACCGCGTCGGCTACGCCGTACCGGATGGCGAGATCGTCGAGTTCGGCGCGGAAGGCGCGTGCCTGCGGCTCCGGGAGGGCCTGGGAGGTGAAGCCGCCGATCACGAGCAGACGCGTGCCCGGGCGGGTGACGCGTAGCTTGGCCAGTGCCTCCAGGAGGTAACGGACCCCCTTGACGGGGTGGACGAAGCCGAAGAAGGCCAGCAGAAGGTCGTCGGGGGCGACCCCGAGGCGTTCCCGGAGGATTCGCCGCTGTTTCGGGGAACGGCCGTGGTCGGTCACATTGGGTGCCAGCGGCACCTCGTACGCGTGTCGGCGCATGCGGGTTTCGACCTGCCGCGCGTGCTCCGGGTTGGTGACGATGACCGCGCTGCCCGACGGGACCAGCCGTCCCGTCTCCCGATCCCATGTCCCCGCACGCTCCAGCCGCCGCCACAGCGCGTCCGGGATCCAGGAAGGTGCCGACCACCATCCGTACTCGTGCAATGTGACCACGAGCGGCACAGGTGAGGGCAGCAGCAGCGGCAGGAGACCCGGCATTGCCGAGAACCGGAATGCTGACGGCGCGAAGTGCACGTGCACCAGATCCGGTCGCATCCGCCGGACGTCCAGCGCCGCCCGGAGTGTGGCGGACAGCCATCGCGACGCGGGCGGCCCGCCGCCGGGGCGCATCGGCACGGTCGTGGCCTCCACCCCCACGCCGCCCAGCGCCTGGACGAGCCGCTCGACGTAGTCTCCGACCCCGTCGAGTTCGGGCCCGCCGGGTCCGCACACCATGGATATGCGGATCGGGCGAGCATCGGCCGACGCTTCCCGCACCCTCTGCGCCATATGTCCCATTTGCAGCTGGTTCCCGCCCCGCATCAGGGAAAACTCCGTGGCCATAACGCCGGTGCCGGGCCGCCCGGCAGGGTCGGCGCCTAAACGACCAACCGGCCCGGATGCGGCGGTCATCCGGGCCGGTCGTCACCTGTCCCCACGGCACCTGTCCCCACGTCGCGCGGCCACACCGATCGCGCGGCCACATCGATCAGGTCACTCGAAGTCGTCGGGGTTCAATTCCTTCTGGCGATTGAAGGCGTGTTCGTCCATCAACCGGCTCTCGCCCGCGTCCGACCTGGGAGTGGCTCCCGGGGTGGCACCGGCGGGACGCCGGGACGCCTCCTCCTCGGTGGAGGTCGGCGGCGTGCCCGCGGCCTCCTCGCCGCCGCGCTCGACCGGCCTCTCATGCGGTTGTTTCGTCATGCCCGTCTCCTCACCTGCAGCCGTCCCCCGAACCGGGAGGCAGACCCGACCAAAGCCGACATTTCAGCCCTTCGCCAGCCGCCTACCCCTGCCACCAGGCGCTACACGCCAGGGCCGAACGGGGGAACCGCTCAGCCGGACGGGACGAGGTCGGCGATGGGGACGCGGCGGAAGGTGATCGTTTCGTAGGGGCCGAAGTCTCCGGTTTCGAAGAGCAGGCCGACGGTGGCGGCGTCAAGGGGGAGCAGGTCGGAGTAGGCGGCGGGCAGGCCGGAGACGGTGTGCACGGGCGTCCAGGTGACGCCGCCGTCGAGGCTGGCGCGGATCGTCATCAGCGCGCGGGCGGCGGGGTCGGCGGGGCCGGAGTACAGCAGGACCTCCGGATCGTCCCACTGCAGCACGCTGCCCTCCACCACGGGGCCGACCAGCCCGGCCTGCGGGCGGAACGGCGGTTTGATCGTCTCGCCGCCGTCGGCGGAGTAGGCGTCGGCGCGGGTGCCCGGCGCGGTGGAGTCGGTACGCGTGTTGAAGTAGATCCGGCCGTCGGGCAGTTCGGCCGCGGTGGTCTCGTTGGCGTTGACGTAATCGTTCGGATTGTCGTCGACGTACCCGATGCGCCACGTCTCGCCGCCGTCGTCGCTCAGCAGGCTGTGGCCGCCGTTGTATTTGCCCTCGGTGCCGTCGTCGCCGCCCTTCGGCGGGATCGAGTGGTTGCCGGGCACCACGATGCGCCCCGCGTGCGGGCCGCGCCGCACCTGTACGGCATGGCCGGGCGCGGTGGCGTACCACCGCCATTCCGGCCGCTTGACCTGCGAGGTGATCTCCCGGGGTTTCGACCAGGTGACCCCGTCGTCGTCGCTGAACTGCACGTACACGCGCCGCCCCGCCGACGCCGGCACCTGCCCCCGGCGGATCGCGGCCTCCGTCGCTGAGGCCGCGTTGTGCGTGGTGACCAGGACGATCTGCCCGTCCGACGTCACGACCGGCGCCGGGTTCCCCGCCGTACCGTCGCCGGAGGCCCGGGTCACCACCTGCGTTTTCTCCCAGGTGAGCCCCCCGTCGGTGGAGCGTTTGAGCACCACGTCGATGTGGCCGTGATCGCGGGCCGAGTCGTGCCGCCCCTCGGCGAAGGCGAGCACGGTGCCCGCTCGGGTCACGACTCCGGCGGGGATGCGGAAGGTGTGATAGCCGTCCTCTCCCGCGCGGTACGGCACTGTGGTGGGGTAGCGGCCGGCCCCGTTCGCCATCGGCTCCTCCTCGCGTGCGGTCCCCCCGATCTTGGCCAATCACCCCCACCCCTGCGGGTGACCACAGCGGAACCATTCGGTGAACGCTCGGAAAGCCTTCGCCCTCATCCGGCCTCATCCGGCCTCATCCGGCGCGGACATCGTTCAGTCCGGCCCGCGAAACCCTCCGGGCCGGACTGAACGGGACATACAACCTCGCGCTATCTCCTCGGGCTCCGTACGGCCGCCAGCGCCGCCAGTCCCAGGAGGGTGATGAGGACGCCGACCACCACGTTGCTCCAGATCGAGCCCGTGGTGGACTGGTCGCCCCGGATCACCCAGGGCGCGATGATCGTCCAGATTCCCAGGACGGGCAGCACCCAGGCAAGCCCGTGCGTACGGCCGAAGGCCGAGTGGAAGCCGAGGGCGAGCGCCGCGACGACGAGACCAGTCACCAGGTTGTTGATGGTGATCCCCTGCCGGTCGGTGAATCCGACGATCCATGGCGAGAGCGCCAGATAGAGGCCGCTGAGCAGGGTCAGGCCCTCGGCCACCTGCATGGTTGGCTGCGATGCCGCGAGGTCGTACCGTTCCCGCATCTCGACGATGTCGGGATGCTGTCTCATCGACGTGCCGCCGGTAGGGCCACCGGAACGAGCCATCGATAACACCCCCTTGGTGATGTCGACGGGAAGGGTTTCTCCGCCTAGCTGCGTCCCTGCCCGCTGCCGACGCATCGACACCCATGCCGGTCGATCGCGGCGTGGAATCCACGGCACGGCACGGCGGGGCATGGGCAGGGCAAGGGGCAGGGCATGGGCATGGCAAGGGCAAGACAGCGCAACGGTACGGCTCGCGCCCCCTCCCGCCGGGCGCGAGCCGTACCGGGTCATGGGCGGCGTCGCGTCCGGCGAGCCGCCCGCGCGGGCGTCAGGCCTGCTTGCCCATGGCCTTGCGGATGACGTCGCGGATCCGGTCCATCATCGCGGCGGGCGTGCCCAGCAGGACGTTCTTGGTGGCCGATTCCACGCCCGGGTGCGGATGGGTCGGCGCCATCGCCTCGGCGGCCTTGACCCCGGCGGCCATCGAGCGCCGCTCGGCCTCGCTGGTCCGGGCGCGCAGCTGGAGGAACTCGTAGCGCTCCTCGGCCCGCGCGTGCTCCATCACGTCGAAGCGCAGCCGCTCCAGGTTGGCCATGAAGTTCGGGTCGTCGACGCCGGCCTGGTCCATGTGCTGGAGCAGCTCCTTGGCCTTGTTCTCCTCCTCCAGCCGGTCGTCCACCACCTCGACGCCGCCGGGCAGGACACGCCGGGCGTACGGGTGGACGATCTCCTCCTCGGCCGTCTCGTGGACGGCGAGCAGCCGTACCAGCCGCTGGAAGGCCTCGCGGCGCTCGTCCCCCGAGCTCCTCTCCACCTCGTCGAACATGTCCCTGATCAGGGCGTGCTGGCGCTGGAGGAGGTCGATGACGTCGTTCTCGCCCATCGTCTCCGGCATCGTCCGGGTGGTTCCCATGTGTGTTCTCCCTTCGAGCAGGAGATGAGTACCCCTGTCTCCGGGCTGAAACGTCCCGCGCGGATCCGCTCCCGCGTCCGAGCCGAAGACATCGCCGATCGCCGCATCCGGGCGGCTCCCGGTGGCAACGCGCCGTCACGCCCGTTCCGCGCCGGGCCGGCGCCTATGCCGGTACGGTCGCCGAGGTCGGCGTCAGCCGTTCATCTTGATCGCGAGGCTGACGAGCGCGAGCAGGAGGTCCAGGTCGGTGGTGGTCTCCACCCGCATCGTCACCCAGCCGGCGTCGGTGAGGGAGGCGAGCAAGCCCGAGTCGAGCAGGAAATGCGAAAGGCGCTCGATCACGGGCTGAGTGAGGTGGACCATGCAGAGGCCGTCGTCCACCAGCCGCACGACCGGGGTGCCGTTCGCGGCGAACATCACCTCGTTCTCGCCGACGTACGCCAACGCCACGCCGGGCCATTCACGCAACTGCGCGATGGCTCGCTCGACGTAGAGCGCTCTAGGGTCCCGGGCCACGCTCAGGGATGCCGCCACACCCCCATGGTTAACGTCCACCCACGGTTCTGACGACTACCGTTCTCCAACCGTTATCCGGTCAAAACGCTCCCGCGACCCCCGCCACACGTCATGAGCGCGATGAGGACGGCGAAGGCGGCACGGTCGCCAGGCTCCACACCCGCACGGTCTCGTCCCGGCTGCCGGTGACGGCGACCGGCGTTCCGTCCAGTTCGCCGGTCGCGACCGCCCACACGTGGTCGCCGTGACCGGACAGCGGCGGGCCGAGCCGCTCGCCGGTACGCAGGTCCCACACCCGGACGGCGGCGCCCTCGCCGCCGCTGACCGCGATCGGCACGCCGCCGTCGTCGCCGACCGCCACCGACCACACCGGGCCGGGGTGCCCGCGGAGCGGTTCGCCGCGTTGCCGCCCCGTGGCCAGGTCCCACACCCGGACCGTGCGGTCCTCGCCGCCGGTGACCGCGACGGCCCTGCCGTCGATCCGGCCGAGCGCGACCGAACGCACCCAGCCGTCATGGCCGGTGAGCGGGTCACCGATCTGCCTGCGGGTGCGCAGGTCCCACACCCGCGCGGTCCCGTCGTCGCCGGTGGTCACGGCGACCGGGACGCCGTTCAGTTCGCCGACGGCCACCGCCCACACGCGGCCCCGGTGTCCGGTGAAGGGGTCCCCGATCTGCCTGCGGGTGCGCAGGTCCCACACGCGCGCGGTGCCGTCGGCGCCGGCGGTGACGGCGATCGGCGTACCGTCGAGCCGGCCGAGCGCGACGCCTTTGACGTCCGCGTCGTGCCCGGTGAGGGGGGCGCCGTCCTGTTCACCCGTACGGGGGTTCCAGACGCGGAGGCTGTCGTCGTCGCTCACGGTCACGACGACCGGTTCCCCGTCGACCTCGCCGAAGGCCACCGACCGCACCCACGCCGTGTGTCCGGTGAGCGGGCGCCCGAGCTGCCGTCCCGCCCGGAGGTCCCACACGCGGGCGGTCTCGTCGTCGGAGCCGGTGACCGCGATGGGCGTGCCGTCGAGCCGGCCGAGCGCCACGGAACGCACGTCGTTGCCGTGCTCGGTGAGCGGCGGGTACACGAGGGAGCCGAACGGAACCGGGTCCGGCGTGCCGCTGGACCTGACGAAGGTGCCCACCCCCGGCCCCGCGGGCTCGTTCCGCGGCCACAGGGGGACGGCCAGCGCCACCGCCGCGACCAGGGCCACCCCGATCGCGGCGACCGCGCGCCCCGCGATCCTGCGGCGTACGGGGGAAGCCAGCGGAGCCGTCTCGTCCCGCGACGCGGGTGATCCGTGCTCTTCCGGCGGCACGGGTCCCGGCGGCACGGGGGCGGGGTGCGGCTGGGCCGGCAGGTGGACGGGTGGGAGGGCGACCGGCGGGAGGTGGACGGCGTCGCCGGTGAGGGTGACGAGGAGTTCGGCGGCGGTGGGGCGGACGGCCGGGTCCTTGGCCAGGCAGGCGGACACCACGGCGAGGATCTCGGCGGGGACGCCGGTGAGGTCGGGCTCCCGGTGCACGATGGCGTGCAGCAGGGCCGGGACGGTCTCGGCGCGGAAGGCGCGGTGGCCGGTGGCGGCGAAGATCATCGTGCCCGCCCAGGCGAAGACGTCGGCGGGCTGGCCGCCGACGCCGGTGAACTGCTCCGGGGCCATGTACGCGGGCGTGCCGACCCGGCCGGTCAGGGTGCCGCTGTGATCGAGCGAGCGGGACAGGCCGAAGTCGATCACCACGGGTCCTTCGGGCCCGAGGATCACGTTGCTCGGCTTGAAGTCGCGGTGCACCACACCGGCGCGGTGGATCGCGGCGAGGGCGCTCGCCGTCGCCACCGCCAGGCGCTCCAGCGCCCCGCCGGTGCGCGGGCCCTGCTGCCGCACGACGCGGTCGAGCGACACGCCGGGCACGTACTCGCTGACGATGTAGGGCCGCTCGCCGTACATGCCCACGTCCAGCACCCGCGCCGTACAGAACGGGGCCACCCGGCGCACCACCTCGGACTCGCGCAGGAAGCGGCGGCGGGCGTCCGCGTCGCCGGTCAACTGGGCGTGCAGCACCTTGACGGCGACGTCACGGCCGTCGGGCGCCCGGGCGAGATAGACCATTCCCTGGCCGCCCTCGCCCAGCACCCTGATCAGCCGGTAGTCACCTATCCGCGCCGACTCACCCGGGTCAGGCAGGTGAGAACTCGACAACGCTCGCCCCTTCGCCCTGGGCCGAAGCCGCGCGGGGCGCTTCCCCAGGCACGGCCCCATCCGACGGTAACCGCCTGTTCCGCCGGACCCACGGGAGCGCACGCACTGTTCACGCAGACTTCACTCCCGCGACCGGCCCCACGGGCGGTCAGGCCGCGCCCGCCCCGGCGCACTCGAGGCCCGCTTCCTGCAGAATCCGGCGGATGTGCGCCAGGGCCGAGGGGTCGTCCACGGGCAGCTTCGGCTTGCGCGGGAAGCCGCCGCGCTCGCCGAGGGCGTTCATGGCCGCCTTCAGGGTGGCCTGCATGCCGCCGAAGGCCCAGTTGTAGCCGTCGTGGCGGTCCCCGGCGAGGCCGTCCATGAGCTTCTCGAAACGGCGCGCGATCGCGTGCGCGCGGTCGAGGTCGCCCTTCCAGACCGCTTCGAAGAAGCCGGGCATGTCGGCGCCGAGCAGCATGCCGCTGCCGAAGTGGCCGTCGCCGCCGAAGCCGCTGGTGATCAGGGCGACGCCGACGCGGTTGAGCATGTTGCCGAAGACGCGCAGGGTGCCGCCGACGGCCTCGATGGTCTGGATGAACTCCCACATGCTCGGCACGCTCTGCTTGACCGCGACCACCGTGGGGATCTCGGCGAGGCGGACGATCTCCGCCAGGTCGATGTGGTGCCCGTTGTCCTGCGGGAAGTTGTACAGCCACGCGGGAAGGTCCGCCGCGCCGAACACCTCCCGGTAGTAGCTCTCCAGTTCCCGGAAGGTGGGGCGGGCCAGCGGCGGCGGGGCGGCCATCACCGAGGTCGCGCCGATGCGGGCGGCGTGCTCGGCGAGGGCGGCGGCGTCGTCGACGCGCGAGCAGGTGACGCCGACCACGGTGGGGACGCGCCCGGCGACGGTCTGCACGGCGATCTCGGCCACCCTGCGGCGCTCGTCGAGGGTCTGGCTGAACCACTCGCCCGTGCTGCCGTTCACGCAGACGCCGTGCACCCCCTGCTCGACCGCGCGGTCGATGACGGCCCGCAGCGCGTCCTCGTCCAGCTCGCCCGCGGCGGTGAAGGGCGTGATCGCGGCTGTCCAGTAGCCCGCCCACGCGACGTCGTTCCTGTCCATCTAGGCAGTCCTCCTTGTGAGTACGCCCACGCCGGGGCCCTCCGGGCGTCGGTCGACGGTGATGCGGCCGGACTGCAGGACCGCGTGTACGGCCCGCTCGTCCTGGAGCACGCCGAGGTCCTCGGCGGGCGAGCCGTCCACGACGAGCAGGTCGGCCACGTACCCCTCCCGGACCTGGCCGAGGTCGTCGCCGCGGCCGATGAGCCGGGCGTTGACGGCCGTGGCGGCGCGGATGGCGGCGAGCGGCCCCATCACCCGCGCCTGGAGCTCCAGGGCCAGGGCGCGGTGCGGCTGGTGCCGTCCGAGCACGTCGGAGCCGCAGCCGATGCGGACCCCGGCGTCCATCGCGATGCGCAGCGACGTGTACGCCGAGGCGAGCACCGTGTCGATCTGCCCGACCTGGACGGGGGTCATGCCCATGTCGAGGCCGTCGCGGGACAGCAGCTCGAACGTGGCGATCGTCGGCACCAGGAAGGTCCCCCGGGCGGCCATCAGCGCCGCGGACTCCTCGTCGAGCAGGTTTCCGTGCTCGATCGACCGCACTCCCGCCTCGACGGCGTTGGCGATCGCGTCCGGGTTGTACGCGTGGGCGAGCACGTGCCGGCCTCGCGCCCGCGCCTCGTACACGATCGCGGCGAGCTCCTCGCGGGTGAACTGGGTGTCGGTCACGTCGTCGCCGTGCGAGGCGCAGCCGCCGCTCGCCATCACCTTGATCTGGTCGGCCCCGGCGCGCAGCACCTCCCGCGCCGCCCAGCGGACCCGGTCGACGCCGTCGGCGACGACGCCCGTCCACACCAGCCCGTCGAACATCACGGCCGGCTCCCGCACGTGCCCCCGGCGCAGGTCCGAGTGCCCGCCGGTCTGGCTGAGCGGACCGTTGGAGACCAGCAGCCGGGGCCCCGGCGCCAGGCCGTCCTCGATCGCGATCCGGAAACCGGCGTCGGTGTATCCGGCGTCGCGGATGGTCGTGTAGCCGTGCCCGAGGGTGGACTCGATCTGCCGGAACACGGCCGCCGCGAACCGGGCCCGCGGGCCGTCCAGCAGCCGGTCGAGGTAGTCTACGGCGGCCATGTGGCCGTGGGCGTCGATCAAACCGGGCATGACGGTGCGGCCGGCGCAGTCGATGACGTGCGCGTCGCCGGGCACGACGGCTCCGGTACCGACCCCGGTGATGACCCCGTCGGCGACGCGGATCCACGAGCCGGGGACGGGATCCCGCCCCGTCCCGTCGATCACGGTGGCGTCGATCAGGTAGGTGACGTTCATGATTCTCCAGCCGAACCGGGACGCGTGGCCGCAGCGGATGCCCGCCGCGCGTCGCCTTCGGCCGGGCCCCCTTCGAGATATTCCGATGGTCCGTGGTCGTGGGGCAGGTCGCCGCCCAGGTAGAGCGCGCCCAGCCGGGGGTCGTCGAGCAGCCGCGAGGCGGGGCCTTCGAGCGCGACCCGCCCGGCCTCCAGGACGTAGCAGCGGTCGGAGACGGCGAGGGCGAGCCGGGCGTTCTGCTCGACGACGAGCACGCCGATGCCGCCCTCCTTCAGCCTCGCGACGATCTCGAACACCTGGTTCGCCGCCAGCGGCGACAGCGCCGCCGACGGCTCGTCGAGCAGCAGTACGGCCGGGCGGCGCACCAGGGCCATCGCGAGCGCGAGCAACTGGCGTTCGCCACCGGACAGCAGCGCGGCCGACCGGCCGGACATCTCGGCGAGCTGCGGGAAGTCGCCGAGCAGTTCGCCGACGCGCCGCTCGGCCGTCGCCCGCGACCACTGCCGGGGCGTCATGACCAGGAGGTTCTCCCGTACGGACAGGCTCGGGAAGGTGTTGCGCACCTGGGGGACGTAGCCGAGCGCGGCCCGGCCGCCGTCCGGGGCGCCGCCGGAGGGCACGGGGACGCCGCCGAGCCGTACCTCGCCGCCGGTCCAGGGCAGCAGGCCCATGACGACCTTGAGGCAGGTCGACTTCCCGGCGCCGTTCGGGCCGATGAGGCAGACCATCTCGCCGTCGGCGACCGACAGCGACACGCCGTCGAGCACGCGGGCGTCGCCGTAGCCGGCGACGACGCCGGCCATCTCCAGCGCGGTCACGCGTCTCCTCCCAGGTAGGCCGCGAGGACGCGGGGGTCCCGCCTGACCTCGGCGGGCTCGCCGTGCACGAGCTCGCGGCCCTGGGCCAGCACGTACACGTGGTCGCAGTTGTTCATGACGAACTCCATGTTGTGCTCGATGACGCCGACGGCGACGCCGCGGTCGGCGATGTCCCGCATCCTGGCCGCGATCGTCCTGGTGAGGGCCGGGTGCACGCCCGCCATGGGCTCGTCGAGCAGCAGCACGCGGGGGTCGCGCATGAGCGCCCGGCCGATCTCCAGGAGTTTGCGCTGCCCGCCGGACAGGGCGTCGGAGCGCTGGTCGAGCACCGGGGCGAGCCCCATGAACTCGGCCGTCTCGACGGCCCTCGCGATCAGTTCCCGGGTCTCCGCGGCGTGCGCGCGCCGCCGGAACGCCAGCGCCAGCGAGCGCGGCGCGGACGGGTGGGAGCCGGCGACGACCAGGTTCTCCAGGGTCGTGAGCCGGTTGAACATGCGCGGCGTCTGGAAGGTCCGGGCGATTCCGGCGCGTGCCGCCCCGTGCGGGGTGATTCTCGGCACCTCGCGCCCGTCGACGAGGACGGTGCCGCAGTCGCGGCGGACGAAGCCGGTGACGCAGTCGAACAGGGTGCTTTTGCCCGCCCCGTTGGGGCCGATGACGCCGGTGAGGCGGCCCGGCGGGAGCGTCAGCGTGACGTCGCGGAGCACGTGGAGGCCGCCGAAGCCGACGGAGATGTTGCGTGCCTCAAGCATCGCTGATCGGCACCCCCTTGACGACGGGATCCGGTGTCCGGCTTTTCGCGTCCGCCCGCAGGCGGTGTCGGGGCCGCAGCGGCAGCAGGCCCTCCGGGCGCACCCGCATCGTGACGATGAGGATGAGCCCGATGACGATCCAGCGCAGCGAGGCGAGCTGCGTCTCGGTGAACACGGTGATCCCGAAGTCGCCGAGGAATCGGGTGGCCTCGAAGACGGCGGCGATCGCGGCGGCGCCGAGCCAGGCGCCGGCGTGGCTCGCCCCGCCGATGATGATCCCGGCCCAGATGTAGAACGTCACCCGGGGGTCGAACTGCTCGGCGGTGACGAACCCGATCCAGTGCGCGTAGAACGCCCCGGCGAGGGCGGCGAGCACCGACCCCCAGACGAGCACGAGCGTCTTGTACGCGGCGACGCCGCGCCCGAGCATGGCCGAGGCGGGCTCGTCCTCCCGGATCGCCGCGAGGTTGAGGCCGAGCAGCCCGCCGGTGGCGACCCGTACCAGCGCGTACGTCAGGACGAGCAGGCACGCCGCGAGCACCACCCACACGGCCGAGAACGCGTCCGGCTCCAGTTCGCCGAACGGCCGGGGCACGCCCACGATGCCGCTCGGCCCGCCGGTGACCTCCAGGTTCTGCAGCAGCACCCGCAGCGCCTCGGCGAACGCGATCGTGACGATCGCCAGGTAGTGCGAGGTGAGCCTGGCCGCCACCCAGCCGAGCGGCAGCGCGGCCAGGCCGCCGAGCACGGCGGCGAGCGGGATCGCCAGGGCCAGGCTCACGCCGTTGACGGTCAGCAGGGCGGTGCCGTACGCGCCGACGCCGAAGAACGCCACATGCCCGAAGTTGATCACGCCGGTGCGGCCGACCTGGAGGTTGAGCGACAGGCCGAGCGCGCCGTACAGCAGGGCGATCGTGGCGATCGCGGGCAGGTAGGTGGTCATACGCGCACCGCCCTGCCGAGCAGGCCCTGCGGCCGGACGAGCAGCAGGAGGGTGATCACCACGAAGGCGAAGGCGGGGCGGTAGACCGCCGGGAACGCCAGGGTGAAGACCTCCATGCCGACGCCGACGAGCACGCCGCCGAGCATCGCCCCGGCGAAGTTCCCGGAGCCCCCGAGGCCCCCGAGAATGGCCGCCGCGAACGACGGCAGCAGCAGGTTCCAGCCCATCAGCGGCGTGAGCTGCGCCTTGACGCCGTAGCAGATCCCGGCGATCGCGGCGGCCAGCCCGGCGAGCCCCCAGGTGAGCGCGAGCACGCGGTTCTCCGAGACGCGGGCGACGCGCGCCAGCGACCGGTCGTCGGACAACGCCCGCATCTCGCGGCCGAGCCGGGTGCGGCCGATGACGACGGCGATGACGGCCACCGTGGCGAGGGCGACCAGGCTCGTGTACGCGGCGGCCCTGCTCAGGTGCAGGCCGGCGACGGTGAACTCGCCGGTGACGCCGGAGGAGAAGGTGCGCAGCGAGTTCCCCCAGATGAAGGCGATCGTGTAGTCGAGCACGAACTCCAGCCCGACGGTCACGATGAGCAGCGTCATCAGGGGCGCGGCCCGGAACGGCCGCACCACGACGAGGTAGGCGAGCATCCCGAGGACGAACGAGGTGATCAGTCCGGCGGCGACGGCGACGTACCAGACGCCGGTGACCGCGCCGAAGGCGTAGGTGGCGTACGCGCCGGCGGCGACCAGGCCGCCCTGGCTGACGTTGGGGAAGCGCTGTACGGCGTAGACGAGCGAGATGCCCAGCGCCGTCAGGCCGATCAGCAGGCCGTCGGTGACGCCGTTGAGCAGTGCTTGGAGCAAGGCAGGGACCTCCCTGGAAGGAGCGGGCGAGGGCGGGCCGCTACGCGGTCAGGGCAACTCGAACTTCTTGACCAGCGCGATCTCGCCGCCCTTGACCTGATAGATGCCGTAGCCGGAGAGCTGGTCGCCCTTGGCGTCGAACTCCAGGTCGCTGGAGGCGCCCTGGTAGTCGATGTCGCCGCCGCCGCGCAGCGCCGCGACGCCGTCGGCGTAGCTGCCGACCCGCGTGCCGGGGGCCGTGGTGACCTTCGCCATCGCCGCGGTGAGCTCGGCGCCCTTGGTGCAGTTGCACGCCGTCATCGCGAGCGCGACGCTGATCGCCGAGTCATAGGCGTAGAAGGCGAAGGTGTCGCTGGCGAGCAGCGTCCTGCCGGTGGTGCCCTTGAACGTCGTGCGCAGGCGCTCGAACGCGGGGGTCTCGACGTTGGGGGCGGCGTCGACCGAGTAGAGGCCCTCGGCGACGTCGGCGCCGACCGCGTCGAACAGGCCCTGGTTGACCGACCAGCCGACCGACAGCCAGGTGCCCTTGTCCGGCGAGTTGCGGGCGTCCTTCAGCATCGCGGAGAGCTCGGGGGTGTAGCCGACGTTGACGATGACGTCGGCCTTGCGGTCGATCGCGCGCCGTACCTCGCCGGTGTAGGAGCTCTGGCCGGCCGGGTAGGTGATCGCGTCGACGACCTTGCCGCCGGACTTCTCGAACGCCTCGCGGAAGCTTTTGATGATGGTCAGGCCGCTCGGGTCGTTGCGCGACATCGTCACGACCGTGCGCCAGCCCTGCTCGCGGACGGCCTGGGCGATCGCGGCGCCGGTGTACTTGCCCGGCGGGTAGAAGCGCCAGACCAGGTCTTGGTCCTGCAGGTCGGTGACGCCGGCGGCTCCGGCGGCCGTGGTGAGCAGGGTGCCGCTCTGGATCACCATGGGGGCGATCGCGAGGGTCTCCGCGCTCGACCACACGCCCATGATCGCGGCGGACCGGTTGACGTTGATCAGCTTCTGTACGGCGCGCGTCGCGGCGTCCGGGTCGGTCTGGGAGTCCGCCACGTGCAGCAGGAACGGACGGCCCATCGGCGGGTTCTCGTTGATCTCCTCGACGGCGATCTTCAGTGCGGCCTCGATGTCGGGGCCGTACACCGCGCCGCCGCCGGACAGCGGGACGAGCGCGCCGACGTCGATGCCCTGCGCCGAGCCGCCGGAGCCGCCGCCGGAGCCGCAGGCGGCGGCCACCATGACCGCGCAGGACAGGGCCAGCAGCCTCATCGAGGTCATCGCGGTGCGGATCTTCTCGGTGCCCTTCATCGTTTCCTCCCGCCCGGCTCGTCTCGCCGGCCGCGTCTGAGCCGGGGAATCGCGAGCAGTACGTACTCAGTGGATCTTGGTTGGACGGCGTCGTCAGGTACCCCGATGAGCCCGATGAGAGGTGGTCTGGCCTGTCGCTTAGTGCCGTTATTTCGGGCTTGTCGTGACAGTAGCCGAGGGCTAGAGCGTGAAGAATGCGGGAATGCCGGGGTTCGATGCCCGGAAGGCTATCGATCTGGTCAACGGTCGGCGGGGGATGCCAAGCGGCGCAGCAGGTGGGCCAGGTCGTCGCGGGCGGTGTTGCGCTCGCCGCGCCGGGAGGCCATCAGGATGCTCGACCTGGCCGGGTTGCCGCGCAGCCGTACGAACGCGACGCCGTCGCGCGGGAGTTTGGCGATCTCGCTCGACACCAGGGCCACGCCCTCGCCGGAGGCGACCAGGGCGAGCACCATCAGCGTGCTCTGCACCAGGCGCTGCACCGCGGGCGTGAACCCCGCCGTCGCGCAGCCGCTGAGCATCGCGTTGATCATCCCCTGCCCGATCTTGCCCTCGTACGCGATGAACGGCTCGGCCGCCAGCTCGGCGAGGTCGATCTCCCGCTCGCCCGCGAGCCGATGGCGGATGGGCAGGGCGGCGACGAACACGTCCGTGCACACATGCTCGAAGTCGAGCCAGGGATCGACGTTCGCGGGGGCGCGCAGCAGGCCGCAGTCGATGTCGCCGTTGTGCAGCGCCTCGATCTGGTCCCGCGTGTCCATTTGGAACAGGTCCAGCTCCAGCCGCGCGTGCAGCAGCGCGAACTGGCCGAGCACCCGATGCAGCAACTCGACGGCGAGCGGCTCCACGTACCCGAGGGCGAGCCGCCCGCGCACGCCGCCCGCGGTCGCCTTCGCCAGTTCCTTCGCCCGCTCCAGCCGGGCGACCACGATGTCGATCTCGGCCAGAAACGCCTCCCCCGCCGGGGTCAGCTTCATGTTGCGCGAGTTCCGGCTGAGCAACCGGACGCCGAGGGCCTCCTCCAGCGCCTGAATGTGGCGGGTGAGCGGCGGCTGGGTGGTGTGCAGCCGGGCGGCGGCCCGCCCGAAGTGCAACTCGGTCGCCACGGCCTGGAAGACCCGCAACTGCTGAAGGGTTGGATCCTTAGCCATCCGGGCATTGGACCCGTTAATGACGGTATCCGTCAATCCTGGCACCGGTGAGACAGTGAGCACATGGTCGTCGCCGACGCGGTACACGCACTTCGCGGGGCCCTGGACCCGCCCGGCGTGCTGCTCCCCCCACAAGATCTGTCGAAATACGAGATAAGTCCCAACAACATGAAGGGCCGCGCCGCCGCAGTCATCCGGCCACGCACGGTGGAGGACGTCCGCCAGGTGCTGCGGATCTGCCGCGAGCACCGCGTGCGCCTCGTCCCGCAGGGCGCCAACTCGGGCCTGGTCGGCAGCGGCCTGCCGGACCCGGACGGCACCCAGGCGGTGCTGTCCACCGAGCGCATGCGCGACTGGTTCGACCTGGACACCGGCGGCCGCACGCTCACCGCGTCCGCGGGCTGGACGCTCGACGAGATCAACGCCCGGCTCGCCCCGGCGCGGCTCCGGCTGCCGATCGAGGTCGGGTCGAGCCCGTCGGTCGGCGGCATGGTCTCGACGAACACGGCCGGGTCCAACGTGCTGCGCCACGGCGACGTACGGCGCCGCCTCCTCGGCGTCCAGGCCGTCACCGCCGACGACGACCTCACCGTGATCGACACGCTGGCCCCGCTGCGCAAACGCAACGAGGGCCTCGACGTCACCCAGCTCTTCGTCGGCACCGAGGGACGGTACGGCGTCGTCACCGCGGCCAGTTTCGAGCTGGCGGCCCTGCCGCAGGCGGTGGCGACCGCGTGGCTCGCCGTACCGGATCCCGAGCGGCTGCCGGCCGTGCTGCGCGAGTTCGAGCACCGGGCCGGGGAGTGGCTGACGTCGTTCGAGCTCGTCTCCGCCTCGGCCGTGCGCCTGCTGGAGGCGAACCACGCCGACCTGCTGCCCCGGGTGCCGCCCGGCGACGGCGACAAGGTCCTGGTGGAGATCGGCTCGGCCGACGACTCCGCCGACCGCATCCTGCAGGCGGCGATCGAGACGCTCGCCGACCGGGGCGACGTCGCCGACGCCGTGATCGGGCCGCCGGACCGGCTGTGGGAGATCCGCCACACGATCCCGCTCATCACCGAACGCATGGATCCGGTGACGAGCTTCGACATCTCCGCCCCGCGCAGCGCCCTGACGGCGATGCGCGGCGAGCTGACCTCGCGCCTGGCCCGGCTCTGGCCCGAGATCACGCCCGTCGAGCTGGGCCACTACGGCGACGGCGGCCTCCACCTGATCCTGCCGCTGCCCGCCGCCGTCGCGGCCGCCCCCGAGACGGTCGCGGCGATCCGCCGCCTCGTCTTCGACACCGTCGTGCACGACTTCGGCGGCAGCTTCTCGGCCGAGCACGGCATCGGCCCGAAGAACGCCGACGCCTACGCCCGCTACGTCCCGGCCCCCGTCCGCCACCTCGCCGACGTCCTCGCACGCCACTTCGACCCCCGCGACATCCTCGGCTGGCGCACCCCCTGACCGACCGCCCCCCTGAGGAGGCTCCCGACGGCCGACATCGAACTGTCGGAGGTCCGTCGCCTTCCCCGCGCCGAAACCGCGGGCCGAGGACGTCGTGGCGTCCAGCCGCTGGGACGAACCTGCGACATCGCCGGGACGGGGCCCGTACCCGGCTCGGCGATCGTCGCGGGCGCCCCTTGACCGCCCGGCGCCGCCGCTCAGCCGCGGGGGCGCTCCCACAACCACTCGGCGCCGAGCCGGGTGACCGACGGGCATCCCATCAGGCACATGGTCCGGATGATCTGGGCTCGCAGCAGTTCGAGCATGTGAACGGCCCCGGCTTCGCCCGCGACGGCCAGCCCCCAGACGATCGGCCGGCCAAGCAGCACCGCCTTCGCCCCGAGTGCCAGCGCCTTCACCACGTCGCCGCCGCGGCGGACCCCGCCGTCGAGCAGGATCTCCGCGGCGCCGCCGACCGCGGCCACGACCTCGGGCAGCGCGTCGATCGCGGCCGGTACGCCGTCGAGCTGCCGGCCGCCGTGGTTCGACACCACGACGGCGTCCGCCCCGAGGTCGACGGCCTGCCGGGCGTCGTCGCCGGCCAGGACGCCCTTGACGACGAGCGCGCCGTTCCAGACCTTCCTGACCAGTGCGACGTCGTGCCAGGTGGGTGAGAACGACTCGGCCCCGCTGCGCGCCATCTCGGTGAGCGACATCGCCCTGCCGTCACTGCCGAAGGGGGCCGTGTTGGGCAGTTCGAACGGCATGCCGTCACGCCAGAACCGGAATGCCCAGCCGGGTCGGCGGGCCATCTGCGGCCCGAGGCGAAGGGCGTTTCTCACGTTGATCCTCAGGTCGTATCCGAACCCGTTGCGGAAATCCCGCTCCCGGTTTCCGGCGATGTTGGTGTCGATCGTCATCACCAACGCGTGATAGCCCGCGTCCCGGGCCCGTTCCACGAGCCCCTCCATTCCGGCCCGATTGGAGAACTTGTACAGCTGGAACCAGCGAGGCCCTTCGGCCGACGCGGCGACCTCCTCAAGGGAGTAGCCGCCCCCGGACGGCACGACCGGCGCCACCCCCGCTCGCGCCGCCGCACGCGCGATCGCGAGGTCACCGTCCGGATGAACCAGCCGCATGCCTCCGCATGGGGCGGTCAGGACGGGCATGGACAGCGCGGTGCCGAGGACCTCTGTGCTCAGCTCCGGCACGGGCACCCATTCCCCCGTCCGGGGACGCAGCCGGAGTTCGCCGAAACGCTCCACGTTGTCGCGCATGGTCAGCTCATCGTCCGCGCCGCCGTCGATGTAGTCGAAAAGCAGGCGAGGCAGGACCTTCCATGCGCGACGGCGGGCGTCCGCGTAATTGAGAACTCCGGCGAGACGACGCTGCTGCCGGATCTTCGTGACGTACACATGAACCTCGGAGCGTCAAATGGCGAGGCGGAACAGGGCGATCCTAGGCTCGTCACGACGCGGCACCATTGTCGTTCGGGCATCGATCGATACCGACGGGCTGGACGGGCCCGATCCGGCGCGATTGCGACGAACCCGCGACATCGCGCGGACCCGGCCGGCGATGGTCTCGGTCAGCCGCTGCTGCGTCGCGGCCACCAGCGCGTTGCTCGCCGGGCCCGCGCCGGACCAGGACGCCGTGGCGGCGCCGAGCACGGCCACCAGCACGAACGCGGCCGGCAGCCGGGCGCGCGCTACCGCGCCGCGACCTCCCAGCCCTGCCGGTCGATCGTGTCGCGTACGCGGTCGACGCGCACGCAGTGGTTCTCCCTGATGTCGATCAGGGCGGCCGCCGGAACGTGGACCCGGCGGCCGTCCTCGTAGACCCTGCCGACGACGACCTTGGTGTCGCCGTCGTCGATGACTCCCTCGACCTCGGCCCAGCCGGTGAAATCACTGGTGCACAGGTCCATGCCCGGCCGGAGCGCGGCCAGGAATTCGGTGTCCGACGTGAACGTCTGGACGCCGGGCTTCGGCTCGACGGAGATCGGCTTCGCCCTCTCACACATCTGGACTCCCCTTCGCCGGAGGCCCAAGACGGGACCCGCCATGGGCCAGATCTACGCTAGTAGTCACAATGAGACTACAGCGCCACCCCCGACCCCCCGAGGACCCCCATGAGCATCCTGAAACCAACCGGCCGGGGCGGCGCTGAAGGGCTGCCGCCCCCGGCTGAGGCGGCCTCCGACGACACCGCGATCGACGCACCGTCCGGGCTCGGCCACCTGCGCAAGAGGCCGGGTCGGCTGATCCTCCTCGGCCTCGCCCTCGCCCTTGTCGCGATCGTTTTCTTCTCTTTTCCCTTGGGGCCGTTCTCGGTGGACACCGGCGACGTGCTACGGATTCTGGTGAGCAAGATCACAGGTACGGCGAGCGGCGCCTCGGCGGTCGAGGAGACGGTCGTCGCCCAGGTCCGCTTCCCCCGGATCGCCGGAGCGGTACTCGTCGGCGCCGGGCTCGCGATGGCCGGCGCGGGCTACCAGAGCATGTTCCGCAATCCGCTGGTGTCGCCCGCCATCCTCGGCGTTTCCGCGGGAGCGGGATTCGGCGCCGCTCTCGGCCTCCTCCTGCGGCTTCCGTGGGCGGTGGTCCAGCTCATGGCGTTCGCCCACGGCATCATGGCCGCGCTGCTGGCGATCACGATCGCCCGGCTCCTGGGCCGCAACTCGACGGTCGTGCTCGTGCTGGCCGGAATCGTGGTGTCGACGCTGTTCCAGGCGTTCATCTCGATCACCCAGTTCGTGGCCAACCCGGAGGACACGCTGCCGGCCATCACCTTCTGGCTGATGGGCGGGCTCGGACGGATCCAGATCGGCGACCTGCCGCTGCCGTCGATCATCATGGTCGCGTGCATGGCGCTCCTTTACCTGGTGCGCTGGCCGGTCACCGTGCTGGCCGCGGGCGATGAGGAGGCCGACACCCTCGGCGTGAACCGCGCCCTGGTCTGGACGGTGGTCATCGCCGCCTCCACCCTGATGACCGCCACCGCGGTCAGTCTGGCCGGCATCGTCGGCTGGGTCGGGCTGGTGGTGCCGCATCTGGCCCGCTTCGTCATCGGCCCCTCGTTCGACCGGCTGCTGCCCGCGGCCGCGCTGATCGGGGCGGGTTTCCTGGTCCTCGTCGACGACGTGGCCCGCACGGCGTCGGCCATGGAACTCCCGCTCGGGGTGCTGACCGCGGTGATCGGGGCACCGTTCTTCGTCGTCCTGCTGGCGCGAGCCCGAAAGCAGTGGCTGTGAGCGCGCCGGCGATCGAGGTCCGTGGGCTGGGCTACGCCCACCCGGGCCGCGACCACCGGTTGGTCGACGTGACGGTGGACGTCGGCGAGGGTGAGGTGGTCTGCCTGCTCGGCCCGAACGGCGCCGGCAAGACGACGCTGCTGCGCTGCCTGCTCGGCCTGCTGAAGCCCACGGCGGGCGAGGTCCGGATCGGTGGCGCCGACTTGGCGGGGCTCACGGCCCGTGAACGCGCCCGCCACGTCGCGTACGTCCCGCAGACCACGGCCACCGTGTTCCCGTTCACCGCGCTCGACATCGCGGTGATGGGCCGGACCCCCACCTGCGGATGTCCCGGACGCCGGGTCCCAAGGACCGGCGCCTCGCCTGGGAGGTCCTCGACGATCTCGGCATCGGCCACCTGGCCGACCACTCCTTCGCCTCCCTCTCCGGCGGCGAGAGGGCGCTGACGCTGATCGCCCGGGCTCTCGTCCAAGAGGCCCGGATCCTGGTGCTCGACGAGCCCACCGCCGCGCTCGACCTCGGCAACGCCGTCCGAGTGCTCGGCGTAGTCGCCGAAATGTCCCGGCGCGGGCACACGGTGCTGATGACCACTCACCAGCCGGACCACGCGCTGCGTGGCGCACACCGTGCCGTACTGCTCTGCGACGGCAGGGTCGTCGCCAACGGCAAACCGGCCGAGGTCCTCACCGCTGCCACGCTCAGCGACGTCTACGGCACGCCCATCCAGATCGCGTCGGTCGTCATGCCCGGTCGCCGCGAACCCGTCCTGGCCTGCGTCCCCGAGGTCGGGAACCTCCTTGCCACGCCCCGCGAACCGGCGGAGCCGACCCATCCCCACCACCCGTCCTCCTAAGGAAGACATGCGCATGAGAAAGAAGACAGCCGCATGAGATCGTTCCGTCGCGTCCTCGCCATCGTGGCGGCGGTCGTACTCGTCACCTCCGGCTGTGGCTCGTCCGGCGACGCGACGCCGGCCGCCGAATCGGCCGGCTCCTCCGCGACGCACACCATCACCGACATGGCCGGCCGCAGCGTCAAGCTGCCCACCACGATCGACCGCGTGGTCACCCTCGGCTCGGTTCCGGTGATCAACAGCTTCCTCTTCGCCCTCGGCGAGGGCAAACTCATCGTCAACGGGCTGCCGCCCTTCGCCCGCAACCCCCGGTGGAAGTACCAGTACGTGTTCAACCCGGCCATCGAGCGACAACCGCAGACCCAGACCGCCGACGGCGCGCCCGACATCGAAAGGATCCTGGGGCTCAAGCCCGACGTCGTCCTCGCGATGAGCCCCGACGTCATCAAACCGCTCGACCAGGTCGGGGTGCCCGCGGTCGTGCTCAAATGGCAGAACGCGGAGGACGTCAAGGCCGTCGTCGGCCTGCTGGGCAAGGTGCTCGGGCAGGAGGAGCGCGCGAACGCCTACGCGGCCTACTTCGACAAGGCCCTGGCCCGGGTCGGCGATGTGGTCAAAGCGATTCCGGAGTCCGACCGCCGCACCGCCCTCTACCTGGACCCCGAGGCCATGAGCCGGCCGCACGTCATCGCCGAGTGGTACATCGCCCAGGCCGGCGGGCTCAGCGTCACCCGCGAGGAGACCAGCCAGGAAACCCTGAAGCTGAACATCGAGCAGATCCTCGCCTGGAACCCCGAAGTGATCTTCGTCGACAGTCCCGCCGGCCGTGATCACGTACTGGCCGACCCGCGGTTCGCCAACGTGGCGGCGGTCAAGGACAAGCAGGTGTTCTCGATCCCGATCGCCGCGCACACCTGGGGAAACCGGACCAGCGAACAGCCGCTCACCGTGATGTGGGTGGCGACGAAGCTCTACCCCAAGCAGTTCGCCGACTTCGACCTGAACGCCGAGGTCCACGACTTCTACGCGAACATCTACCGGATCGACCTCGACGACAGCCAGGTCAAGGAAATCGTGGCGGGCCTGTGATGAGCCAGGATGCACGGCTCGGCTTCGGGATCGGTCTGGCCGGGTGCCAGGCCGGTCTCGAGGCCCTGCCCCTCGAAGAGGCGATGCGCACGCTCGCCCGGGCCGAAGCGGCCGGCCTCGACGGGGTCTGGGTGAATGAGGAGCACCTCGCCGGGCGGATGACCGGCCGAGTCTGCTGGGCGACCCTTCCGTTCCTCTCCTACGTGGCCGGTCGGATCCCGCGAATCAGGCTCGGCTCGGCCGCGCTGCTCCTCCCGCTGCACCATCCGTTGCGGCTGGCCGAGGAGATCGGCAGCCTCTGCGAGTTCGCGCCCGGACGGGTGTGCGTCGGCATCGCACCGAACCGGCCAGGGCCGTACGCGGAGGCGTTCGGCGCCCGCACCGCCGACCGGGCCCGCGACTTCGACGACTGTCTCGACGCGCTCGTCCGGCTGCTCAAGGGGGACACGATCGACATCACCACCGAGCACCACCGCGGGCTTGCCGCGAGCTCCATGGTGTCCCCGCGAATCGGGCCCGCCTTCTACCGGGCCGCTTACTCGCCGGGCTCGCTCACGGCCGCGGCCGAGGCCGGAATGCCGCTGATCCAGCACTACATCCAGTCACCGCAGTCGCTTCTGGCCGGCCGAGAGGTGTACCGAAAGGCCGCCGGCGACGCGGCCGCCGACCTTCTCGCCCGATCCCCCGTACACCGCTTCGTCGTCATCGGCCCGACCGACCACGACGCCCAGCGACAGGCCGACGACCAGGCGAGCCGCCTCACCGAACGACTCCGTGCCTTCGGCATCGACAAGCGCGGCTTCATCACCGAGACCAAGTCCCTGGATCCCGCCCGATTCGCCCGCGAGACCGCGATCGCCGGCTCACCCGACACGGTCCTGCGCCGCCTGGCCGACCTCGCGGCGTCCACGGGCACCACGACCTTCAACCTCAACCTCGGCTGGATGGGCGCCGCCACCGCCGATCAGATCCGCACATCGGCGAACCTACTGATCGAGGAGGTACTGCCGTCGTTGTAGGCGTCCGACTCAGCCGCCGGGGTTCCAGGGCTGGGCGTACCCGATCCGGACGCAGGAACCCGTCACCGCATCGCCGGTACCGCCCGGCCAGCCACCCGGTCATCGCCTCGATCTTGGTGAAGGTCGAGGCGATTGCTGAACGCCCTCCGACGCAGATCCTTTCAGCAACACAGAAGCGCCGATCGCCCCTGATCGCCGTCCCCTTCTGGCGACGCTGTACACGGACCGAACCCGCTCGGCATTCTCGGCCATCTCATCCAACCTAGGCTGTTGTGAAAATTCGCGACATCGAGAAACAAGGTGTCTTTTTAGGACTCAACGGGCAAATCGCACCAGCCACCTCCATGCGGTAATCGCCGAATCACAGAAACGGCTTACTCCGTCCCTGCATGCGAGTACGGTAGGGCGTTCTGAAGCAACTACGAAAGAGCATGGAGAATGCCCGAACTCGACTACATGGTCCTCGCCGACTACGTACGGACCGACAACGGCAACCTGCACATCATGGGTGCTGGCATCGACACCATCATCGCCGCCAAACTCCCCGCTGCCCGCAACGTCGGCATCGCCCTGCGACTGACCTTCGACAGCACGGAGAGACCCGGCATCGACCATCGCATTGAATTGATCTTCCAGAGCTCGGACCAGGTCCTTGCCAAGGTCCGCGGCGAATTGAAGACCCCTCCAAAACCTGACGATGTGCCCGTACATTGGAAAACCGGTGTCGTGACCGCACTGCAGATTGGGCTGCCTTTGCCCCAATACGGGGACTACTCCATCGAACTCACCCTCGACGACAAGCACCTCAAGTCCATCGACCTCCGCGTCGTGCCACCTGTCACCGGTTCCTGATCATGCCGAAGCCACGACTGACACAGCATGTCAGAGACCGGATGCGACAGCGCGGCATCTCTGAAGAGGAGATCTGGGCGGCACTCGCCCGGCGCCGAGGTAATCCGCAGGCGACGGCCAGTGGAAGCATCTGGGTCTATGGGTATGTCCCTGGGGGCCGCATACTGAAGGTATTGCTTACCGCCGATGAGACCACGATCATCACCGCCGCCTGGCCAGGGGAGTAGGAAGCCGCTATGAGACTTGACTACGATCTGGATGCCAACGCCCTGTACATCCGCCTCACGGAGATGCCAGTGGCAACGACCGACACCATCGACGATGAGACACTCGTCGACGTCGACGAAACCGGCGCACCCGTCGGCATCGAGATCCTCGGCATCTGCGGGGTGGACGTAGGCGGAGCCCTGCGCGCCGTCCTCGAGCGATATGAGTTCTCGGCCGAGGATGAGCTTCAGTTGCGTGCGCTGTTTCCGGCGGCCACCATCGGCATGCGGCAAGTGAAGATCGAATCGCGGACACCCGCGCCGCTTACCGCCACCCCAGCCTGAATATCACGAAGCTACGGGTCGGTCCCACCATGGGCACAACAGCACCCCGTCGGGGTCGGTGAGAAGGTCGTCGTAGCCGGGGACAGGGGTGGCTCCGGCGTCACGAAGTCGTACTGCGATCTCCCTGGCGCCGTTTTCCGTGTCGTACGCCTCGGCACCGAGGCCGATCGTGCGCAGGCCGACTCGGGGGGTGTCGGGGGTCCAGGGGTTGGGGGTGGTGGGGGCGGTGAAGGTGAAGATTTCCAGTACGGCAGCGCCGGCGCGTAGGTAGTGGATGCGAAGGCCGCGGGGGTCGGTGGGCTGGACGAGGGTGCCGATGAGGCGGTAGCCGAGGCGGTCGCGGTAGAAGGCGAGGGCGCGGTCGAGGTCGGCGACGGTGATCGCGACGTGGTCGAAGGATGGGCCGGCGTCGGGGGCGCGGCGGGCGGCGGCGAGGCGTTCCTGGTCGGCGAGGTCGGGGGAGGCGACGGTGGTGTAGGTGAGGGCGCTGTCGATGATTTCGAGGTTGGCGCCGTCGGGGTCGGGGAAGAAGGCGATCCAGACGTCGCCGGTGACCTTGAGCGGGCCGAGGGTGAACTCGATGCCGGCGTCGGCGAGGCGTTGTGCGTAGGCGGGTACGTTACCGACCTTGAAGCCGACGTGGCGGATGCCGCGTTGCAGGTCGTCGGCGTCCCAGCCCGCCAGGTCGCCGTCGGGGCGCTCGACCAGCCGGAGCGCGGCCGGGCCGGCGTCGAGCCAGGCCACGCCGGGGGGCGTCGGGCCTGGGGGGTCCTGGGCCGGGAGCAAACCGAGCATTCCGCGGTAAAAGTCCAGGGAGGCCGACAGGTTGCGGCAGCCGAGTTCGGCGTATGTGATGCCCAATGGGCACCTCCCAGGGGTTGGGTCGGGTCGGGCGTACGGGGTCGGGAGGCGGATGGTCGGCGTGCCCGCCCCACTGAGATCATCCCTGGGGTTGGCGCACCCGTCATAGGCTCGCCGGGCCGGATCCGGATTTCGACCTGTTTTTCGTCCGGTGGCAGGTCGCCTTTTACGGCGGCCGACAGGTCGCCCGTTTTGCCGGTCGGCGTGCCGTACGGAGGTAAGCGGGGTCGGCCGTGTTGTGGATGGCGTGCGATAGTTGGGCGTTTGCTCTGGTCTGTGACATGGCATAGCAGGTAAAACTTGGCCAGTCGGGAGGGCTGGGGCATGGGATCTCGGGTGGCGGGGTCGGCGCGGTCGGCGTACGGCGGGGCCGTTGTCGCGGCCGGGGTCGGAATGCTGGCCGTCGGGCTGTGGGTCGGGGGCGGCAGGCCGCGAACGGCGATCCCGGGGTTGCCTTCGCCTGGGCCGGTCACGTTGTGGGGGCTGCCGCTGGTGCGGCTCGTCCTGGACGTGTGCGCGGTGATGACCGTGGGGATCCTGGTCACCGCCACCGTGCTGACCATGGGGCGGGATGAGGGGGCGCGGGCGAGGATCACGCGGGGGGCGCGGTGGTGGGCGGCGGCGTGGGCGTTGAGCGCGGCGCTGAACTTCGTGCTGACGCTGTCGGACTTCCTCGGGTTGCCGGTGCAGGAGGCGCTGGCGTCCGAGACGCTGGTCTCGTTCGCCTTCCAGATTCCGCAGGGGCGCGCGTTCCTGCTGGTGGGCGTGCTGGCGGCGGTGGTCGCCGTGGCGTGTGCCGGTCTTGGCCGGGTGCCGTTCGCGGGGTCGATCAGGGTGGTGCTGTCGGCGGTCGCGGTGTTCGCGACGCTGCCGCCCGCGTACGTGGGCCACTCGGCCACGGCCGCCGACCACAATCTCGCCGTCTCCAGCCTCCTGCTGCACATCGCGGCCGTCGCCGTCTGGACGGGCGGCTTGGCCGGTCTGCTGCTCTGCCTGCGCGGATCTCCCGACCTGGGTGAGGCGGTCGGCCGCTTCAGCGCGCTGGCGCTGGGGTGTTTTGTGGCGGTTGGGGTGTCGGGTCTGTACAACGCGTGGATCCGGCTCGGCGCACTGTCCGCGCTGTGGGAATCCCCGTACGGCCTGCTGGTACTGGGCAAACTGGTCGCGCTGGTCGCGCTGGGCTGTTTCGGCGCATGGCATCGCCGCCGTACGATCGCGGCTCTGAACGGCACGCCGATCAGGTCGGCCGTCGACTCCGGGCTCATGTCGCCGCCCGCGCCGGACTCCACGGTGGAAGACATGCCAGGCGCCGCCTCGGATCTCGCGTCGCCGCCCGCGCCGGACTTTACGGTGGATGACACGCCAGGCGCCGCCTCGGATCTCGCGTCGGACGCCGCGAGGAGCCTCGTGCGATCGGAGGCGGCGAAGCGGCGTCCGTTCCTTCGGCTGGCCGCCGGGGAGGTCGTGGTCATGGCGGCCACGATCGGGCTGGCCGTGGCCCTGTCGCGTACGCCGCCGCCCGATACCGAGGTGGTGTACGGGCAGGAGGGGCTGCTCGGGTATGCGGTGCCGCCGATCGACGCCGTGAACCTGCTCACCCAGACGCGGCTGGATCCGCTGCTGCTGCTCCCGCTGGCCTGGGCCGCGCTCGCCTACCTGCTGGGTGTGCGGCGGCTGTCCCGCGCCGGGCGGCGCTGGCCGGTCGGGCGGACCGCGCTCTGGCTGGGCGGGCTGCTCGTGCTGGCGTACGCGCTGGCCGGTGGGGTCGCCGCGTACGCGCCCGCGATGTTCTCCGTCACGGCCGCGCAGTACGCGCTGGCCGGGATCGTGGCTCCGGCGTTGCTGGTGTTCGGCGCGCCGCTCACGCTGGTGTTGGCGGCGACGGCTCCCGGCTCGCCGTTCGGAGCGTTGCCTCGCGTGATCGAAAATGGCCCGGTCGCCCGCGCCGTGGCGCATCCGGCGGCGGCGTTCGCCGTGCACGCCGTGCCGTACTTGCTGCTGTACCCGTTCGGGCTGTTCGGGGTCGTGCAGCCCGAGCACGGGTGGCGGCTGGCGACGTTGGTCGTGCTCGTCGGCACCGGCGTGGTCTTCTTCGCCGTCGTCGCGGGCGTCGATCCGATGCCGCGCCCCGTCCCGCTGCCCACACGGCTACGGCTGCTCGGCACGGCAATCGCATTGCACGCCACGCTCGCCCTTTATGTCATGGCCGGCCCCGCCCTGTCGGCTTCCTGGTACGGCAACCTCGCCTTGGAGTGGGCACCCGTACGCGGCCTGGACCAGGTGCTCGGCGCGATGGTGGGCCTCGCCGGAACCACGGCGACGCTGGTGGCCCTGATCGTGACCCTGCTCGTCTGGCGGTTGACGGCGCGGCGCCGTCTGCGGCGGCCGTCCTCGCGGGTGCCGGTCAGCAGGTGAGCGTCCGTTTTCCAGGGGCGGGCCACAGAACGACGTCGGTGCCGCCGACCATGACGCGTCCGTTATCGGCGAAGGCGTCGTAGTCCGGCGGGCCGGACAGGGATCGGCGAATGTCGCGGGCATGCTTCCGCACGAGGACGACGGCACTCGTAGGCGGCGGCGAGGAGACGGCCAGAGGGCCGAGCGCGACGGCGTACCGGCACCTCTGAAATGCAGGATGCGGAGCGGCCCGGTCGCGCCGAGGACACCGACCGGGTTCCACATTCCCGAGAGGTGGATCTTGCCTTCGCTATAACGTCTGTGTTATGACTTGGGGAGAGGTGGAACTGGAACCAGAGGTCGAGGAGTGGTTCGACACGCTCGATCAGGACGACCAGGAAACGGCGGCGTTCTATGTCGATTTGCTGGCCGAGCGCGGTGTGCTACTCGACGACCCCTATACCCGTCAGCTCT
The DNA here is from genome assembly GCF_040678635.1 of Thermopolyspora sp. NPDC052614. Lineage (NCBI taxonomy): Bacteria > Bacillati > Actinomycetota > Actinomycetes > Streptosporangiales > Streptosporangiaceae > Thermopolyspora > Thermopolyspora sp. NPDC052614. The sequence continues at coordinate 51,085 of NZ_JBFATZ010000013.1, forward strand.
GTGGCAAGCTACGCGAGCTGCGGTTCCACCTCCATCGGGAGGCGGTACGCATCACCTACTGGATCGCCCCAGGAAGGCGGATCATTCTGCTGACGGTGTTTCGCAAACAGCGGATGCGCGAGTCTGCCGAGATCGCGCGTGCGCGGCGGGCCATGCAGCGGTGCATAGCTGAGGTCCATACAGCAGATGAGGAGTGAGCGATATGGGAGAGCGTAGGACCTGGGCCGACAAGAGGGCAGAGATCATGAGCCGTCCCGGCGCGGGAGCGGCGTATGAGGCGGCCAGGATTCGATTCGAACTAGGCGAGGCGGTACGGCTGAGACGAGAACAACTGGGGTTGACCCAGACGGAGTTGGCCGAGCGCGCGGGGTTGAAGCAACCGGCAGTGGCGAGATTCGAGGCGGGGGGAACGATGCCCACCATCCCTATGCTGGAACGGCTCGCGGAGGCTCTGGAGATGCGACTGAGTGTCCAATTCCAGCCACTACGGGACGCGAGCTGATTTCCCCGAAGCCGGGTCCGGCCGCCGACACCGTAACCCGCGCCCACTGGTGGTGGAGGCCAGGGTGGAGGCCGGGCCGTAGCCTCTACACCTGGCACTTTCTCATGGACGGCCAGTCGGCTCTGCACGAATTCACCCGCCGCGTCCACGCCGACCTGCACACGGTGCCGGTGCTGGACCCGATCCCACCGCAATGGCTGCACCTGACCACCCAGGACGTCGGCTTCACCGACGAGATCGGACAGCAGGACCTGGAGACCGTCGGCGCCGCCGTCTCTCGCCGTGTGGCGGGTCTGGGCCCGATTCACGTGCGGTTCGGCCCCTTGGCCGTGGACGCCGAAGGCATCAGCCTGACGGCCCGGCCGGTCCCCGAACTGACCGCCGTCCGCGCGGCCATCCGCGACGTGATCGCCGAAGTTCGGGGAGCCGACCGGGTGCCGGGCGCGGCCGACGGATGGTGGGCGCACGTCTCGCTGGCCTACGCCAACGCCGACGGCGTCTCACAGGCGCCCATCCGCGACATCGTCAACCGGCACCAGGGCCTCGTGCCCGCCACGTTCACCCGCGTATCGCTGATCGAGCTGAATCGGGACGAGGGCATGTACCAGTGGCGGACGGTCATTGCCGCACCCCTGACCGGCTGAGTTCCCTCTCCTATTCCGTTGCCGCCACCACCGAGATGCACGATGCGGAGCGGGCCGGTCGCCGCCCGCTGTTTACTGATCTATAAGGTTAGCCTAGCCTTAGCTTGACCGATGGGACGAGAGGTGGGCAGCGGATGCGGGTGACGGCGATCGTCGGGCTCGCGAACGGCGCGGACGAGGCGGACGAAGCGACCACCGGCCTGCGTCTGGTCGACGTCGAGCAGGCTGTCACAGACGCCTTTGTGGCCGCCAACGCCGTTGACGTTTTGGGCCGTAAGGCCGCCACCATGATGCGGGCGACGACCCGATGACGTTGCTGCGTCCCCGATCCGCGCCTGCGGAGCGCCCTGCCGGGGGCGGAGTCGCGGCGACCAACGCACGCAGGGCGGCCGGGCTGCTGGCGGGCGTCGGGGTGTTGGCCGTGGTGTGCCTGCTCAGCATCGCGGTCGGCACCAAGAACATTTCTCCCGCGACGGTCTGGGACGCCTTTTTTCACTTCGGCGGCACCGAAGATCACACCATCGTGCGCGATCTGCGGGTGCCCCGCACGGTGCTCGGCCTGCTCACCGGCGTGGCGCTCGGCGTGTCCGGCGCGATCATCCAGGCGGTGACGCGCAACCCGCTGGCCGACACGCAGATCCTCGGCATCAACTCCGGCGCGGCCCTCATGGTGGTCTTCGCCATCGGCGTGCTCGGCCTCACCGGCATCTGGTCGTACGTATGGTTCGCCTTCGCCGGGGGCGCCGCCGCGATGGTCCTGGTGTACGCGCTGGGGTCGGCGGGCCGCGGCGGCGCGACGCCGATCCGGCTCACGCTCGCGGGGGTGGCGCTGGGCGCGGTGATGGAGGGCCTGTCCTCGGCGATTCGCCTGCTGCGCCCACGCGCCTTCGACTACCTGCGGTTTTGGGACGCGGGCACGCTCGCCGCACGTCCCTTGCCGATCGCGGCGGCGATCGCGCCGTTCGTCGTGGCCGGGTTGGTGCTCGCGCTGGTCGTCGCCCGCTCACTGAACAGCATCGCTCTCGGCGACGACTTCGCCCGCTCGCTCGGCACGAACGTCGCCCGTACCCGCGTCCTCTCGGTGATCTCGGTGACGCTGCTGGCTGGAGCGGCGACGGCCGCCGCCGGGCCGATCGGCTTCGTCGGTCTGATGGTGCCGCACGCGGTCCGCTGGATCACCGGTCCCGACCAGCGCTGGATCCTCGCCTACACGGTGGTTGGCGGGCCCGTGCTCATGCTCACCGCCGACGTGCTCGGCCGTCTGGTCATCCGGCCGGGAGAGCTTCGGGTGGGGATCGTCACCGCGTTCGTGGGCGCGCCGGTCCTGATCTGGCTGGTCCGCCGCGCTCGGGCGGCGGCGCCATGAGCGGCCGGAAGCGACCCACGACCGGTCCCGGCGACGGCGCTCTCGGCAGTGCCCGCGACGGCGCTCTCGGCGGCGCCCGCGACGGGGTCCTCGACAGGGCTCTGGACGGTGCAGCCGGCGGCACCCGGACGGACGCCGGCACCGGCCGCCGGGAAGGCCAGGGCATCATCGGTGTGACGGACGCCAACGGCACGACGCCCCCTAAACCGGGCGACGGCCGGGCGCGCGGGATCGATTTCGGCCGCCGGATCCTGCTCGTACGGCCCGCCCGCTGGTTGTCGCTGCGCCTCGGCCTGCGTACGACCGTTGTCTGCGGCCTGCTCACCCTGGCCGCGCTCGCGGCGGCCGTGCTCGGACTGAGCACGGGCGAGTTCACGGTCCCGCCCGGCGAGGTGATCGCCGTGCTGACCGGTCAGGGGACCGGCCCGGCCCGGCTGGTGGTGTTCGAGTGGCGGCTCCCCCGCGCGTTGCTGGCCCTGTTCATCGGTGCCGCGCTGGGCCTGAGCGGCGCGATCTTCCAGTCGCTGACCCGCAACCCGCTCGGCAGCCCGGACGTCATCGGCTTCAGCACCGGGGCGTACACGGGGGTGCTCGCCACGATGGTGCTGGTGGGCCGCGGCTACTACGAGACGGCCGGAGGCGCCCTGGTCGGTGGCCTGATCACCGCGATCGTGGTCTACGCGCTGGCGTACCGGCGGGGCGTCCAGGGCTTCCGGCTGATCATCGTCGGCATCGCGATCAGCGCGGTCCTCGCCTCGGTGAACCAGTGGTTCATCATCAAGGTCAACCTGCAGACGGCCGTGGCGGCGGCGCTGTGGGGGCAGGGCAGCCTCAACGACCTGGGCTGGGACCAGGTGCCGCCGGTGACGGTCGCGGTCGCGCTGCTGTGCGTGCCGCTGCTGGCGCTCGGCCCGCGCCTGCCGCTGCTGGAGATGGGCGACGACGCGGCGGCGGCGCTGGGCGTCCGGGTGGAGCGCACCCGGCAGGTCTACCTCGTCGTCGGCGTCGCGCTGGTCGGGGTGGCGACCGCCGCCGCGGGTCCGATCTCGTTCGTGGCGCTCGCCGCGCCGCAGCTCGCCCAGCGTCTCACCCGTACGGCCGGGACCACGCTGACCGCCTCGGCGCTCATGGGCGCGCTGCTCCTGGCCGCGAGCGACTGGGTCGCCCGCTGGGCCTTCGCGCCGAACGAGCTGCCCGTCGGCGTGGTCACGGTCTCGCTGGGCGGCGCGTACTTCGCCTGGTTGCTGTTCCGGCAGGCCCGGCGCGAATGAGGTAATAAGGGTGCCCTAATTTTGGTAAGGCTTGCCTAAGTTATGCTGAGCCTGCCAAGTTGCCGATGAAGGAGGCGTAGTGTCCAGCAATCCCTTCGACGACGAGAACGGCACGTTCTACGTTCTGGTGAACGATGAGGAGCAGCACTCCCTGTGGCCGACCTTCAAGCAGGTGCCCCAGGGCTGGCGCGTGGTCTTCGGCGAGGACGGCCGGACCGGCCGGCAGGACTGCTTGGACTACATCGACAAGAACTGGAGCGACCTGCGCCCGAGAAGCCTGCGCGAGCGCATGGCGGAGGCCGCACGGTCCGTGCCGGCGAGCTGAGAAGCGGCCGGCGTGACCGCGAGTACGGCGGCGCCGCCGCGCTGGACGGGCGGCCGTGTGCTCAGGCGCACGGTCACCCGCAACGCGCGGCGGCTGAGCATGGGAACCGGGCTCATCTCGCTGCACCAGGTGTGCGAGTCCCTCGTTCCGATCTTCATCGGCGTCATCATCGACCAGGCGATCGAACCGGGCGACCCGTACGCGCTGGCCCTGTGGATCGCCGGGCTCGCCCTGCTGTTCACGACGCTGACCATGATGTACCGGTTCGGCGCCCGGCACCTCATGCGCGCCATCGCCGAGGAGGCGCACCTGCTGCGCCTTGAGGTGGCGGGCAAGGCCGCCGACCCGCGCGGCATGCGCACCGACCTGCGTACCGGCGACCTGCTGACGATCGGCGGCAGCGACGCCGACAACACCTCCTACCTGCTCGACTACGTGCCCCGGATCGCGGGCGCGGTGACCGCGACCACAGTGAGCGCCGTCGCGCTGATCGTGATCGACGTGCCGCTCGGGCTGGTCGTGCTCGTCGGCACGCCGCTGGTGCTGCTCGCGCTCCAGCTCGGTACGCCGGGGATCACCAAGCGGGTGGCCGAGCAGCAGGAATTCGCCGGGAAGGCCACCTCGCTCGCCACCGACCTGGTCAGCGGCATGCGCCCGCTGCGCGGCATCGGCGCCGAGGACGCCGCCGCCCGCCGCTACCACGCGGTCAGCCGCGAATCCATGCTCGCCATGATCCGCGCCGCCCGGGCCCAGGGCACGTACCTGGCCGCGGGCACGGCCGGCGGCGCCCTGCTCGCGTGCGGCATCGCGATCCTGGCCGGATGGTTCGCGCTGAACGGCCGCATCTCCATCGGCGAGTTCATCACCGTCATCGGGTTGGCGCAGTTCCTGATGGAGCCGATGGGCCTGCTCGCCATCGTGCCGAGCTGGATCGCCGAGGCACGCGCGTCGGCCGACCGCGTCGCCGCCGTCATCTCCGCCGACCCCCTCCTCCCCGAGGGCACCGAGACACCCGACACCCCGGGCGGACAGGCTCCCCGCCTGGTCCTGCGTTCAGTGCGGTACGGCACGCTCGACGGCGTCGACCTCACCGCGAACCCGGGCGAGTTCGTCGGCATCGTCGCCCACCGCGCCTCCGACGGCGAGGCCCTCGTCAGGATCCTCTCCGGCCAGGTGGCCCCCGACGACTACACCGGCGAGGTCCTCGTCGGCGACGCCGCCCTGCGCCGCGCCCACCACGCCCGCCTCCGCGAGACGCTCCTAGTCGAGCCCCACCACACCGATCTCTTCTCCGGCACGATCAGGGCCAACATCGTCGCGGGCCTGCCGGAGGGCCACGACAAGCCGGACGCCTGGGAGAGCCTAACGGACGGCCTGGGCGGCGGCCCGGCCCGCCGGGCGGGCCACGCGATCGGTGCCGAAACCGGCGGGAACGGCAAGCTGGACCTAATCGACAGTGCGGGCGGCGCGTCCACAAGCCGAAACGGACACGGGGGCGACGCGAGGCCGGGCACCGCCGACGCGAGCGGCGACACGCATCTGGCGGACGTTCTCGCCGCGTCGGCGGCCGACCAGGTCCTGTCCGCGCACCCGGAGGGAATCGAGCACGTGATAGCCGAGCGTGGCGCGGGGCTCTCCGGCGGGCAGCGACAGCGCGTCGCGCTGGCCCGCGCGCTGCTGGCCCGCCCCCCGATCCTCGTCCTCCACGACCCGACCACGGCCGTGGACTCCGTGACCGAGCACACGATCGCCAGAGGCATCCGCGCGCTGCGGCACACCGCCGGCGTCGGCGACGCGCCGTACACGACCGTGGTGGTGACGAGCAGCCCCGCGATGCTGGCGCTGGCGGAACGCGTCATCGTCCTGGACGGCGGTCGCGTGATCGCCGAAGGGCGGCACGACGAACTGGTCGCCACCAATGAGGATTACCAACAGGCGGTGCTGCGATGACCCCTGAGAGGACCCCTGAGAGGACCACTGACTCCGACGCCGACGTACGGGACGAGCACGGCGAGGGGGCCGGGCGGAACGGGCGTGCCGTGCCAGGGGGCGGCGGCCCGGACTCCGGACGTGCCGATCGCGCCGAGGGCCGCGGCGGCGAGGTGTTGCCGATCGCCGACGCGCGGTCGACGTGGGCGTGGCTCTGGGCGGAGTTGCGGACTCGGTGGGCCGAGGTGGTGGTCGCGCTGCTCGTGGGCGTGCTCGGCGCGGCGGCGTCGGTGGTGCCCGTGTACGCGCTCGGCGTCCTCGTCGACCGGATACGCGAGCAGGCCCCCGTGTCGGCGCTCGTGGAGATCGCGGTCGTGATCGTCGTGTCGGCCGTGGTGGGCGGCGTCGCCACGGGCGCCGCGTCCTACCTGGTCGGCAGGCTGGGCGCGCGCATCCTCGCCGCGCTGCGGGAGCGTACGGTGGCCCGTGCCCTGCGCCTGCCCGTCACGACGCTGGAGTGGACCGGCAAGGGCGACCTGCTGTCCCGGGTGGGCTCCGACGCCGCCGCGATCGGCAAGGCGGTCTCCGACGTGATCCCCACGATGATCGCGTCGGTGCTGCTGGGCGCGCTGAGCATCGCGGCGATGGCCGGGATCGACTGGCGGCTGGGCCTGGCGGGCGCGGTCGCGGTGCCGCTGTACGCCATCGCCCTGCGCTGGTATCTGCCCCGCGCCGCGCCCGAGTACGCCCGGCAGCGGCGGGCGATCGCCGAGTCCTCGCAGCGGGTGGTGGAGACCGTGCAGGGCCTGCGCACGGTACGGGCCTACCGTCTGGAGGAGCGCCGCCTGCGGGAGATCGGCGTCTCCTCGGGCCGGGCACGGGACATCTCGGTCTCGGTGTTCGTGCTGTTCACCCGCTTCGTCGGCCGGGTGAACCGGGCGGAGTTCTTCGGCCTGGCCGCGATCCTGACGGCCGGGTTCCTGCTGGTACGCAGCGGATCGGTGACCGTCGGCCAGACGGCCGCGGCGGCGGTCCTGTTCCACCGCCTGTTCAACCCGATCGGCATGCTGCTGTTCACCTTCGACGACGTGCAGGCCGCGGGCGCGAGCCTGGCCCGCCTGGTCGGGATCATCACGCTTCCCCTGGACGACGCGCCGGACTCCGCGGACCGCCCGAAGGACGCCTCACTCGAACTGCGAGACGTCCGCTTCAGCTACGACGGGACGACCGAGGTGGTGCGCGGCGTGAGCATCCGCATCGACCCCGGCACCCGGGTCGCTTTAGTGGGCTCGACGGGCGCGGGCAAGACCACGCTCGCGGCGATCGCGGCCGGGGTCCTGTCCCCCGGCTCGGGCACGGCGCTCGTCGGCGGCGTCCCGACGTCCCGGCTGTCCGCGAAGGCGCTGCGCGCCCATATCGCGATCATCACCCAGGAGACCCACGTGTTCGCGGGCCCGCTCGTGGAGGACCTGCGGCTGGCACGCCCGGACGCGTCCGAGGAGCGGATCGCCGAGGCGCTCGCGACGGTCGGAGCCGACGCCTGGGTACGGGACCTGCCCGACGGCCTCACCACGGTCATCGGCGAGGGCGGCCACGAGCTCACCGCCGCCCAGGCGCAGCAACTCGCCCTGGCCCGCCTGGTCCTGGTGGATCCGCCGATCGCCATCCTCGACGAGGCGACTGCCGAGGCGGGCAGCCTCGGCGCCCGCACGCTGGAGCGGTCCGCCGCCGCGGCGACCCGTGGACGGACAACGCTGGTCGTCGCCCACCGGCTGACCCAGGCGGCCTCCGCCGACCGGATCATCGTCCTGGAGCACGGCCGCATCGTCGAGGAGGGCCCGCACCACGAACTCGTCGCCGCCGGAGGCCGGTACGCCGAGCTGTGGCGCTCCTGGGAGGGCCACCCCACTTCCACAGAAAATAAGGTTAGGCTAACCTAATTAACAGGTGACGGCGGATCCGAGCACCATCCGCCGCCACCTCACTTTCGCGCGCCGTGAGACGTCGGCGTGAGCCTGCCCCTCGTCTTCTCGATTGGCGGAGATGATGACTTCACGGTTCGAGGACGCCCCCATGCCGGAAATCGCCGAGCGGCTGGAGATGTTGCGGCGGTGGAACAACGCGACCACTCCCGCGACGGTCGGCACCGTCGTGGAGATGTTCACCGCGCAGGTGGAGCGCAGCCCCGAGGCGCTCGCGCTGGTCGCCTCCGGCGTCCGGCTGACCTATGCCGAGCTGGGGCGGCGCGTCTACCAGCTCGCCCACCATCTGCTGGGGCGGGGGCTGAGGGCCGAGGAGGTCGTCGCCGTATCCACGCCGCGTTCGGCGGAGATGGTGATCGCGGTGCTCGCAATCATGGTCGCGGGCGGGGCGTTCGTGCCGGTCGATGTGGCGTGGCCGGAGTTGCGGCGGCGTCGGGTGCGTGCCGAGGCGGAGGCGCGGCTGGTCGTCGCCGCGCCGGGCGCGGAGCCGGGGCTCGGCGAGGACGAGCCGGTGGAGGTGAGCCTCGACGCGTGGCGGTACGGCGACGAGCCCGCCGGGCCGCCTCGGGTGACCGTGGAGCCGGGGCGGCTCGCGTACGTGATGTTCACCTCCGGGTCCACCGGCACGCCGAAGGGGGCGATGATTCGCCATGAGGCGATCGGCGAGCGGCTGCGGTGGCAGGTTGAGCACATCCTCGGCTTTGGTCCGGGGGACGCGTCGCTGTTCAAGGCGCCGCTGTCGTTCGACATCTCGGTGAACGAGATCCTGTTGCCGCTCGTCTCCGGCGGGTACGTGGTGGTGGCCGAGCCGGGCGGCGAGCGCGACCCCCAGTACCTGCTTGACCTCATCGCCACCGAGAAGGTCACCTTCGCCTATCTGGTGTCGTCGATGCTCGACATGCTGCTGGAGATGTCGCGGGGCACGACGCTGATGTCCGGGCTCAAACACCTGTGGTGCGGCGGCGAGGTGCTCACTCCCGAGCTGTTCGACCGCTTCCGCGCCCACCTGCCGCACACCACCCTCTATCACGGGTACGGCCCGGCCGAGGCGACGATCGGCGTCTCGCACGTCATCTACCGCGACAGCGCCGAACGCATCGCGACCTCCATCGGCCGCCCGAACCCGCACACCCAGCTTTACGTCCTGGACGACCGGCTCGACCCGCTGCCCGTCGGCGCGGTCGGCGAGCTGTACGCGGCCGGGTTCCTGCTCGGCCGCGGCTACGTCAACGCGCCCGCGCTGACCGCGTCCCGCTTCGTGGCCAACCCGTTCGACGGCGGCGGCACCCGGATGTACCGGACCGGCGACCTCGCCCGCTGGTGCGCCGACGGCACGCTGGAGTTCGTCGGCCGCGCCGACCACCAGGTGAAGATCCGCGGCATGCGACTGGAGCTTGAGGAGGTGGAGGCGGCCCTCGCCGCCCATCCCCGGGTCCGCCAGGCCGTCGTCGTCGTACGGGAGAGCCCCTCGGCCGCCCGGCACCTGGCCGGGTACGTGACCGCGCACGACGACCCCGCCGCCGGGGACGACCTCACGGCCGACGAGCTGCGCCGCTGGTGTGCCGAACGGCTGCCCGAGTACATGGTGCCCGCCGTTGTCATGGTCCTGCCCGCGTTCCCGCTCACGCCCAACGGCAAGGTGGACCGCCGCGCCCTCCCCGACCCCGGCGAGGGCGGCAGGGCGCGCTCACGCGAGCCGCGCACCGCGGTCGAACGCGTCCTCTGCGACATCTTCGCCGAGGTCCTCGGGGTGCCGGAGGTCGGGGCGGAGGACGACTTCTTCGTGCTGGGCGGCGACAGCATCGTGGCGATCGCCGTGGTCCGCCAGGCCCGCCGCGCCGGTCTCACCGTACGGCCCCGCGACCTGCTGGCCCGCCGTACCCCGGCCGCCCTCGCCCCCGCCGTCACCCCGATGACCGCCGAAGCGGACGGCGCGGCCCCCGACGCGGCCGGGCCGCTGCCTGCCACGCCGATCACCGAGTGGCTGCAGGACGTCGGCCCGGCCATGGACGGGTTCATGCAGTCGATGACGGTGCGCACGCCGCCGGAGCTCACCGCCGAGTCGCTTGAGAAGGTCATCGACGCGGTGCTCGCCACCCACGACGTGCTGCGTACCCGCGCCGAGGGGACGCCGCGCTGGACGTTGGCCGTCCAGCCGGCGGGCACGCCCGCCGCCGCACAGGTGATCACGCGGGTGGACGTGACCGGCCACGACGCTACGGCGCTGCGGGCGGCGATCGAGCGGGAGACGACGGCGGCCACCCGGCGGCTCGACCCGGCGGCCGGGCGGATGATCGACGTGGTCTGGCTGGACGCCGGGCCGCGGGCGCAGGGGCGGCTCGTGGTGGTGCTCCACCACGTGATCGTCGACGGCGTCTCGCTGCGGGTCCTGCTGGAGGACCTCGCCCTGGCCTGGGACGCGGTCCGCGACGGCCGCGAGGTCGCCCTGCCGCCGGTGCCGACCTCGTTCCGCCGCTGGGCGGAGCTGCTGCGCGACCACACCCGCGCGGGCGGGTTCGCCGACGACGAGGACCACTGGCGCGAGGTCGCCTCGGCGCCGGATCCGATGCTGGGCGACCGGCCGCTCGACCCGGCCCGCGACGTGGTGGCCGCGGAGGAGTCGCTGCGGGTCGAGCTGCCCGCCGACGTGTCGGCCCGGCTGCTCGGCCCGGTGCCCGCGGCCGTCCACGGCGGCGTCAACGACGTCCTCGCCGCCGCCACGGCCCTCGCCCTGATCCGGTGGCGGGCCGAGCGCGTGCCCGGCGCGGGGTCGGCGGTCCTGCTGGAGATGGAGGGCCACGGCCGCGAGGAGGAGGCGTTCGGCGAGGGCGCGGACGTCGATCTGTCGCGCACGTTCGGCTGGTTCACCACGCTGTTCCCGGTGGTGCTCGACCCCGGGCCGGTGGACTGGGACGAGATCGTCGCGGGCGGGCCCGCGCTCGGCGTGGCCGTCAAGGCCGTCAAGGAACGGCTCCGCCGGGTGCCCCGGAACGGCCTGAGCTACGGCGCCCTGCGCTACCTGGGCGAACGGCCCCGCCCCGACCTCGCCGTCGCCCCCCAGGTGCTGTTCCACTACCTGGGCCGGTTCGCGGCCGGGTCGGACGGGCCGTGGACGGCCGACGCCGGCGGCGAGATCGTGGTCGAGCGCCGCGACCCCCGCATGCCGCTCCCCCGCGTACTGGAGATCAACGCGGTGGCGCTGGACACCGCCGACGGCGTCACGCTTGAGGCGAGGTTCAGCTGGCCGCGCGGCGTGCTCGGGTCCGGCGACGTGCGGGCGCTGGCCGCGCTGTGGACGCGGGTCCTCACCGCGATGGCGACCGCCGAGACGATCGCCGGGCACACGCCCTCGGACTTCCCGCTCGTCCCCCTCTCCCAGGCCGACGTCACCGCCCTCGAACGGCACCTGCCCGACCTGACCGAGATCCTCCCGCTCTCCCCGCTGCAGACCGGCATCTACTTCCACGCCACCTTCGCCCGCGACACCGACCCGTACCTCGTCCAGCAGATCATCGACCTGGACGGCCCGCTCGACCCCGACCGCCTGCGCCGCGCCGCGAACCGGCTCATCGAGCGCCACCCCAATCTGGGCGCGGCGTTCCGGACCGTCGAGGACGGCCGCGTCGTCGCCGTCACCACCACGGGCCGGCCCGTACCCTGGCGCTTCGCCGACCTGTCCGGCCTCGACGCCGACACCGCCGCCCACCGCCTGGACGCGGTCGCCGACGCCGAACGCTCGGCCCGGTTCGACCTGTCCGAGCCGCCCGCCATGCGCTTCGCCCTGGTACGGCTCGGCCCCCGGCGCCACGCGCTGATCCATACGATCCACCACATCCTGGCCGACGGCTGGTCGGTGCCGCTGCTCCTGCGCGACCTGCTCGCCCTCCACCGGGACCCGGCCGCACCGGAGCCGACGGCCCACTACCGGGAGTACCTGCGCGTCCTCGCCGAGCAGGACACCGATGCCGTCGTCGAGACGTGGGCCGCCGCCCTGTCCGACGTGACCGAGCCGACGAGACTCGTCGCCGCCCTGCCCGCGCCCGGCGAGGAGCTCGACGGCTTCGGGCGCGTCGAGCGGACGGTGTCCGCCGACGTCGAGACGCGGCTGCGCGGCTGGGCCCGCGAGCAGGGCGTGACCGTCAGCGCGGTCATCGCCGCGGCGTGGGGGATTCTCGTCGGACGCGTCGCCGGGCGTACCGACGTCGTCTTCGGCTCGACGGTCTCCGGGCGCACCGCCGACGTTCCCGGCATCGAGTCCATGATCGGCCTGCTGATCAACACGATTCCCGCCCGGGTCCGGTACGGCCCCGGCGACCCGCTCGCCGACGTCGTCCGGCGTTTCGCGGACGGCCAGGGCGAGGCGATGGAGCACGAGCACGTCCCGCTGGCCCGTCTGCAGCGCCGCCTCGGCGTGCCCGAGCTGTTCGACACGCTCGTGGTCGTCGAGAACCAGCCCGCCCTCGACACCGGCGACGACGAGCTGCGGATCTCCGGGGTACGCACGATCGAGGCGCCCCACTACCCGGTGACGCTGATGGTCCGCCCGGACGGGCGCATCGCCGTCACGCTCACCCACGACCGCCGCCGGGTGGACGCGGCCACGGCGGAACGCCTGCTGGACCAGTACGAGCTGGTGCTGGCCGCCATCGCCGACGATCCGGCGCGCGCCTGCGGGGCCGTGGAGCTCGTTCCCGGACCGGAGCGCGGGCGGCTGCTCGCCGCCGGGGCCGGCGGCGAGGCGGAGACCGGCATCACCGTCCTGGACATCTTCGCCCTGAACGTCGCCGATCATCCCGATCGCGTCGCCGTCGCCTGCGGCGACACCGCGTTCACGTACGCCGAGCTGGACGACCGCGCCGCCCGGGTGGGCCGGGCGCTGGCGGCGGCGGGGGTGCGGCGCGGCGACGTGGTGGCGGTGGTGACGAGCCGCTCGGCCGACATGGCCACCGCGCTTCTCGGCGTCATGCGGGCCGGGGCCGCGTACCTGCCGATCGATCCCGGCTATCCGAGCGCGCGGATCGAGTACATGCTCGGCGACGCGCGTCCCGCCTGCGTGCTCGCCGACGACGCCGGGCGCAGGGCGCTGCCCCCGCACGATCTTCCTGTCGTCTCCCTCTGGGCGGCGATCCAGGCGGCGGCCGACCCGGGGTGGGTGGGCGTGGGCGTCGGGCCGCTCGACGCGGTCTCGGTCGTCTACACCTCCGGCTCCACGGGACGGCCCAAGGCGGTCGTGGGCACGCACGGGGCGCTGGTCAACCGACTGGCGTGGGCGCGGCGGACCTGGGCCGTGTCCCGTGACGAGGCGTTGGCGGGTGCGGCCGAGCCGGATGTGCGGGTGGCCAAGAGTTCGATGAGCTTCATCGACGGCACGACCGAGCTGCTCGGCGGCCTCGTCGCCGGCGCGACGATGGTCATCGCCGACGACGCCACCGCCGCCGACGGGGCCGCGCTCGCCCGGCTGGTGGAACGCTCGCGGGCCGGGCAGTTGCTCGCCGTACCGAGCCTGGCCTCGGCGCTGGCGGAGACGGCTCCGGAGCGGCTGGCCACGGTGAACCGGTGGATCTGCAGCGGCGAGGCGCTCGACGCGTCGTGCGTGCGGGCGCTGGCGGAGGCGTCGCCGCAGGCGCGGATCTTCAACTCGTACGGCTCAAGCGAGGTGGCCGGGGACGTCCTGGTGACCGAGGTGCGGCCCGGCGAGCCGGTGACGCTCGGCAGGCCCGTGCCCGGCACGCGCGTCTACCTGCTGGACGACGCGATGTGCCTGGTCCCGCCGGGCGCGGTCGGCGAGATCTACGTGGGCGGCGCGCAGCTCGCCCGCGGCTACCTCGGCCAGGGCGGCGCGACGGCGGCCCGTTTCGTCGCCGACCCGTTCGGCTCCGGCACCCGCCTGTACCGGACGGGCGACCTGGGCCGCTGGACGCCCGACGGCCGGATCGAGTTCCTCGGCCGCGCCGACGACCAGGTGAAGATCAACGGCCATCGGGTGGAGCCCGCCGAACTGGAGGCCGCGCTGCGGCGGCGCGTCGGCGTCGCGGACGCCGTCGTCGCCGCGCGTCCCACGGCCGCGGGCGGCCACGCCCTGCACGCGTACGTGACGGCCGAGCCGGGTGAGGACCTCGACCCGAACGCGCTGCGCGTGACGCTCCGCGCCGAGCTGCCCGCGTACCTGATCCCGGCGACGATCACCGTCCTGGAGCGTCTGCCGCTGCTGCCGAACGGCAAGCGGGACCGCCGCGCCCTCCCCGACCCCGAGCCGACCGCCAAGGGCGGCACGCCCCGCACCGCGCGGGAGGCGCTCATCGTCGCCCGCATGGCCGCCGTGCTTGAGACGGACGGCTTCGGCGTCCACGACGACTTCTTCGCCCTGGGCGGCGACAGCGTCCTCGCCATCCGCGTCGTCAACCTGCTCGCCCGCGAGGGCATCGACCTGACCACCCACGATGTCTTCCGCCTGCGTACCCCCGCCGCCATCGCCGCCCACCTCGGCGGCGGCGAGGAACCGCCCGCCGAGGCGGCCGGGCCGTACCCGGGGCGGCTCACGCCCGACGCGCTGACCACCGTCACGCTCACCCAGGAGGAGATCGACGCGGTGACGGCGGCGGCCCCGGCGCCGATCGCCGACATCTGGGCGCTGTCGCCGCTGCAGCAGGGCGTCTACTACCAGGCGACCTTCGAGGACGGCGCCAACACCTACATCGCGCAGAACGTGTTCGACCTCGACCGCCGCGTCGACGTCGAGGCGATGACCGAGGCGTTCGCGGCCCTGCTGCGCCGCCACCCGACGCTGCGCGCCGGCTTCACCGGCGACGGCGTGCCCGGCGTCGTCCAGTACATCGCCGCCGAGGCCCCGGCCGTCGTCGCCGTGACCGACCTGTCCGCCCTTTCGGCGGCCGAGCGGGAGGCGGCGCTCGACGAGCTGATGCGCCGCGACCGCGAGGAGCCGTTCGACCTCACCCGTCCGCCGCTGATCCGCCTGACCGTGGTGCGGCTGCCCGCGGGACGCGACCGGCTGCTGCTCACCGCCCACTTCCTGCTGTGGGACGGCTGGTCACGCGAGCTCGTGCTGCGCGAGCTGTTCACCCTGTACGGCTCCCGCGGCCACCACGGCGCCCTCCCCGACCCCGCCGACGCGGCCGGGGCGTCGTTCACCGACTACCTCACCTGGCTCGCCGGCCGCGACCGCGAAGCCTCCGCGCAGGCGTGGCGGCGTACCCTCGCCGACCTGCCCGAGCCGACCATCCTCGCCCCCGAGGCGATCGGCCGCGAGCCCGTGCTGTCCGAACGCGTGCTCGCCGCCCTCCCCGCCGAGGTCACAACCCGCCTCACCGAGCGGGCCCGGCGCGGCGGCGTCACGCTCAACTCGCTGCTCACGGTCGCCCTCGGCCTCGTGCTCGGCTACCAGACCGGACGCACGGACGTGGTGTTCGGCACCACCGTCGCGGGCCGCCCGACCGAGCTCCCCGGCATCGAGAACGTGATCGGCCTGTTCCTCAACACCGTCCCGGCCCGGGTCACCCCGGCACCCGCGGAGACCGTGCTGGAACTCGCCCGCCGGGTGCAGGCCGACCGCCTCGACCTGGCCCCGCACGAGTACCTCGGCCTCGGCGACATCCAGCGCGCCACCGGCCACGAGCAGCTCTTCGACACCCTGTACGTGCTGCAGAACTTCCTGTCCGACACCACGTTCACCGACCTGGAGCAGGAGCACGGCATCGTCGGCGTCGACTACACCGACACCACGCACTACCCGTTCACCTGGGTGTTCACCCCCGGCGCGAACCTGCGCGTCAAGCTGGAGTATCGGCCGGACGTGGTGTCGGAGGCGGACGCGCGTCGGCAGGTCCGGCGGCTCGTGCGGCTGCTTGAGGCGTTCGCGGACGGCCTCGCCGTACCGGTGGGGCGGCTGGACGCGCTTCTCGACGAGGAGCAGGGCCCCTTGACGGGCCACGAGCAGGCGCTCGGCGACGAGACGATCGCCGACATGCTGGCGGAACGGGCGCGGGCGTGCCCCGGCGAGGTCGCGCTCGTGTTCCACGGCCGCTCGCTCACCTACGCCGAGCTGGACGCGCGGATCAACCGGTTCGCCCGGCTGCTGCTGGCCCGGGGAGCCGGGCCCGGCCGGATCGTCGCGCTCGCACTGCCGCGCGGGATCGACATGGTCGTGGCGCTGTTCGCCGTGCTGCGCACCGGAGGCGCGTACCTGCCGCTGGATCTGGACCATCCGGTGGACCGCCTCGCCACCATGATCGACGACGCGCGGCCGGTGCTCCTGGTCCACACCAGGGCGAGCGCCGAACTGGCCGAGCGCATGCGCACCTCCGGCGACGGCCTGGTGACGATCGACGATCCCGGCGTGCGCGGCGTGCTGGACGTGCTGCCCGGCGAGCCTCTCGGTGATGCCGAACTGGGCGCGTTCGCGCCGGGGACGCCGGGTCGGATGGAACACCCCGCCTATGTGATCTACACCTCCGGGTCTACCGGGCGGCCCAAGGGCGTGGTCACGGCGTACCGGGGGCTCACCAACATGCAGCTCAACCACCGCGCCGAGATCTTCGACCCGGCGGTGGCGCGCGCCCGCGCGACCGGCCGGGAGCGGCTGCGGATCGCCCATACCGTGTCATTCTCGTTCGACATGTCGTGGGAGGAGCTGCTGTGGCTCGTCGAGGGCCACGAGGTGCACATTTGCGACGAGGAGCTGCGGCGCGACGCCACCGCGCTGGTCGCGTACTGCAGGGACCACCGCATCGACGTGATCAACGTGACGCCGACGTACGCGCACGCCCTCTTCGAGGAGGGCCTGCTCGACGGCCCCGGTCACGCGCCGTGCCTGGTGCTGCTCGGCGGCGAGGCGGTCGGCGACGCCGTCTGGAGCCGGCTGAGCCGCCCTGGCGGCCCGCGGGGCTACAACCTGTACGGCCCCACCGAATACACGATCAACACGCTGGGCGCGGGCACCGACGACAGCGCCACCCCGACGGTGGGGCGCCCGATCTGGAACACCCGCGCGTACGTCCTGGACCCCTGGCTCCGCCCCGTCCCCGACGGCGTCCCCGGCGAGCTGTACATCTCGGGCATCGGCCTCGCCCACGGCTACCTGCACGCCCCGGACCTGACGGCCGCCCGGTTCGTCGCCGACCCGTTCGTGCCGGGCGGCCGCATGTACCGCACCGGCGACCTGGTACGGCTCCGCCCCGATGGCAACCTCGATTTCCTCGGCCGTACCGACGACCAGGTGAAGATCCGCGGCTACCGCGTCGAGCTCGGCGAGATCGAATCGGCCCTGACCGTCCTCCCCGGCGTCCGCCAGGCCGCCGTGATCGCCCGCCCCGACGCCACGGTCCCCGGCCTGAACCGCCTGGTGGCCTACATCGTCCCCGCCGCGTCCGAGCCGGATCCCGCCGACCTGCCGGGCAGGCTGCGTGCCGCGCTGGCCGAGAAGCTGCCCGGCTACATGGTCCCGGCCCTGTACGGCGTCGTCCCCGAACTGCCGCTGACCGTCAACGGCAAACTCGACACGGCGGCCCTGCCCGAGCCGACCCCGGTCGGCGACGCGAACCGGCAGGGGCCGCGCGACGAGCGGGAACGCCTGCTGTGCGGCATCTACGCCGACGTGCTCGGCCTGCCCGAGGTCGGCATCGACGACGACTTCTTCGCCATCGGCGGCGACAGCATCTCCTCGATCACCGTCTCCGGCCGGGCACGCCGCGCGGGCCTGCCCGTCACGCCGCGCGATGTCTTCCGCCGCCGTACCGTCCGCGCCCTCGCCGCCGCCTGCGCCGAGGCCGCGCCGCCCACCCCTGCCACGGCCGCCGGGGACGACGGCACCGGGGCGATCGCGCTCACGCCGATGCTCGCCGAAACCGTGCAGGCGCGCACGCCGCTGGACAACTTCTACCAGGCCATGACCTTCCACACCCCGGCCGACCTGGACCTGCCGACGCTGCGGCGGATGCTCCAGGCGCTGGGCGAGCGGCACGACCTGCTGCGGGCCCGCATCGCCCGCGACGGCGATCGCGACCGCGACCGCTGGACCCTCACGGTCCCGCCCGCGACGGAGTTCCGCGCCGACGACCTGGTGCGGCGGATGGACCCGGTCTTCTACGACGCCGTCGGGGAGATCACCCGCAAGGCCGCGGCCCGCCTCGACCCCGAGCGCGGCGTGATGCTCCAAGCGATCTGGTTCGCCTCCGCCGCCTCCGCCGACGCCCCGGTCAGGGGCCGTCTGCTGCTCGTCATCCACCACCTCGTCATCGACGGCGTCTCCTGGCGGGTGATCGCCGACGACCTCGCCCGCGCCTGGGAGCAGACGCGCCGCGGCGAGGAGCCGGTGCTCGACGAGGTCCCCACGTCCTTCCAGACCTGGGCCGAGCTGTTCCGCGACGCCGCCGAGCGCGGCGTGTTTCGCGACGAGCTCGACCACTGGCGGGACGTCCTCGCCACCGACGACCCCCCGCTGGGCCGCCGCCCGCTCGACCCGGCGACCGACACCGCCGCCACCGTACGCTCCCTGACGTTCACGCTCCCGCCCGACGTGAGCGCCGCGCTGCTGTCCAGCGCGCCCGCCGCCATGCACGGCGGCGTCAACGACGTGCTGCTGACCGGCCTGGCCGTCGCGCTCGCCGAGTGGCGCCGCGCCCCGCACCGCCTCGGCGACCGCGCGGGTACGGCGGTGCCGCTCAGCCTGGAGGGCCACGGCCGCGACGCCGACCCCCTGGCCGGGCCGGACCACGCCGTGGACGTCTCCCGCACCATCGGCTGGTTCACCGCCATCCACCCCGTACGCCTCGACCCCGGCCAGCTGCCCTGGACCGACGTCCTCGCGGCGGGCCCCGCCCTGGCCCACGCCGCGAAAACCGTCAAGGAGCAACTGCGGGCCGTACCCCGGCGCGGCATGGGCTACGGCGTCCTCCGCTACCTCGACGACACGATCCCCGCCGACGGCTGGCCCGACCCCCCGCAGATCCTCTTCAACTACCTGGGCCGCTTCCCTGCGGGCACCGACGCCGACTGGTCCCCGGCGAGCCCCCTCACCGAAGGCGTCGATCCCGCCAACCCCGCGATGGGCCTGGAGATCAACGCCCTCGCCCAGGACGGCCCCGGCGCGACAACAACGTTCTCGGCGACCCTGTCGTGGCCGGGCGGCACCATGACCGAGGCCGACGTGTCCGAACTGGCCGACCTGTGGTCGGCGGCCCTCACCGCGCTCACCCGCTGCGCCGACCTGGCGGGCCACACGCCGTCCGACTTCCCCCTGGTCACGCTGTCGCAGCAGGACGTGGACCGGCTCGCGCCCCCCGGCGGCGGCACCCGCGACATCCTCCCGCTGCTCCCGCTGCAGCAGGGCATGTACTTCCACTCGTCCTTCGCCGACCCGGGCGCGGACACGTACGTGGTGCAGCAGATCGCGGAGCTGTCCGGCCCGGTGTCCCCGGCGGCGCTGCGCCGCGCGGTCGCGGCGGCCGTACGGCGGCACGACGCCCTGCGCGCGTGCTTCCGCGAGACGGCCGACGGCCGGGTGGTGCAGGTCATCGCCGACGACGCCGACGTGCCGTGGCGCGAGTTCGACCTGCGCGGCCTGTCCCCCGAGGACGCGGCCGGGCGCCTCGCCGAGATCGGCGCCGCCGAGCTGGCCGAGCCGTTCGACCTCGCCTCCGCCCCCCTCGTCCGGTACGCCCTCGTCACCCTGGGCGACACCGACCACCGCCTGGTGGAGACGATGCACCACATCATCGCCGACGGCTGGTCGTACCCCCTGGTGTTCGCCGACATCGTCGAGGCATACGAACACGAGGCGTACGACCACGAGGCGTACGACCACGAGGCGTACGACCACGAGGCGTACGAACGCGGACGCGTGAACCCGGCGGGCCGCCTCGACCTGCCCGCCCCGGCGGTGACGTTCCGCGACCACGTCGAGGCGGTGACCGGCCGCGACCGGCGGCGCGACCTGGAGGTGTGGCGCGCCGCCCTGACCGGCGTCACCCCCACCCGCCTGATCGACGGCTCCGACCGGCAGCGGGTGTCCCGCCACAAGGCCGTCTCCGTCGCGCTCCCGCCGGAACGGGTGGACGCGCTGTCCCGCGCCGTCCGCGACCGCGGCGTGACGCTCAGCACGTTCGTGCACGGCGCGTGGGGCCTGCTGCTCGGTCTGATGCTCGGCCGCGAGCAGGTGGTCTTCGGCTCCACCGTGTCGGGCCGCGGCGGCGCGCTGCCGGGCGTCGAGTCCATCGTCGGCCTGCTGATCAACACGATTCCGGCGCCGATGGAATGGCGTCCCGGCGACCGTCTGGGCGAGATCCTCGACCGGCTGCAGGAGCGGCAGATCGACCTGCTCGACGCCCAGCACGTGGGCCTGACCGAGCTGGCCCGCCTCGCGGGCGTCCGCGAGTTCTTCGACACGATGGTGGTGGTCGAGAACTTCCCCGCCGTACGCGACTCGGCCGACACCACGCTGCGGGTGCTCGGCTTCACCGGCACCGACGCGCCGCACTACCCGGTGTCCCTGGTGGCGTTCCCCGCCGAGGGACGCCTCACCCTGGAGCTGAAGTACGACGTCGGCCTGGTCGCCGAGGCCGAGGCCCGCCGCCTGCTCGACCGCGTCGTCCACGTCCTCGACCACCTGATCACCTCGCCCGACCTGCCCGTGGCCGACCTGAACCTGCTGACCGGGGACGAACGCGCCATCGCGTTCTCCGGAGCACTGCCCCGCCCCAACGCCCCCGCCCGAAACGGTCGCCTCGCACCGGCGCGGGCCACCACGATCACGGCCCGGCCGGGTGCCCTGCCCGCCGAACCCGCCAGGACCCTCCCGGGCGCGCTCGTCGCCGAGCCCCTCCCGGTGGCGGACGACGCGACGCTCGCCGCCGCCTTCGCCGCGATCGCCCGCAGGCACCCCCGATCCGCCGCCGTCACCTACGAGGGCACCGAACTCACCTACGGGGAGCTGGACGAGGCCGCCAACCGCCTCGCCCGGGCGCTGATCGCCCGCGGGGTCCGGCCGGAGTCACGGGTCGCCGTCGCGCTCCCGCGTTCGGCCGAGCTGATCGTGGCGCTGCTCGCCGTGCTCAAGGCGGGCGGCTGCTACGTCCCGCTGGACGCGGGCGCCCCGGCGGCGCGTCTGCACCACATCCTCCGCGACTCCGCCCCTGTCTGCCTGCTGACCGACCGGTCCTGGATGCGCGACACCCCGCTGGCCGACACGTCCTCGGTGCCGGTCGTGGCGCTGGACGATCCGGAGGTCGCGGGCTTCTCCGGCGCACCGCTCGACGCCGCCGAAACCCAGGCGTCCGCTGGCAACGCCGACAACGCGGCGTACGTCATCTACACCTCCGGCTCGACCGGACAACCCAAGGGCGTGCCGGTCACGCACCGCAACGTACTGTCGCTGTTCGCCGGTGCGGCCGAGCTGTTCGACTTCGGCCCGTCCGACGTGTGGACGATGTTCCACTCCTACGCGTTCGACTTCTCGGTGTGGGAGATGTGGGGCGCGCTGCTGTACGGCGGCCGGCTGGTCGTCGTCGGCCAGGACGTGGCCCGCGACCCGACACGCTTCCGTACGCTGCTGGAACGCGAGCGGGTGACCGTGCTCAACCAGACCCCGTCGGCGTTCTACCCCCTGATCGAGGCCGACCGCACACATCCGGGCGAGTTGGCGCTGCGGTACATCGTCTTCGGCGGCGAGGCCCTCGACCTGGCCCGGCTCGCGCCCTGGTACCGGCGGCACGCCGACACCGCGCCGCTCCTGGTCAACATGTACGGCATCACCGAGACGTGCGTCCACGTGTCGTTCCGCCCGCTGACATCCGGCGAGCCGACCGGCGGCGCACCGAGCGTCATCGGCGGCCCCCTGCCGGGCCTGGGCGTGTACGTTCTCGACCACCGCCTGCGCCCCGTGCCGCCCGGCGTCACCGGTGAGCTGTACGTGGCGGGCGACCAGCTCGCCCGCGGCTACCTCGACCGGCCCGGCCTGACCGCCTCCCGCTTCGTCGCCGACCCGTTCTCCGACAGGCCCGGCGGGCGGCTGTACCGCAGCGGCGACCTGGCCCGGTGGACACCCGAAGGCGACCTCGTCTACCTGGGCCGCTCCGACCGCCAGGTGAAGGTACGCGGCTACCGCATCGAACTCGGCGAGATCGAATCGGCACTGCTGTCCCTGGACGGCGTCGCCAACGCGGCCGTCGACGTACGCGAGGACGAGCCAGGCCGTCGTCGGCTCGTGGCCTATGTGGTCGGCCGCGACGGGGTGACGGTGGACGCCCAGACCGCCCGCGCCCACCTGTCGAAGCTGCTGCCCGGATACATGGTCCCGTCGGCGTTCGTCCCGATGACATCACTGCCACTGACGGTCAACGGCAAACTCGACCGCAACGCGCTACCCGCCCCGCCAACCGCCCGCTCCACCGTCACCGCCGATCCCACCCGCACCGATCGCGCCGATACCGCTCCCGCTAACACTGACCGCGTGGGCACCGGCCGCGCCCACGTCGATCCCGTTCACGCCGACCGCACTGGCGCTGTCTCCGCTTTCGCCGACCACGCCCACCCTGCCAGCACCGATCCAGCTCACGCCGACCGAGCTGACGCCGCCCCCGCCGCGGATTCCGGCCGCACCAACGGTCACCCCGGCATGGCCTCCGCCGAATCGTCGGCGACGGCCGTCCTATGCGAGCTGTACGCGCAGGTCCTGCACCTGGATGTGGTCGGCCCGGACGAGGACTTCTTTGCCCTGGGTGGCGACAGCATCATCGCCATCCAACTGGTCAACCTGGCCAGGCGGAGATCGCTGCGGCTGTCTCCCCGGGAGGTGTTCCTGCACCGCACCCCGGCGGCGATCGTCGCCGCGCTGAACCTCACCGAGGCCGACTACGCCGAGCCGCCGAGCCGCCCCGGAGACTCCGCCACCCAGACCGGGCCCGGAACAGGCTTCCCGGCCGGTCCCCTGACCGGTGCCGCCGGGTCAGGCCGCGAGGCGGTCTCCGACGGCATTGGCGAGGTCATGCTGATGCCGATCGTGCACCGCCTCGCCGAGCTGGGCGGCCGGATCTCCCGCCTGAACCAGGCCGAGCTGCTGCTGACCCCGCCCGGAATCACCGCCGACCAGGTCCGCGCAATGATCAACGCACTGGTGGAGCGCCACGACGCCCTGCGGCTGCGCCTGGACCGACCGTCCCCGCTGCTGTGGTCCCTGCGTACCCAGGCACTCGGCGAGGCCCCGGCCCCCGTGCTGACCAGCGTGAACGCGACCGGTCTCGACGACGACGCCCTTCGCGAGCGGATCGCCGCCGAGTCGGACGCCGCCGCCGACGCCCTCGACCCCGACGAAGGCCACATGCTGCGCGTCGTCTGGTTCGACCGCGGCGACCTGCCGGGCAGGCTCCTGCTGGTCGCCCACCACCTGGTCGTGGACGGTGTCTCGTGGCGCATCCTCGTCGACGATCTCCGCCAGGCGTGGGACGACCTCACCGCGGGCCGCCCGATCCGGCTGGATCCCGTGGGCACCTCCCTGCGGGCGTACGCGCGGACGCTCAACGAGCACGCCGCCCAGGCCGCACGCCTCGCCGAGTTCGACCACTGGGCGACCGCCCTCGCTCCCGGCGGCGAGCTGGATCCGGACGCCCGGACGTTCGGCCTGACCGTGGGCGCGACCCGCGACCACGTGCTGCGCCTGCCTCCCAAGGTGACGGCCCGGCTGCTGACGACCGTCCCGGCCGCCGCCCGCGCCGACGTCACCGAGACCCTCGTCGCCGCACTGCACCTGGCGGTGTCCCGCCGCCGCGCGGCCCGTGGCGGCCCGGCCGACGCGCCGCTTCTCATCGACGTGGAACGGCACGGCCGCGAGCAGATCACCCCGGACGTGGACCTGTCCCGCACCGTCGGCTGGTTCACCGCCATCTCCCCCGTACGGCTCCCGCCCCCGCCCGCCAACCCGCCCGCCAACCCGTCCGCCCTGATCGGCGAGGTGAGCCGCGCCATGCGGGCGGCCCCCGACGGCGGCCTCGGCTTCGGCCTGCTCCGCTACTGCAACCCGCGCAGCGCCCCCGCGCTCGCCCGCCTGGCCGTCCCGCAACTGCTGTTCAACTACCTCGGCAGGTTCCCGACCGGCCGTACCGGCGACTGGGAGGCCGCCCCGGAGGCGGACGCGCTGCGGACATCCCCCGACCCCGACCTCGGCACGCCGTACCTGCTGGAGATCAACGCCGCCTGCCACGACACCCCCGCCGGACCGGAACTGCACGCGGTCCTCACCTATGCCGACGGCGGCCTCGACCGCCGGGAGGTGGAGGCGCTCGCCGACGCCTGGGCCGCCGCCCTCCGCGAACTGGCCGACGGCCCCGCCCCCGGCCCGCTCACCCCCCGCGACCTGCCGCACATCGCCCTCACCCAGGAGGAGATCGACCGCGCGCTCGCCGCGACCGACGTCGCCGTCCACGACATCTGGCCGCTGTCCCCCCTCCAGGAGGGCCTGTTTTTCCAGGCCAGGTACGCGGGCGACGCGGACGTGTACATCGCGCGGAACACGTTCGACTTCGCCGGACGCCTCGACGCCGACGCGCTCGCCCGCGCGTACGGCCGGGTGCTGGAACGGCACGCCGCCATGCGCCTCGGCTTCACCGCCGAGGGCCTGGACCGGCCCGTCGCCCTGGTCGGCGCGGACCTGCGCCACGACATCGAGGTGATCGACCTGTCCGCGTCGGAGGGCGCCGCGTTCGCCGCCCGCCTGGACGAGATCGTCCAGGCGGACCGCCGACGCCCCTTCGCCTTGGCCGAGCCGCCGCTGTGCCGCCTCACCGTGATCCGTCTCCCGGACGGGCGGGACCGGCTCCTGCTCACGTACCACCTCCTGCTGTGGGACGGCTGGTCCCGCGAGCTGGTCCTGCGTGACCTTTTCGGCCGGTACGCGGAGGAACGCGGCCTCCCCCACGGCGAGAGCGCCGAGCCCCGGGCCGAGTTCACCGACTACCTCGACTGGCTCGCCCGCCAGGACGCCGACGCCTCGGCCCGCGCCTGGGCGGACGCCCTCGCCGGCGTCGAGCCGACGGTGCTGTTCCCGGTGCCGGACGGCACCCCGCCGGTCCAGCCCGCCGGCCTCTCCTTCCAGCTCACCGCCGAGCAGACCGAACGCGTCGTCGTCCAGGCACGCCGCTGCGGCGTGACCCTGAACGCCATGCTCAGCACCGCCCTCGGCCTGGTGCTGAGCCACGCCTCCGGCCGCCCCGAGGCCGTGTTCGGCACGACCGTCGCGGGCAGGCCGACCGAGCTGGACGGCATCGACACGGTCGTCGGCGTGTTCCTCAACACCGTCCCCGCCCGGGTGCGTCTGGCCCCAGGCGAGACGGCGCTCGACGTGATGCGGCGCGTCCAGGCCGACCGGGTGGCGATGATGCCGCACGAGTACCTCGGCCTCGGCGACATCCAGCGCGCCGCCGGACGGGGGCAGCTCTTCGACAGCCTGTACGTGCTGCAGAACTTCCTCGACGACGACACCTTCACCGACCTGGAGGAGGAGCACGGTATCGTCGACGTACGGGCCGTCGACGCCACACACTACCCGCTGACGTGGGTGGCCACGCCTGGACGGCGGCTCACCGTACGGCTGGAGCACCGCACGGACGTGGTGCCGCCCGAGCGGGCCGAGGCGCTGCTCGCCCGGCTGCGGCGGGTCCTGCTGCACCTCGCCGAGTCCCCGACGGCCCTCGTCGCCGACGTGCCCGTGACGCTGCCCGAGGAGCAGGCCGCGCTGGCCGCCGAGTGGGACGCGGCCGGCCACCGGATCGGCGAGGCGACGATCGCCGAACTGATGGCGGCCCAGGCGGCCCGCACCCCGGACGCGCCCGCGCTCACGTTCGGCGCGGACACCATCACGTACGCCGAGCTCGACGCCCGGGTGAACCGGCTGGCCCGCCTGCTGCTCGCGCACGGCGCCGGGCCGGAGAAGATCGTCGCGCTGGCGCTGCCCCGGTCCATCGAGATGGTCGTCGCGCTCTTCGCCGTCCTTCGGGCGGGCGCGGCCTACCTGCCCCTCGAACTGGACCACCCCGACGACCGGCTGCTCACCATGATCGCCGACGCCCAGCCGATCATGCTGGTCACGACGGGCGCGGTCGCCCCCCGGCTGCTGCCGACGCCGGCTCCCCGACGGACGGCATCCGCGCACGGCCCGGCCGATCGGACGGCTCCGGACCAGGGGGCACCGGCGACGGTGCTGTGCCTGGACGCCCCCGACGTGGCGGCCCGTCTCCTGGCCATGCGCCCCGACCCGATCGAGGACGGCGAAGTGCCCGCCTTCGCCCCGGGCACGCCGGGACGCCTCGACCTTCCCGCGTACGTGATCTACACCTCCGGTTCCACCGGCAGGCCCAAGGGCGTCGTCACGCCGTACCGGGGGCTGACGAACATGCAGCTCAACCACAGAGAAGCGATCTTCGGCCCGACGATCGCCGCAGCCGGCGGCAGGACGCTCACGATCGCGCACACGGTCTCGTTCTCCTTCGACATGTCGTGGGAAGAGCTGCTATGGCTCGTCGAAGGCCACCACGTGCACATCTGCGACGAGGAACTGCGCCGCGACGCCCCCGCCCTGGTCGCCTACTGCGACCGGCACCGCATCGACGTGGTCAACGTGACGCCGACGTACGCCGGGCATCTGCTCGACCAGGGCCTCCTGTACGGCGAGCGGCACGGCGGCCCGCCCGGCTCGCACCGCCCGGTGCTCGTCCTGCTCGGCGGCGAGGCCGTGCCGCAGGCGCTGTGGACGACGCTACGCGACGCCGACGGGGTGCTCGGCTACAACCTGTACGGCCCGACGGAGTACACGATCAACACGCTGGGCGCGGGCACGACCGACAGCGCCACCACCACGGTCGGCCGCCCGATCTGGAACACCCGCGGCTACGTGCTCGACCCCTGGCTCCGCCCGGTCCCGGTGGGCGTGCCCGGCGAGCTGTACATCAGCGGCGCGGGCCTGGCCCGCGGCTACCTGCGCCGCCCCGCCCTCACCGCCGAGCGTTTCGTCGCCGACCCGTTCGCGCCGGGCGGCCGCATGTACCGCACCGGCGACCTGGTACGGCGTCGCCCCGACGGCAACCTCGACTTCCTCGGCCGCACCGACGACCAGGTGAAGATCCGCGGCTACCGCGTCGAACTCGGCGAGATCGAGACCGCGCTGGCCGCCCTGCCCGAGGTACGCCAGTGCGCGGTGCTCGCCGTACCGGACTCCGGCGGCGGCAAGCGCCTGGTCGCCTACATCGTGCCCTCGCCGGATGTCTCACACCACGCGGACGAGCTGCTCACCCGGGTGCAGCGCGCGCTCAAGGCGGTGCTGCCCGGCTACATGGTGCCGTCGGCGTACGCGCTCGTGGACACACTGCCGCTGACGATCAACGGCAAGCTGGACGTGGCCGCGCTGCCGACGCCGCGCCCGGTGGTGTCGCGGTCGCGTCCGCCCGCCGACGAGCGGGAGCGGCGGCTGTGCGAGTTGTTCGCCGAGGCGCTCGACCTCGGCGAGGGCGAGACGGTCGGCGGGGACGACGACTTCTTCGACCTCGGCGGGCACTCGCTGATCGCGATCCGGCTGCTCAGCCTGATCCGCACGACCCTGGACGCCGAGCTGTCGCTGCGGGACCTGTTCGACGCCCGCACGCCCGCGCGGCTCGCGGCACGTCTGGCGATCGGCGGCGAACCGGTGCGGCCGAAGCTCACCCGGCGGGAACGGCCTGGGGGGCACCCGCCGCTGTCGGCGGCGCAGGAGCGGCTGTGGCTGCTGCACCAGCTCGACCCCGGCTCGACCGCGTACAACTATCCGCTGCTCGCCCGCCTCCATGGCCGGGTGGACGCGGACGCGCTGCGAGCCGCGCTCGACGACGTCGTGGCCAGGCACGAAGTGCTGCGCACAGTGATCACGGTCGTCGGCGACGTACCGACCCGCGCGGAAGGCTCACACCTGGCCACCGCCGAGCATGGCGACCCCGCCGAGGCCGGTCTCCCGCCCGCAGACGGGCCGACCATCGGCCACGTACCGGTCCAGCGGGTGCTTCCGCCGCCCGCGATCCACCCCACGGTGGTGCGCTGCCCCGCCGAACGGACGGCCGACATCGTCGCCGAGGCCGTCGCGCGGCCGTTCGACCTGTCGCAGGACGTGCCGCTGCGGGTCACCGTCGTGGAGGAGACCGACACCGGCGACACCGTGCTCGCGCTCGTCCTGCACCACATCGCGATGGACGAGTGGTCCGACGGGCCGCTGCTGCGCGACCTCGACACCGCGTACGCCGCCCGGCTCGCCGGTCGCGCACCCGAGTGGGAGCCGCTGCCCGTCCAGTACGCCGACTACGCCCACTGGCAGGGCGAACTACTCGGCGACCCCGGCGATCCGGGCAGCCGGGCGGCGATCGAGCAGGAGTACTGGCTGCGCACCCTGCACGGCCTCCCCGACGAGATCGCCCTCCCGGCCGACCGCCCGCGCCCGCTGCACGGCTCGCGCCGCGCCGGGCAGGTGGACCTGCAACTGCCGCCGGAACTGATCGACCCGCTGCGGCGGCTCGCCCAGGCCGAGTCGGCGAGCCTGTTCATGGCGCTGCACGCCGCACTCGCCACCCTGCTGTCGCGGCTCGGCGCCGGAACCGACGTACCGATCGGCGCCCCCGCCTCGGGCCGCGCCGACGCGGCCCTCGCCGACCTCGTCGGCTTCTTCGTCAACACCGTCGTGCTACGCACCGACCTGTCGGGTTCGCCGAGCTTCACGGAACTGCTTCAACGCGTCCGGGAGAACGACCTGGCCGCGTTCGAGCACGCCACCCTGCCGTTCCAGCAGGTGGTGGAGGCGGTCAACCCGGCCCGAGCGCAGGGCCGCAACCCGCTGTTCCAGGTGATGCTCGGCTTTTTGCAGCGCCCCGGCGGCCGGGACACGCTGCTGGGCCTCCCCGTGGGCGAGGCGCCGTCGTTCCCTGCCGACGCCAAGGTGGACCTGAACTTCACCTTCGTGGACGCCGGTCCCGGCGAGCCGGTCGCGCTCAACCTGGAGTACGACACGGACCGATTCGACCACGGCACCGCGCGGCGGCTGACCGACCGCCTCGCCGTACTGCTCGGGGAGATCACGCTGCACCCGGAGCGGCGCGTCGACGAGTTCACGCCGCTGTCCGCGCAGGACCTCGACGACCTGGCCCGCTGGCAGTCCGGCGGCCCCCTGCACGCCGACGGGACGCCCTGGCATATCCGCTTCTCCGAGTGGGCCCGGCGTACCCCGGACGCCGACGCGTGCGTGTTCGACGGCCGGACGCTGAGCTACGCCGCCCTCGACGCGGCCGCAACGGAATTCGCCGCCCGGCTGACGCGTCTGGGTGCGGGACCGGGCGACCTCGTCGGGCTCGCGCTGCCCCGCTCGGCCGGCCTGCTGATCGCCGTACTCGGCGTCGCGAAGTCCGGGGCCGCCTACCTGCCTCTCGACCCGGACTTCCCGCCCGAACGGCTGCGGTTCATGGTGGCGGACGCCCACCCCGAGGTCATCGTGGTCGAATACCGCACCCGCGACCTGTTCCGCGACCACGCCACGCAGGCAAGGCTGATCGACCTCTCCCGGCCCGGCACGGGTCTGGGGGCAGCGCCCGACTTCGATACCGATGACATGCGGTACGGCGCGGCGGAGCTCACAAGACCCCTGGCGGACACGGCCGCCAAGGCGGGTGTGAGTACCCGAGATTCCACGAACACCGAGGCGGGCAAGGACGCCGGAATGCCCACCGGCATCGCCCCCGCCACAGAGCCACGAAAAGTCGCGGACACAACCCGCCACGAACCGGACGCACCGGCCTACGTCATCTACACCTCCGGCTCCACAGGACGCCCAAAGGGCGTCGTGGTGGCCCGGCACGAACTGGAGACCTTCCTCTCCGCCGTGCAGACGGCGGCACCCATCGGCGAGCACGACCGCCTGCTCGCCGTGACCACCCTGTCCTTCGACATCTCGGTGCTCGAACTCATGGCCCCGCTACGCGCCGGCGGCTGCGTGATCCTCGCCTCCGAACGGCAGGTACGCGACCCCTGGCAACTCGCCCACCTCATCCAGGCCGAACGCGCCACCGTCATGCAGGCGACCCCGTCGCTGTGGGCGGCCCTGCTGGAATCCACCGACGCCGACCTCAGCGACGTCCGGGCCCTCGTCGGCGGCGAGGCACTCCCGTTGACGCTGGCCAGGGACCTTGCCGCCCGCGCCCGCTCGGTGACGAACCTGTACGGCCCCACCGAGGTCACCGTCTGGGCGACGGCCGCCACCATCGACCCCGCCCTGACCGCGCAACCGTCGATCGGCCGCCCGTTCCCCGGCACCACCGCGTACGTGCTCGACGAGAAGCTGCGCCCGACGCCGCCCGGCGTCCCAGGCGAGCTGTACCTGGGCGGAGCCCAGGTCACCCAGGGCTACCTGGACCGCCCAGGCCTTACCGCATCCCGTTTCCTCCCCAACCCGTTCGCGACCGCCGGGCAGGGAACTCGCATGTACCGCACCGGAGACCTCGCCCGCTGGCGCGCCGAAGGCACGCTGGAGTTCCTCGGCCGGGCCGACCACCAGGTGAAGGTACGTGGCTTCCGCATCGAGCCGGGCGAGATCGAGACGGTCGCGGAGGCCCACCCGGAGATCGCCCGGGCGGTCGTGGTCGTCCGCCGCGACGAGCGCGGCGACGGCCACATCCTCGGCTACGTGACCACGACGAACGGGGAGGCCACCGTGCCCGCGTCGCTCGCCCCGCACCTCGCCGAGCGGCTCCCCGCGTACATGATCCCGGCCGCGGTCACCGCCCTGGAGGCGCTGCCGCTCACCCCGAACGGCAAGGTGGACCGCGCCACCCTGCCCGACGTCGAATTCGGCGGCATGACGGGCCGGGCCGAGCCGCGCACCCGCACCGAGGCCGCCGTCTGCGCCGTCATGGCCCAGGTCCTCGGCCTCGACACGGTCGGCGTGGACGACGACTTCTTCGCCCTCGGCGGCCACTCCTTGCTGCTGGTACGGCTCGCGGCCCTGCTGCGCCGCGAACTCGGCGCCGCGCTCTCGATCGCCGACCTGTTCACCACGCCGACCCCGGCCGCCGTCGCCCGCCGCCTCACCGAGGAGGCCCCCTCCGCCGAGGTCGCGATGGCCACGCTGCTGCCGCTGCGCACCGGCGGCGACCGCCCGCCGCTGTTCTGCTTCGCCCCCGCCAGCGGCCTGGGCTGGCAGTTCGCCGGGCTCAAGCGCCACCTGCCGGACGACATCCCGCTGTACGCGCTGCAGTCGCCACGGCTCAGCCGTACCGAGAACCTGCCGACGACGATGGCCGACCTCGCCGCCGAATACGCCGACCTGATCGACCAGGTCGCCCCGGACGGCCCGGTCACCCTGCTCGGCTGGTCGTTCGGCGGCGCGGTCGCCCACATGACGGCGGTCCGCCTCGCCGCCGAGGGCCGCGAGGTGCCGTTCCTCGGCATGCTCGACACCCGCGCCGAGTTCCCCGAACGCGCCCCCGGCGAATGGGACGGCCCGGCCGCCCTGGTCGCCCTGCTCACCGAAATGGGCTACCGCGTCCCCGACGACAGCCGCGACAGCCGCGACACCCTCTCCCTCGCCGACGCGGTCACCATCGTCCGCGACGGCGGCGGCGCCGTCGCCGGCCTGGACGACGCCCAGATCGCCCGGGTGGTGGAGAACTACCTGGCGAGCGACCACATGATGGAGCACGCCGAGTACGCCGTCTTCCCCGGCGACGCCCTCGTCGTCGACGCCGCCGTCCCCGAACAGGGCTTCACCGGCACCGCCTCCGACCAGTGGCGCGACCACATCGCGGGCACCCTGCACGTCCACGCCATCGACTGCGCCCACTCCGAACTGCTGGACGTACGAACCCTGGAAACCCTCGGCCCCCTGCTCGCCCGATACCTGACGAACCTGACGAGCAGGCGAAGCCATGCGAATTAGAGGTGCACGATCAACACGGTGAGCCACTACCTCCTCGGCTTTCCTCGGCTTCGCCCTGCGGGAACAGAGCACGCCTCCGGCAGGTCACACCTCACTCGACCCGCTGATCGCGCTCCTGCCCAGGGGCGCCGAGGCACCGCTGGTGACGGCGTTGCGCGAGAGCCGACCCGCATCCCGGGGGTTCGAGCACGGTCCCCAGACCAGCATCTCCGGCACCACCCCATCCGGCGCTCCGGCGAGTACGCCCGCCGATCCGGCAGGGAGTTGACCGGGCACGACGCTCAGGGCCACGCGGCCAGCGCGATTTTCGTGACGCGTTCGAGTTCGGCCCTGGGCACCCCGTCACGGGCGGCCTGCGCCATTCCGCTCAACACCGACATCGTGTAGCGGGCCAACGCCTCCGCGTCGGTGTCGGCGGGCAGCTCACCGGCGGCGATGTCGGCCCGGATCTTGTCGGTGAACGCGGCGAACTTGGCCTGGCGAATGCGCCGTACCGCCGCCAGGACCTCCTCATCGGCCGTGCCGACGTCCCCGGTGACGATCAGACATCCGGCGGGCAGCCCACGACGCGTGTAGCAGGCGGGGGCCTCGGCGAACGCGCGAGCGGCCGCCTGCTTGGCGGTGGGCTCCTCGGCGAGGGCGGCATCGATGAACCCGCCGTACTCCTGGTCGTACACGCTGATGGCCTCGGCGAACAGCCGCCGCTTGTCGCCGAAGGCGTTGTAGAGGCTCGGAGCGCCGATGCCGAGCTCCTCGGTGAGGTCCCGCACCGAGGTGGCCTCGTAGCCGTTGCGCCAGAACAGCCGGATCGCCTTGTCCAGCACCGCGTCCCGGTCGAAGGAGCGGGGACGTCCCCGCGTCGTCGAGGCCACGAAAACATTTTAGAGCGGTCGTTAGACATTGTGCTATCGTCCATTTTTGTAACGATCGCTCAAGAATGGATGTCGACGATGAGCCCATTGGCAGGCAAGACGGCGCTGGTGACCGGTGCGGGACGAGGGATCGGCCGCGCGATCGCGCTTCGGCTGGCCCGCGACGGCGCCCGGGTCGGTGTGCACTACGGCAGCAGCGCCGAGGCCGCCGAGCAGACCGTCAAGACGATCATCAACGACGGCGGCCAGGCCTTCGCCCTCCAGGCCCGGCTCGGCGTCCCCGGCGACGCCGACGCGGTGTGGACGGCGTTCGACGAGCACGCCGACGGCCTGGACATTTTGGTCAACAACGCCGGCGTACTGGGCGGCCGCATCCCCTTCGCCGAGGTCACCGAGGCGACCTACGACGAGGTCTTCACCATCAACACCAAGGCGCCGTTCTTCATCGTCCAGCGCGGCCTGTCCCGCCTCCGCGACGGCGGCCGGATCATCAACATCTCCACCCGGTTCACCCACGGCTCACGCATCCCCGAGCTGATGGCGTACGCGATGTCAAAGGCCGCGCTCGACTCGCTGACCGCCACCCTCGCCAAGGAACTCGGCCCGCGCGGCATCACGGTCAACGCCGTCGGCCCCGGCCCGACCAACACCGACATGAACGCCTCGCGCCTCGCCACCGAGGAGGGCCGCGCCGCGATCGCCGCCCTGTCCCCGCTGAACCGGGTCGCCCAACCGGAAGACATCGCGGACATCGTCGCCTTCCTCGCCTCCGACGACGCGCGATGGGTGTCCGGCCACTGGATCGACGCGAGCGGCGGTTCCATGCTCTGACGCCGATCCCGGCCCACATCATCGGCTTCGCGATCTTCACCCAGGGTACGAGCGAGGAGCGCGCCAGAGGCGGCTCGGCGTGACAACGGCGTGTTCTGGGCGCGGCAGGCCGCCGCCCTTGCCGCCGTTTCGGAGCCGGAGCGAGTGGTCCAGATCGCGTCCGCCACGGCGGCGGTCGTCACCGACACGGGGTCGGCCCGGGTGCGCCGCGCGCTGAGGGCTGTGGCCAAGCAGGCGGCCACATGGGGCAAAAGCGCAACGGCACCGCGAACTGGATGAGATCCTTACGGCGATTGTCTGATCAACCATCCGAGAGGCGTACATGTCTCCTCAGCCGTTGACCGACGACGAAATCACCGACCGCCTCGCCGCCCTGCCGGGGTGGGAGCGGGACCGAGACGCGATCACGCGGACGTTCACGCACACCTACCACGAGTGCGTGCACCTGGCGATGTACGTGGCGGCCAAAGCCCGCGAGGTCGGCCACCACCCTGATATGCACATCACCTGGCAGCGGATCCGGTTCGTGATCACTACCCACGACGCCGGGCACCGGATCACGGTGAAGGACTTCGAGCTCGCGAGGCATATCGACGCGATCGCGGCCGGTCATGGAGCCACGCCTGTTGCGGGGTGACCGTCGAGGCCGCCGGTTCGCCAGGGCGTCCTGGTTCAGCACTTCCACGACGGGGCTGACCCGGCGTAGCCGCAGGGTCAGCCCCGGTAGGCCCATACTGACGCCGCCGCGCCTCCGGGTCGACGCGGTGGCCGACGTCAGCGTTCGCGCGTACGGCGGAACCGGAACGGGCAGGTGGACCCACCCGTGCCGATCGTGGCCGGACGTTCGAAGGTGAACCCGTGCCGATCCGGCTCAATGCCGTTGATCCAGTTGGCGTCGAAGTCACACATGATCGGCATGAGATGCGCGGCGCCGTTCGCCACCAACACATCGTTGTAGAAGCACCGCTGCACCAGCGCGGTGTAGCGATCCTGCTCGTCCTCCGGATGCGTGAACACGAAGGCGGCACCGAAGAAGTCCCGCTCGCGCCGCCTGCTGATGTCCACCATCGTGGCGAAGGGGTCCGGCGACGCGTCCAGCGCGGCCCTGGTGGCGTCCGTGATCATCGGGCCGAACGGCTCGATGAAGGCGGTCCGGATCAGCGGAAGCGACTCGTCGTCGCCCATCAGGGCGGCCAACTCCCGATAGGCGGCGAGGACCGCGAGGGTCAGCGCGAGATTGTGCCGGGACGCCTCATCGACGAACCAATGCCCCTGCTCCGCCACCAAACGCTCATGCCGCGCCCGGATTCGGGAAATCAGGCCGTCATCCTGCGGCAGCGCGTCGGCCAAGGCGGTGAAGAACGCCTCGATGAGAGCCTGATTCTCGGCCTCCGGATCCGGCCGATACTCCCCGAGGTCGGCGAAGCCGTACTGGTCACCCATGGTTCTCTCCTGGTCGAGTCGGGTCCCGGCACGAACCCACGACGACGCAGAACCCACGGCGGAACGCGGCCGGGCCCATGCCAGGACGGGCTCGGCCAGCGCGCTCCACCAACCACCATGGCGCTGACCTGACGTATGCAATTGACCCCGCCATGATCGGTCAAACCGACCAACCGGGTCAAGCCCGCTATAGGTCCACACTTCACTGCACAATGCCAACAACGACCTCGTACAGCTCGGAGTCGGCACTGCCAAAGAGCTGCTTACCTACCCAAAAGGTTGGTTCGCTCCCTGCGGCAGCTCCAGTTGGAACCAGACGACCGTGCTGCCGGTCGTCTCCCGGTGAAAACCCCACCGGGTGGCCAGCATGTTGACCAGATCCAGCCCTCGCCCGCCCGACTCGTCGTCGGCCGCGTTTCGCCGACGCGGAATCTTCGTTGAACCGTGGTCCCGCACGGCGACCAGCACCCCGCCGTCGAAAAGAAGCACCGAGACGCAGAACTCGCGCTCCACCGCATGCCGCACCACGTTCCCGGCCAGTTCACTCGTGAGCAGGACCGCGTCGTCCACACGGGGATGCCCGTCCCCGAGCAGTTCTGCGACGAACGCTCGGGCGGGCTTCACCTGCGCCGCCACCGCCTTGAACCGCCGCGTGAACATGGGCGCGGCCGAGAGCACGTCCAGCGCGAACAACTGCCACCGCGGGTCCGACTCCTGCGCCTGCCTGGTCTTGCCGTGACGGAACAGCCCGGCGATGCCTCCGAAGACGACCGTCAATGCCCGCGAAACCATCACGATCACGATCCGCCCCTTCCGTTTGCGTCTGATTCGGCCGTCCCGCACCGGTGGCTGGTCGCTACAGCAGCGCAGCTACCGAGACAGGAGCCCATATCGGAATAAGTTCGACAAACTAGACACTAAGAGTGTCCGCTTGACTTCAATGAGTAGCAGAAGTCATGCAATCTCGCATGGCGTTCTTATGAACAGTGCGTGGCAGCACAGACAGCGAGGGCGATAGGCTATGGCATCATCGTGACGAGGTGATTACTTTGAGTGCGAAACGAGGTATGACTCTTCGCGCCCAGTGGCTCGGGCGAGAGCTGAGACGACTCCGAGAGGCCAACGGACTGCGACTGAAAGAGGTGGGCGAGTACCTTCAGCGCGACGGAGCCACGGTGGGACGCTTCGAGGTCGGCCTCTATCCCGCGCGAACGCAAGACGTGCGTGCCCTGCTGGACCTCTATGGCGTAGACGATGAACGACGGCGTGCGACGTTGATCAAAATCGCGGGCGAAGTGTGGCAAACCGACTGGTGGGACTCATATTCGGATGACCTGGACA
This sequence comes from Thermopolyspora sp. NPDC052614, assembly GCF_040678635.1. Taxonomy (NCBI): domain Bacteria; kingdom Bacillati; phylum Actinomycetota; class Actinomycetes; order Streptosporangiales; family Streptosporangiaceae; genus Thermopolyspora; species Thermopolyspora sp. NPDC052614. Next base: position 87,532 of record NZ_JBFATZ010000013.1, read on the forward strand.
AGCGGGTTATCGACTATGCGTGGGTCGAGTCACGTGCTCGACGGATCAGTTCCTATGACGCTTTGGTCGTACCGGGCTTGCTGCAGACCGTCGGATACATGGAGGCGCTGATACAAGACGAGGAAAGAAGCGGAAGCGCATCCACCAGCGGCGCGGAGTTCCGGCTGCGACGCCAGGAAATTTTGCTCGGGCCGGAACCTCCCCACATTGAGGCACTCATAGATGAAGGGCTGCTTCAGCGGGCTCCTGGTGGGCGGGCTGTGCTGCGTGAACAGCTTGAACACTTGGTCAAGCTCGCGCACCGCCCCACCATCGACCTCCGCGTTCTGCCTTTTTCCGCCACCGGAAGCGCCAGCCTGTACGGGTCGTTCCGCATCTTCGAGATGTCGGAGCCCTATCCGGATGTGGGATACGTGGAGACCCCGGTCGGAGGGCTATATGTCGAAACGGATGGTGTTGAGCGTCTTAAGATGAAGTTTAATCGTATACGCCGGGGCTCATGTGACTCGGCTGAGTCGATAGAACTGATCGAGGCAGCCCTGAGCAGACTGGGTTGACCGCGCAGAGAGGCCGGGAGAGCAGTGTCTGAAGAGAGGGAGCGGTCTCCACTCGCCGCATGGCACATCAGCAGCTTCAGCCCCGACGTAGGCAGCAACTGCGTGGAGGCCGGCCCGCTTCTCGATGGTTCGGACCGCATCGCCGTACGGCACAGCCGCCATCCCGACGGCCCGTTGATCATTTACACGCGGGCTGAGTGGGACGCCTTCCTGGCCGGGGTCCGCAACGACGAGTTTGACTTCCGCGATTGAGCGCACCACTCCGAATTCCGCTGAAGCACGGTTGCCACGCTCAGTTCCGCGTACCGCCGACCATTCACCTCGGCATGTGACGCGGCGTCCTCCGGCCGGCTAAGGGGTGCCTGTACGTCGGGCTTCCGGTGTTCAGTCGGCACCCGGGCGATCCGACGAAGCCGTCGCGGACCCCCACACCGTAGATGCGGCTCGGCGGCGGGAATACGTGCCCCCACGATGTCTTCGGTGGAGGATGCCACCGCGCCGACGTACCAGGTCGGCCCAGGTCGGTGTGGCGGTGTGTGGGTCGAAGGCGCGCAGGGGCGGCGCTCGCCGGATTGTCAGGGTTGGGAAGGCGGGGAGCGTACGCCGTCCACCTGCGCGTGGCGACGGTGCGCAGGTGGACGGTCCCCCGAAGCGGCGTACGCGAGAGTGGCCTGCGGGGCGGTCAGGTGATGTTGGAGAGGTCGGCGACCTTGGTGGTGGGGTCGTTGTCGGCGGCGTTGGCCAACTGCGGGACGAGGACGTCGAGGGCGTACAGGAGGGCGTTGGGGCCGCTGTAGGAGAGGGCGCCGCCGAGGGGGGTGGAGAAGCTGGTGTAGATGGTGCGGTCGGACTTGACGACGTCGAGGCGGGAGAAGACGGGGGATTTGAGCATGGCGTCCTTGGTGGCGCCGTTGACGAAGAGGATGTCGCGGTCGAGGAGGTCGAGGCGTTCCTCGCTGATGGCGTCCTTCTCCTCCTGGGCCGCGAAGCCGAGGGCGTCGAACAGGGCGCGGCGGGGGTCCTTGGCCGGGATGAGCCAGTGTTCGCCGTTCTCGGGGCCGTAGTCGACGACGAGGACCTTGTCGGCGAACGCGGGGTTGGCCTTCTTCGCCTCCTCGATGCGGTTGTTGACCTTGTCGACGAGGGCCTGCGCCTCGGCGGACTTGCCGAGGGCCTTGCCGGTGAGGAGGGTCTGCTGGTCCCAGGGGGTTTGCTCGTCGGGGTACGCGGCGGGCTGCACGACCGTGGGGGCGATCTGGGAGAGCTTGTCGTAGGTCTCCTTGTTGATCGTTTCGTAGATCGCGAGGATCAGGTCGGGCCGCTGCTTGATGATGGCCTCGTAGTTGATCTCGGCCGAGAAGGTGGGCAGCGGCTTGCCGCCGGTGGCCTGCTTGACCCACGGGAAGGTGTTGTACTCGTCGAACCACTGGCGGGTGGCGACCGGCACGACGCCGAGGGCCAGGACGAAGTCCTGGTCGTTCCAGCCGACGGTGACGACGCGGGTGGGGGCGGACGGGATCGTGGTGGTGCCGTGCTTGTGTTCGATGGTGACGGGGAAGGCCGCGTCGGCGGTCTTCGCCTGCGTCGCCTGGGTGGCCGGGGTCTCGGCGGTGGACGAGCAGGCGGCGGAGACCGCGAGCAGGATGCCGGCCGCGACCAGCGCCGCCACGCGTCCTACCAGCGACGATGTTCTTAATGGACGGGCCGGGTCGGGACGGGACATAGGTGCTCCTTAGTCGTTGGGGTCTCGGGGGGCTGCCGTATGCTTCGAGATGGATACGGATGGTTGGTTAGGTTTGCCTAACTTGTGCTGGAAGAGGTGGATCTCCGACAGGAAGGCAAGTTAGGTTAGCCTTACTTTACTTGGCCATGCCGGTACGGCCAGGCCCGGGGCGGCGGTCCGATGCCGGCGAGTGCGTCGACAACTCCCATGGAGGTCATGACATGCAGCGCGCCCTGCTCGGCGGCAAGATCCATCGGGCCACCGTGACCCAGGCGGACCTGCACTACGTGGGCTCGATCACCATCGACCGGACCCTCCTGGAAGCCGCCGACATCGTCGAGAACGAACTGGTTCACGTCGTGGACATCGACAACGGCGCGCGGTTGACCACCTACGTGATCGAGGGCGAGGCGGGCTCGGGCGTCATCGGCATCAACGGGGCCGCCGCCCGCCTCGTGTCGCCGGGCGACAAGATCATCATCATGTCCTTCAGGCAGGTGGACGAGAGCGACGTGAAGTCGCACGTGCCGCGCGTGGTGCATGTCGATGACCGCAATCGCATCGTCGAACTCGGGACCGATTCGGCCGCTCCCGTTCCCGGGGCCGCGGATCAGCGGCCGGGCCGTACGGTGGAGGGCCGCACAGGGGAAGACCGCGCAGAGGAGGGCCGTGCCGTGGAGGCGGAGGGCGGGCTGCAGGCCCTGGTGGAGAACCCGGCCTGACCGGCGCGTTCGGGCTTCGCCGCCGGGTCGGGCGGCGTCACCGCGCCCACCCTCCCGCCTCGCCCCTCGGGGCGTCGTCGGCGGGCGGGCGCGGAGGCCCGAGGTACAGACGAAGGTCGATCGCCTGCCCGCGGCAGTCGGTGATGAGGTAATCGACCGGAATGTCCGTGCCGTCGGCGCGCGGATCGGCGCCGGAGGGCTCGCTTGCGTGGGCCATGTCGCCGTGAACTCCTGTCATGGTCGGAGACGGGCATCAGGGAAATCGGGTGCCGGACGGGGACGAGATGCCGGGGAAGGCGGGGCGTGGCCGCGCTCAGGGATGCCGGGTGAGGTAGCCGCCCATCACGCGGAAGTAGTCGGTCGCGGCGTGCTCGGCTCCGTCGTCGGTGCGCACCCGCTTCACGAGCAGGCCGTGCCGCCGCCCGCTGCGCGCGTCCGCGCCCGCCACCACGACCACGCCGTCGTCCTCGCGGATGAAGATCCGCCCCGGCGTGCCGCCGTACCGGCCCCGAGACACCGCCGCCTCGATGATCCGCACCCGTTCGCCCCGGTGGTACGTGAACGCGTTGGGGTACGGATCCGACTGCGCCCGCACCAGCCGCTCCAGGTCCTCGGCCGGCCAGGCCCAGTCGATCCGGCTGTCCTCGATCGAGCGCTTGTGGAAGAAGCTGGCCCGGGAGCGATCCTGCGGGATCCACCGCGCCCGGCCGGACGCGATCAGGTCCAGCGACTCGCGCACGATCGGCTCGATCAGATCGACGGTCCGGTGGAACAGGTCGGTCGCCGTGTCCCGCGGCCCCACCGGCACGGCCCGCTGCACGAGGATGTCGCCCGCGTCCAGCTCGGCGTTCATGCGATGCGCGGTCACGCCCACGTGCCGCTCGCCGTTGATGAGGGCCCAGATCAGCGGGGAGAAGCCCGCGTACGCCGGGAGCAGCGAGTCGTGCACGTTGAGCGTGCCGTGCGGCGGCAGGTCGAAGATCTCCGGTGGCAGCCAGGTGCGCCAGTTGTTCGCGACGATGATGTCGGGGGCGGTCCCCCGCAACGCCGCGCGCAGCTCGGGATCGTCCGGGCGGTTGCGCAGCAGCACGGGCACGTCGTGCTTCTCGGCCAGGTCGGCGACCGAATCGTCCCAAATCTTCTCGTACGCGTGATCGCTCTTGGGATGAGTGACCACGAGGACCACCTCATGGCCGGAGTCCAGCAGGGCCTGCAGGGTGCGATGCCCCCAGGTCTGATAGCCGAACATGGCGACCCGCATAGGGATCCTCCTCGCGTACAGGGTCATTCCAAGAGGCGTTGCAAGGTTAGGCTAACCTTATTTAGGGTATCCTGAATAGAGGAGGGCGATGCCGCGGTGAACACCCTGCGCAACGGGCCGGACCGGATTCACGACGTACTGGGGATCGGCTTCGGGCCGTCGAATCTCGCGCTGGCGATTGCCATTGAGGAGCACAACCGGGCCGTTCCCGACGCCGAACGGCTCAGCGTCTGTTTTCTAGAGAAACAACCGCGCTTCGGCTGGCACCGGGGAATGCTGATCGACAACGCGACCATGCAGGTGTCCTTCGCCAAGGATCTGGTCACCCTGCGTAATCCGGCCAGCGACTTCAGCTTTCTGTGTTATTTGCAGGACCGCGGCCGGCTGGTGGACTTCCTGAATCAAAAGACGTTGTTCCCGCTGCGCGTCGAGTTCCACGACTACTTCGAATGGGCCGCCGACCGCATGCGGCACCTGGTGGAGTACTCCGCCGAGGTGATCGCCGTCGAGCCGGTGACCGACGAGGACGGCGTCGTGATCATGTTCGACGTGATCGCCCGCGACCCGCACGACCCCTCGCGCACCCTCGTACGGCGCGCCCGCAACCTGTCGGTCGCCGTCGGCCTGGAACCCCACCTGCCGCCGGACACCATCGTGTCCGACCGCGTCTGGCACAACAGCGAGCTCATCCCGCGCATCGCCGAGCTGACCGCGGGCGGCGAGCGGGTGCGCCGCGCGGTCGTGCTCGGCGCCGGGCAGAGCGCCGCGGAGGCCGCCGAGTACCTCCACCGCACCTTCGCCGACGCCGAGATCTGCGCGGTCTTCGCCAAGTACGGCTACACCCCGGCCGACGACAGCCCGTTCGCCAACAGGATCTTCGACCCGGACGCGGTGGACCTCTACTACAACGCCCCGCCCCACGTGAAGCGGTCGCTGATGGACTACCACCGCGGCACCAACTACTCCGCCGTCGACATCGACCTGATCGAATCGCTCTACTCCACCAGGTACCGAGAGCTCGTCGAGGGCCGCGAGCGGCTGCGCCTGATGAACGCCTCCCACATCACCGACGTACGGGACGGCGAGGACCACGTCGAGGTGTCCGTGGAGCACCAGCCGACCGGGCGGCGGGAGGTCCTCGACGCCGACCTGCTCGTGTACGCCACCGGCTACCGCCCAATCGACGTCGGCATGCTGCTCGGCGAGGCGGCCAAGCTCTGCCTGCGCGACGAGGAGGACGCCATCCGCGTCGGCCGCGATCACCGCGTCGAGACGGTCCCCCAGGTCACCGCGGGCATCTACCTGCAGGGCGCGACCGAGCACAGCCACGGCCTCAGCTCGACGCTGCTGTCCACCACGGCCATCCGCGCCGGCGAGATCCGCGACTCCCTGCTCGCCCGTCTCCACGAACCCGCGCGGGCTACCCGGGCGCGTACGTGAGGCACTCCGCCGCATCATGCCGCGGACCGACCTCGATGCCCCGAGCCTCGTACTCGAACCGGGCTGCTACGCCTGCTGCGCCAGATGGGCGGCGAGGACCTGACGGGAGAGGCGGTCGGAGCGGCGGGTGGTCTCCGGCAGGCGATAGTCAGGAGACAGGCGGAGCGCGAGCGCGGTCGCCGCGTCGAGGGACATGCGGTGGCCGACCGAGACGAACACGGGCTTGACCCCGGTCTGGGTACGCACGGCCCTGCCGACGACCTCGCCGCCGTCGCGCACCGGGGTCCAGGAGCCGCGCGGCCGTTCGGGCTCGGCGTACTCCCCGACCAGCGACTGCTTGGCGATCCCGATCGCCGGGAGATCGGTCAGCACGCCCAGATGGCAGGCGAGCCCGAACCGGCGGGGGTGCGCGATGCCCTGCCCATCGCAAACGAGCAGGTCGGGGTCGGTGGTGAGGCGTTCGAGCGCGGTGACGAGCGTGGGCAGCTCACGGAACGCGAACAGGCCGGGAATATACGGAAACGCGGCCCGCCCGACCGCCGACACGCTCTCCACGACCGCGAGGGTGTCGGCGTCGAGCACGACCACGGCCGCCGCGAGCCGGTCGTCGTCCTTGGCGTACGCGACGTCCAGCCCGGCGATCAGCCGAAGCGGCGGCGCGGGCGACCCGTCGGCCTCCACCCGCACCAGCGGCCGAAGCCGATCCTGAACGGCCTCGGCCTCCTCCCGACCGCTCGGCCAGGCGTGCGGCACGCTCACCCGCATCCCGAGCCCTCCCTGCCTCCTCGGAGAACGATCGCTCCGATTCTGCCGACGTCCCGACCCCACCGCATCGCCATTACACGCGGGGCCGGGCCGCCGAACCCCGGTTAACGGATGCGCATCGCCTGACGTGGCGAGACGCCGAAATCAAGCCAGGAGGCCCTCACCGATCCAACCGTCCTCGCCGCACCCGGGCGGAATGGCGAAGACGGCCGAGCCGATGGGAGTGGTCCACTCATTGAGCAAATCGGCCTCCGCCAGACTCCGCTGGATGGGGAGGAACTGGCGGGTGACGTCGGCCTGGTAGGAGGCGAAGATCAGGCCGCTGTCGGCGTGGCCCTTCTCCGACAGGCCGTCGTCATAGTTGTACGGCCGCCGCAGAATGCGCATCCCCGGATCCTTGATGTGTGCCCGGCGGATGTGGGCGTACTCGCCGATGACCAGCAGGCCGGACGCGTTCGTCTTGTCGAAGTCGGGTTCGTCATGCTCGGCGTCGCCGGTCAGCGGCGCCCCGTCGGACAGCCGACGGCCGATCGTGAACTCCCTGGCCACCGGATCGACCTGGTCCCAAATCTCCATCTCGATCCGGATCCGGCGTACGACCAGGGTGGTGCCACCGCGAAACCATTCCGGCCCGTCGGCCGCCCAGACCGCGCGCTCGAAGTCGGCCGAGCCCGGCTGCGGGTTGACGGTGCCGTCGAGCTGGCCCATCAGGTTGCGCTGGGTCAGCGTCGCCGCCTGGACGTGCGGCGGGCGGCGGAACCCCCGCTGGATCCAGCGGACCTTGCCGAACGTGCGGGCGTCCTTCACCGTCATGCGCAGGGCATGGGCGAGGGTCACCGCGTCGTCGCAGCAGAGCTGGATCAGCAGGTCACCGCCGCTCCACCGGTCCTGAAGGCGGTCGATCCGAAAGGCGGGCAGGTCCGCCACGGAGTCGGGCCGATCCTTCTCCTTCCCCGCCGCCTTGAACAGGCCGGGGCCGAAGCCGAAGGTGACCGTCAGCCGGGCCGGGAACTCGGCCAGGTGCGGCTCGGTGTCGGCGAGCGCGCCCGCGCCCGAGGTGAGCCGCCGGGCATCGTCGGTGAGCAGCCGCATCATGCGGGCGACGGCGTCGCGTTTGATCCCGGAGTTCAGGTCAAACGCGACGAAGGCCGCGTACGTCTGCGGCAGCGTCGCCACTCCGGCCTGGTGCGGGCCGTGGAACGGCTCCACGGCCTTGCCGGAGGGGATGTCGGCCGGGGTCGCCGCGCCTTTCGCGGAGGTCGGGGCCGCCTCGGCGGGCGCGCTCGCCGCCTTGCCAGGCGTACAGGCGGCAAGCGCGCCGACGGCCGTGACGGCGCCACCGGTGAGCAGGCTCCGCCGGCTCAGCCGGGAGGTGGGCTCAGCCATCACTCAGCCCTCGTGCCCCGCGGGCTTCTCGTCGCCCTTCATGTCGTCCTTCGCCTTGTCGTCGCCCTTGTCGTCGCCCGAGTACTCCTCATTGGCACCGGCGAACGCCTTGACGACCGCGGTGAACGTCATGGTCCCGCCGTCGGCGAAAGTGAGCGTGAAGGGCACCTCGTCGCCGGGCTGTACCTTGTCGGTGACGCCCATCAGCATCAGGTGGTCGCCTCCGGGCTCAAGCCGATGGCTGCCCCTGGCCGGGATGACGAAGCCCCCCTCCTTCTGACGCATGACCATCTTGCCGTCCTGGTCCGCCATCTCATGCAGCTCGACCTTGGGCGCGGCGGACGAGGTGGCCGAGACGATGGTGAGGTCCTTGTCGGAGTTGTTGACCAGCGTCCCGAAGGCCGCGGTCATGCCCTTGTCGGCGGCCTTGACCCACGGGTCGGTCACCGTCAGCGCGGCGGCCGGGGCGGTGTCCGTCTTGAGGGTCGACGTGGCCGTCGGTTGCTCGGCGACCGGGCTCGCGGACACGGTCGTCGAGCCGGCCGAGCCGCATGCGGCCAGGGCGAAGGGAAGCAGGCTGAGAGCGAGTACGCCGGAAACGGCGCTACGACGAGAGATCATGATGCCGCCTTTGGGTTGTCACGGACAGGGGAATGGCCCGGCGCACACGCCGGTGACCCGCCGCGCCCTCATGCGCGAAGCGGGTGACATTCCGCCACCTCAGTGGTGATCGCAGTGCTCGGGACGGATCCCCCGGAACGACCGGTCGATGGCACGCCGACATCCGGAAACGTCGTCCGGATGCCTTCGGCGACGCCCTCGATGCCACCCGATGCGCCTGATGCGCCTATGCCGACCGATGCGATCGGTGCCGCTCAGTGCCGGATGCCGATCGTGCCTGATCGAGAACCGCTCAACGTCGGCTCGGGCGACGGCATGCCGCTCAGCGCGTCCGACGGGAACGCGTGGACAGATCGGTCAAGGCGATCAGAAGAACAGCGATCAGGAGAACAGCGATCAGGAGAATGCGGTCACGCGACAGAGGTGACAGGGACAGTCGACGGCGGCCCGCGCCTGCTGATCGCATGACGCGGCGTCGCCGAGCGAAGCGGCCGCTCCCGGTCCGCCCGCACCATGACCGGCGGCGCGTACCCGGGCGTCTGCGGCCCCGCCAGCAGCCGGACCAGCCGTACGGCCAGCCCGCGCACCAGCCGCCACAACGCGGCCTCGCCCCTGGCCAGCCAGATCGCGGTCAGCCCCGCCGCCCACGCATGGGCGATCAGCATGCCGAGGCTCGGAGTCAGCCCGCCGTACGACACGTGCCCGGCGTGGGCATGGGAGACCATGGCGGCGGGCCCCATCGAGAACAGCAGATGCAGCGCGACCTGCACCCCACCGAGCAGCGGAAGGATCGTCCGCAGCGTGCGTTCCCGCCCGGACAGCGGCGCCGCGGCGGCGAACGCCACCGCCAGCCCCAACCCCACGCTCCGCCCGGAGAGCATGCCTCCGGCGAGAACGTGCGCACCCGTACTCAGCCCGAGGCAGACCACGGCGAACGCGGCGGCCCGGACCACACGGAACGGCAAGGCGGCGGAAGTCATCGCACCGCCATCATGACACGCACCCCCCGCGGTCCCCGGCCCGACCGTACTTATTGATCAGAACGGACGGCGCGGCTCGCGCGTCGGCGGTCCATGCGGCCGATCACCTTCCGTGAGACCGTCCCGTGACCGTTCCGATGCCTCATTGGTCGCTTATCACGACAGGGCGGGGCAAATGCCGAGGTGAGCGACGGATCGCCGCAGTGACGAGCCCGTCTCCTTACGTCATTTTCACAGGAACTCTGGGTAATATCGGCACACATGAGCTGGAAACGCAAGGTCAACCACGCTCTCGTCGAGTTCACCGGGCTTCGCATCACCCGCGAGGCGCCGGCGCGATCGTCCGAGGGCCGGTCGCGCTCCGCCGAGAGCCGCCCGGCGCCGGCTCCGACCGCGCCTGCCGAGCAGGTCCGGCCGCCCGCCGACCCGGAGAACGACCGGCTGCTCAAGGCTCCGATCTTCATCATGTCCCCGGTGCGATCCGGCTCCACGCTGCTGCGTTCGCTGCTGAACGCGCACTCGATGCTGCACGCCCCGCACGAGTTGCACGTCCGCCGCCTGACGGTGCAGTTCGGCACGAGCCTGGCCGAAAAGGCGATGGACGCCCTCGGCCACAACCAGGCCGACCTGGAGCACCTGCTGTGGGACCGGGTGTTGCACCGGGAACTCGTGCGCAGCGGCAAGAGGTATTTCGTCGACAAGACCCCGGCCAACGCCTTCGCCTTCCAGCGCATCGCCACCTGCTGGCCCGACGCCCGGTACATCTTCCTGCTGCGCCACCCCGCGTCCATCGCCCAATCCTGGTACGAGGCGAGCCCGGACAAACGCACCCCGCAGGAGGCCACCGAGGACGCGCTGCGCTACATGCGCGCGGTGAACAAGGCGCGCAAGGCGTTACCCGGCCACACCGTTCGCTACGAGGACCTGACCGCCGACCCCGAGGGGCAGGCGAAGCTCATCTGCGACTTCCTCGGCATCCCCTTCGAGCCCGGCATGCTCGAGTACGGCCGGCCGGAGGTGCTGACCAAGGGCCTCGGCGACTGGAAGGACAAGATCGCCTCAGGCAGGGTTCAGGCCGGGCGGGACCTGCCCGCGGCCGACGAGGTGCCCGAGGTGCTCCGCTCGATGTGCGTGAGCTGGGGTTACCTCTCCAAGGACGAGACCAAGCGACAAACGCGGACCTAACACGCCCCCCGGCGACTCGCGAGCCGGAAACGTCCGCAGAGAGTGCGAAACGGTGAAAATCCGCTACTTCCTCCTGCACGCCTATGGCATGGGCGGAACGATCCGCACGGTGTTCAACCAGGCCAACGCGATGGCGGCGGCCGGGCACGACGTGGAGATCCTCAGCGCGGTGCGGCGCCGTACGAAGCCGCAGTTCCCCCTGGACGAACGCATCCGGCTCCGCGCGGTGGTCGACCAGCGCTCCGGATACGGCCCGGACACGCTGGTCCGCCGGATCCGGCGCAAGATCCGGGGCCGGGTGGTGCCGAGCGACGAGTTCGCGGCCCGCTACTTCACCGAACGGGTGGAGCGAGGCGTCATCGACGCCGTCTCCGAACTGGACGGCGGCGTCCTGGTCACCACCCGACCGGCGCTGAACATCATCGCCGCCCGGTACGCCCCGCGCGACGTCGTACACGTGGCACAGGAACACATGAACCTGGGCACCCACAAACCCGACACCAAACGACAGATCCTCCGGCACTATTCGCGCTGCGACGCCGTCGTCGTCCTCACCGAGACCGACCGCCGGGACTACGCCGAGGTCCTGCCCGGTACCCGGATCGAGCGCATCCCCAACTCCACGGTCATCTCCGGGCGCGAGCCCTGCGACCCTGACAGCAAGCTCGTCATCGCGGCCGGGCGGCTGTACTACCAGAAGGGCTTCGACCTGCTGATCCCGGCCTTCGCGCAGGTCGTGGCCGTACACCCGGACTGGCGGCTGCGCATCTTCGGCACCGGCCCCAAGCAGGAGCGGCTGCAGGCCCAGATCGACGAGCTGGGGTTGTCGGAGCACGTCCGGCTGATGGGCCGCAGCGACACCTTCGACCAGGAACTGCGCGCCTCATCGGTGTACGCGCTCAGTTCCCGCTTCGAAGGTCTGCCCATGGTGATGATCGAGGCGATGGCGCACTGCCTGCCCGTCGTCAGCTTCGACTGCCCCACCGGCCCCGGCGACGTGATCACCGACGGAGAGGACGGCCTGCTCGTCCCCGCCGAGGACGTCAACGCCCTCGCGCAGACGCTGATCCGCGTCATCGACGACCCCGAGCTGCGCAAACGACTCGGCCTCGCGGCTCGGGAGACGGTGCGCTCCTATGCGCCCGAGGTGGTCATGCCCCAGTGGGAGGCCCTTTTCTCCAGTCTCCTCGCCGCGCACGGCGGAAAGTCCATAAGACGCTGAGATCCGCCGGTCCGCTACCTCCACGAAAAGGTCCGGACGTATCTCTGTGGCAAGGAACATATGACCTGGCCACGCCTGCGCCGCCGTCCTCGTGGCGTCGCCGTTCTTGATCTGAGTTCGCCGATAATCCTGCCGTGCGCGGCGGTTACGGCAGAAGGGCGCTGCTCCGGCTGGGGACGGTCGCTGCGGCGGGGGCGCTGGTCGGGGCGGACGCTGCTCGGGCGGCGGGGGGTTCGCCGGAGTGGGTGCGGCTGCTTGGGGTGCTACGGCGCCGGTGGTTCGAGGTGACGACCGGGGTGACGGCCGGCTTGGGGGCCGACCTGGAGGCGGAGCCGTACCGGAGTGGGCTGGCGCGGATGGGGGCGGAGGCCGCGCGGCATCGGGATGGCATGGCGGCGGGGGTCGGGGGGCTTTGGGAGGATTTGGCGCTTCCCTCCTACAACGCGGTTCCGCTGCGGCTGCTGGGGATGGCGCGGGCCTACGCGCTGCCCGGCACGGGGGTGACCGGCGATCCGGCGCTGGGGGCGGCCGTGGCCGAGGGGATCGACCGGTATCGGCGGCTGGTGTACGCGGCGGGGGCCGAGCCGGTGGGGAACTGGTGGCACTGGCAGATCGGGGTGCCGTTGCGGCTGCTGGACGCCGCGTTGCTGGTCGAGACGCATCTGGGGGAGGCGCGGCGGCGGGGGCTGCTGGAGGCGGTGGATCACTTCGTGCCCGAGAGCGTTGTCGGCGCTTACAGCGGGACCAGCACCGGGGCGAATCGGGTGGATTTGTGCACGGTGTTGCTGTTACGGGCCATGCTCGCCGCCGATCAGGCGGGGGCGGCGCGGGCGGTGTCGGCCTTGTCGCCTGTGTTTGGGTATGTGAGGGACGGCGACGGCTTTTATCGGGACGGATCATTCATCCAGCACACGACCGTTCCCTATCAGGGCACGTACGGCGTGGCATTACTGACCGGCCTGGCCAGGCTGCTGGTGGTGCTGCGGGGTACGCCGTGGGAGATCGACGACGTGCGGCGCAGGTTCGTGTTCGGTCTGGTGGAGCGGGCGTTCGCGCCGGTCGTCCATGACGGGTTCTGCATGGACATGGTCGCGGGACGGGCGGTCGGCAGGCGGGCGTACGGGGATCATGCGCGGGGGCGGCGGATCGCCGCCGCGATCCTGCTGCTGGCCGAGTCGGCGCCCGCCGCCGAGCGGATCCGATGGCAGGGCATGGTGAAAGGCTGGGCGCTGCGGGACGTCTCGGTGCCGATGGTGCGGGCGGCCGAACGTGAGGACCTGGGGTTTCATGCCCGGCTCGCCGCCGTGCTCCGGGACGAGGGCGTGGCGGCGGTGGGCGAGCCGTACGGGCATCGGCTGATGGCGATGAGCGCCCGTGCGGTGCATCGGCGGCCCGGATGGTGTGCGGGGCTGAGCATGGCCTCGGATCGGGTCGGCCACTACGAGCACGGCAACGGGGAGAACCGGCGGGGGTGGCACACCGGGTCGGGGATGCTCTACTGGTGGGGCGTCGGGCACGGCGACCAGTACTCCGACGGCTTCTGGAGCACCGTCGATCCGTATCGGCTGCCCGGCACGACCGTGTCCACCAAGCGGCTCTCCGACGGCGCGGGGGGCGAGTGGGGGGAGACGTGCCCGCCGGCGCGGTGGGTCGGCGGGGCGACCGACGGCGAGTACGCGGCTGTCGGTCAGCACCTGTACGGCCTGGCGAGCACGCTGGAGGCGTTCAAGTCCTGGTTCTTCCTCGACGACGCGATCGTCTGCCTCGGGGCGGGGATTCGTTGCGCGGACGGGGTGCCGGTGGAGACGATCGTGGACAACCGGCGGACGGATGCTCGGCTGGTCGTGGACGAGGCGGCGGGTTGGGCGCATCTGGCGGGTCATGGCGGTTATGTCCTGCCCGGGCGTCCCCCTCTGCGGACCCTGCGCGAGCGGCGGGCCGAGGGGTCGCGGAAGGGGACTCGGCGAAGGGTCGCCTCCTCCGGTAAGACGCATGACTACGTGACGTTGTGGCTCGATCACGGCGTTGATCCCCGTGACTCCGGCTACTTCTACGTGCTCATGCCGGGGGCGGATCCGGATCAGACCCGTGCCCGCGCCGCGGCGCCCTCCTGGGTGGAGGTCGTGGCCAACACCGCGCACCGGCAGGGCATCCGGGTGCCCTCCCTCGGCCTGACCGCCGTGAACTTCTGGCTGCCCGGCTCGGCCGCCGGGCTGACCGCCTCCGGTCCCTGCTCGGTTCTGGTACGGGCCCACGCCGACGGCACCGCCACGATCTCCGTCGCCGATCCCCGCCGTGACCTGCGCGAACTCACGGTCGTCTGGGATCGCCCGGTGGCCCGGGTCCTGCGGCGCGATCCGCGTCTGTCCGCCGTCGCGGTCGGCGTACGCCTCGGGCTCACCTTCACCGGGCTCACCTTCACTGGGCTCGGCGACGCGGAAGGCGCCTCCGCGCGGGTCACCGTACGACTCGGCTGAGGCCCTCCCGGTCCGCCATTGCGTCTTGCAACCATCTCCCCCGCCTGTTTGGCTGATCTCATGGCCTCCCCTCGCCCGGCCCTGCGATCCGCGGCGGCTTTGATCGCGCTCGTTCTTCTCCTGGGCACCGGTCTGGCGGCACTCGCCTACTGGCTGCTGAAGAACCTGCTGCGGCTGAGCGTATGGCAGCTTCTAGCGCTGATGCTCCCGGACTGACCGGCTCGTACGGCACCGCCGCGTCTGAAACGTTCGCATTTCCCAACGGCGTTCTCAGGTAACGCCAATTGTTACGTACAGATCACTTGACGGTCAGAAGCGCTGCAAGGACGCTGATGCGAGAGCGCTCTCTTCAAGATCCTTCGTCATGAACCCGGGAGGGTCCATGGGTAGATCGCATTTCCTGGGGGGTACTTCCGCGCACCGTCACCGCGCCCGCTCCCCCCTCCGCCGGAACTTATTGGCGACGCTCGCCGGGGTCGCGCTGCTGGGCGGCACCGTCGCCACGACCCCCGCCGCGGCCTCCGCCTCCGGCGCGCGGCAGGCATCGGCAGTTGCCGGGACCGGCGCGGCGACCACCACGATCGGCCACCCGTCGTGGGACGACGACCGCTGCACCCCCATCCCCAAGCACCTGCCCACCCTCAAGGACTGGCCCAGAATCGAGAGCCGGTTCCGCAAGAACCCGGCGGACGAGAAGCGCATCAACAAGATCCTCTCCGGCATGACGCTGGCGGAGAAGGTCGGCCAGATGACCCAGCCGGAAATCACCGCGATCACCCCGGACGAGGTCAAGCAGTACTTCATCGGCTCGGTGCTCAACGGCGGCGGCGCCTGGCCGAACCGCGACAAGCACGCCACGCCGCAGGACTGGCTCGCCCTCGCCGACGCGTACTGGCAGGCGTCCGTCAGCACCCGTACGAAGATCCCCATCATCTGGGGCATCGACGCGGTGCACGGCAACAACAACGTCTTCGGCGCGACGCTCTTCCCGCACAACATCGCCCTGGGCGCGGCGCACGACCCCTGCCTGGTGCGTGAGGTCACCGCCGCGACCGCCCGGCAGGTGCGCGTGACGGGCCAGGACTGGGCGTTCGCCCCGACGCTCGCCGTCCCCCGCGACGACCGGTGGGGCCGCACCTACGAGGGCTACTCCGAGGACCCGCGCATCACCCGCGCGTACGCCGCCGAAGCGGTGCGGGGCCTGCAGGGCGACGGCACCCGCCGCCTCGACCGGGGACACGTGCTCGCGACCGCCAAGCACTTCATCGGCGACGGCGGCACCCAGCGAGGCGTCGACCAGGGCGTGAACCCCTCCTCCGAGGCCGACATGATCAACATCCACGGCCAGGGCTACTACGGCGCGCTCGGCGCCGGAGCCCAGACCGTGATGGCCTCGTTCAACAGCTGGACCAACGAGGAACTCGGCATCACCGAGGGCAAGCTGCACGGCAGCGAGAAAGCGCTCACCGGCATCCTCAAGCAGAAAATGGGCTTCGACGGCCTGATCGTCTCCGACTGGAACGGCATCGGCCAGGTCACCGGCTGCACCAACGCGAGCTGCCCACAGGCCATCAAGGCGGGCATCGACATCGTCATGGTGCCGAACGACTGGAAGGCGTTCATCTCCAACACGATCACCCAGGTCGAATCCGGCGAGATCCCGATGTCGCGCATCGACGACGCCGTCCGCCGCATCCTGCGCGTCAAGCTCCGCGCCGGCGTCTTCGACTCCCCCAAGCCGTCCGCCCGGTACGCCGCCGGCAGGGCCGACCTGCTTGAGGCCCGCAAGCTCGCCCGCGAGGCCGTACGCAAATCCCAGGTCCTGCTGAAGAACAACAACCGGGTGCTGCCGCTGTCGCCGCGATCCAAGGTCCTCGTCGTCGGCAAGAGCGCCGACAGCCTGCAGAACCAGACCGGCGGCTGGTCGCTCACCTGGCAGGGCACCGGCAACACCAACGCCGACTTCCCGAACGGCACGACGATCCTCGGCGGCCTGCGCGAGGCGCTCGGCGAGTCGCGGGTCACCTTCAGCGAGACCGCCGACAACGTGGACGTCTCCGCGTACGACGCCGTCATCGCCGTCATCGGCGAGACCCCGTACGCCGAGGGCGTCGGCGACCTGGCCCGCCGCACCCTGGAGGCGGCCAAGCTCTACCCGAACGACCTCGCCGTCCTGGACAAGGTGAGCGGCAAGGGCAAGCCCGTCATCACCGTCTTCGTCACCGGCCGCCCGCTGTACACCAACAAGGAACTCAACCGCTCCGACGCGTTCGTGGTCGCCTGGCTGCCCGGCACCGAAGGCGGCGGCGTCGCCGACCTGCTGGTCCGCGGCCGCAACAGCGGCCAGGGCTACACCGGCACGCTGTCATACTCCTGGCCGAAGGGCCCCTGCCAAACCCCGCTCAACCCCGGCGAGGAGGGCTACGACCCGCTCTTCCCGCTCGGGTACGGCCTGCGCTACGGCCAGACCGGCAACGTCGGCACCCTCGACGAGACCTCGCAGGACCTCCCGTGCGGCTCCACGGGCGGCGGCGGCACCGCCACCGAGGACCTGGAAATCTTCAACCGCACCGACGTCGCCCCGTACAAGAGCTTCATCGGCTCCCCGGAGAACTGGGGCGGCACCGAGATCGGCCCCGACGGCACCGCCTCCCACGCCGAGATCAACGTCGTGCCCAGCGACGTCAACGTCCAGCAGGACGGCCTCCGCGTCACCTGGACCGGCACCGGCCCGGGCCAGATCTACCTGCAAAACCCATCCGGCGGCACCGACCTGCGCGGCTACCTGAACGCCAACGCGGCACTGGTCTTCGACACGATCGTCCACCAGCCCCCGGCCGCCCGCACAGTGATCAGCGTGCACTGCGTCTGGCCCTGCGGCGCCGAGGTGGTCGCCACATCCCTCTTCCAGAACCTCCCGCTGAACACCAAGTCCACCGTCAAGATCCCGGTCTCCTGCTTCGCCGCACTCGGCGTAGACATGGAGAACGTCAACACCCCATTCCTCGTCTACACCGAGGGCGCCTTCTCCGCGTCCTTCGCCAACGTCCGCTGGGTCCCCCAGGCGGCAAACGACCCCGACGCCAGAACCTGCGACAGCCTCACCTGATCACTGCGTGACAAGGCCCCCGACACCCACTGTGGTTTCGGGGGCCTTGAGGTAAACCATTGGCCAGGGGCGGCTGTCTTCTGTGTGACTTGTGCTGACGGTGTGGTCTCACTGCTCCCGGAGGACCTCGATGGCCGAGTATCGGTTCAACTCGCCCCCCGGCTGGCCGGTCCCGCCTCCCGGTTGGCGTCCCCCGGAGGGCTGGCAGCCGGACCCGTCCTGGCCAGCGGCACCGCCCGGCTGGGAGTTCTGGGTACTCGACCCGGCTGTGGCACCATCCCCGCCGCCGCCCGCCCCCGCGCCTGTGCTGCCTGAGCACCGCGGCGGCGGGTTGTTCGGCGGCAAGAAGAAGCTGGAGGCCGAGAACGCGCAGTTGCGCGCGTGGGTCGAGCGGCTCGGCGGCATGGAGGCGATGCAGATCTCGGCGATGACCCAGGCCCTGCATGCCGAGCACGGCCGGCTACAGGCGGCCGTCGAGGAGGCGGCCCGGCGTTTGGGCGAGATCGAGCGGCAGATCGTACGGACCGAGGAGACCGCCCTGCTGCAGGAAGCCGGGATCTACGAGTACCGGCATCCGCTCAGCGACGCGGTGGCCTACAAGGACCGACTGGCCGAGGTGAAGGCCAGGATCAAGAGCATGGCCAGGGACGGGCAGGCGGTGCTGGGCGCCACCAACTGGCAGGTGAACGGATCGGCCGCCGAGGGCCGCAAGATGGTGCGGGACTTCTCCAAGCTGATGCTGCGCGCCTACAACGCTGAGGCTGACAACTGCGTGCGCACGATGCGTCCCTACAAGCTGCAGTCGGCGATCGACCGGTTGGAGAAGGCCGTGGAGATGATCGTCAAGCTGGGCAGGACGATGGACATCCACGTTAGCGGCGACTACCACCGGCTGCGTGTCTATGAGCTGGAACTGACGGCCGATTACCTGGCCAAGCAGGAAGAGGAGAAGGAAGCCGTCCGTGCCCAGCGCGAGCGGCAGCGTGAGGAGGAGGCCGCCCGCCGGGAGTTCGAGCGGGAGAAGGCCCGGCTGCGCAAGGAGGAGGCGCACTACCGCTCGGCCCTGGCCAAGCTGCTCGCCAAGGGGGACACCGCGGCCGCCGAAGAGCTGAAGGCGAAGCTGGAGGAGATCGGCGCGGCGGTCGCCGACGTCGAGGCACGCGAGGCCAACATCCGGGCCGGGTATGTGTACGTGATCTCCAATGTGGGCGCCTTCGGGGAGAACGTCGTCAAGATCGGGATGACGCGGCGGCTCGAACCGGAGGACCGGGTACGGGAACTGGGCGATGCCTCGGTGCCGTTCAAGTTCGACACCCATGCGCTGATCTTCAGCGACGACGCCGTCGGCCTGGAGGGACGGCTGCACCAGGAACTGCATGACCGCAGGGTCAATCGGGTCAATCCACGGCGGGAGTTCTTCTACGCCACCCCGGCGGAGGTACGCGACCTGCTGCAAAAGATCGCCGGCCAGCATCTGCTGGAGTACCGGGAGACCCCCGAGGCGTTGGAGTGGCGCCAATCGGCCCGAACCCAGGCGACCGCGAACTAACGCGGCCGACGAATCGGTCAACGGCCATGGCCAGAGTGTTATCCGCTGAGCCCGAACGCGCAGCCGGGTTCCCTCCGTAGCAGCCCGCCGATCACCGGGCCTATCTCAGATTGGCTAGGTCGCGTACGGTCGCCGAGCCCGACCGGATGACGTAGATCCCACTGCCTTGCGGAGTCTCCTCCGAGCGAGCCTTGAGATCTTCGACGTCCACGTCTTCGGGCCACAGCGTCCCTCGCTCGGACCAGCGCACGCCGGTGAGGTCAACACCGGTCAGGACAACGGTACGAAGATCGGAGGTGGTGAAATCGTCCAGGAACTCCCACAACACCCACTCGTCAAGTACTGGTACATCTCGGCCTAGCACTACACCGACGGACTTCCAAATCCGGTGCCGGCAAACCTCAATGAGGTCGTGTGCGAGGGCAAGCTCACAGTCCACTTTGTAGGCGAGGAGGCTGGTGTCATCGAGGTGCAGGTGCCGGATCAGATTGTGGACGATGTCGCGGGCGAGGTCACAATCACGGCCGCGGTCGAGATCGAAGGCGAGTTCACGGGCGAGGTCGCGGGCGAGGTCGAGGCTGATAGACAGATCCCTGGCGAGACTAGGGTTGTGACCCCGGGCGAGCTCGCGGGCCGGACTGGAGCCGGGCACCCTGCCGAGCCTGCGGGCAAGATGGAGAGCACAGTCGAGAACGCCAGCGAGGTCCCAGGCGCGGGTGAGGCTCTGGGATGCTGCTTCGACGTCGGGGTGGCCGCGTAGCATCAGGCGATCTTGTGGGCTGACCGACTGGAGGAATTGCTCGGCGGTTGACTGGTCCTGCACCGTTGTGTCTGGTCTCGGCTGGGCAATCGGTGCGGGTGGGACCGGGGCGGGCAGGATGGCGGCCAGGCCAGCGTCGACGTCCAAGATAGCGCCAAGGTCGTCGACCAGGGCGGTGTGACGGGACTGGAGCAGGATCTCGCGCAGGCCTGCGTCGATATCCAGGACAGCCCCGAGGTCGTCGACCAGACCGCTCTGGTGCTCATCGAGCCGACGGCCGATAGTGCTGTGGTCGTGGTGAGGCCGGTGGTGGGTGGTCACTGCTCCTGCCCTCCTGCCTCGTCGCTGGTGAGATATCCGATGGTCGTGAGGTACTTTGCGGCGGCGCGGCGGGCCTTCTTCAGGCTGGCGCTGACCGCATTGGGGGTCATCCGCAGCAGTTCGGGCGATCTCGGCGGGGGTGAAGCCGTTGAGTGTCCAGGCCAGGACCTGGCGCTGCCGGGGCGGCAGGCTGCGTAGCAGCGGCAGCATGTCGTGCCGCAGCTCCCAACCTGCGGCGGCGTCCGGGCAGGGCAGCAGCGCGGTCGGCTCGGGTGTCTGTTCGGCTGGTTCCTCGCGGACGTCGGCGACTTTGCGGACCAGCGCGCGGGAGGCCACGGTGTGCACATAAGCCCGTGGATGGCCTATCTCCATCCAGCGCCGATACGCCTCGATCATCGCGTCCTGAGCGATGTCGACGGCCAGGGGTAGTGCGGCACCCTGGTTGAGCAGGAAGGCGATCAGCTGGCGGATGGTGGAGCGATAAAACGACGCGAACTCCTCGTCCACCTTCATTTGTGCGGCGCTGCGCCGTCCGCCGAGCACGCCTTGGCGGACGAAGCCAATGTCGGCCTCAGGGGAACTGGCGTCGGACCGGTCAAGATCACTCATGCCGCACTGTCCTTCATCCCCGCCGGGGCTCGGGTAATCCTCACTTGGAGGCGATGTCCTCGGCTTCGCTGTTCGTCCCATTCCAACCGGCCGCCGCCTTGGGCGAGTGCCTCGGCCACACGGATGAGGGGCGCGCCTTTGGCCTGTTCCTGGCGTACTCGCCAGCGCAGCCACAGTCCCAGCGCCGCGCACCCTTTGGCTGTGGCGATCGAGACAATGACGACCACCACGGTGGCCATGTCCATGGCCATGTCCATGTCTGTCCCTCTCCGGTAATCGCGGGCCCGGGATGAGCCCATCGTCGTAAAGGAGGAGTCTGGACAAGCCCCTGTTATGAACTCCCGGACCAAGATTTCTTGGTGGCGGCGGGATCCCGGCAGGTTTTACCTGGGCGGACGGCCGCAGCGGACACAGACCAGCTGGGTCAACATGTGCGGACCCGCAAACGAACCGGCGCTTGCTCGGCGGCGAGGACGAGGGTCGTTTGCCGTAGAGATGGCTGTGCCCCGGAGCCCGCTCGAAAGCGATTCTGGGGAGCGTGCCCTTCTTGCCGTAGGTGCTGAAGCTGACGAAGGAGTAGGCGGTGAGCCCGAACTCCTCCTTGTGCTTCGCCATTCGGCGTGGCTTGGGCTCGCCTACGTACGGGCGGATGATCTCGATCGGGCGATCGAGGCAAGCCGGATCGCACTGAACTTGCTTCCCGCAGTCACCTCAGGGCGATACGTGAAGCTGGTCAACCGGCAGCCGGGGCGGGCAGCCGGACCGGCGTGTGTAGCGGTACCGGTCGGTGGCCAGGGCCTCGTCCGGCGTCCTCGCCGCGTTGCTGGGGGGTGGGGGGTGTTGCCCCCTGGGTTGTCATAGGGGGTAGCGGTCGGGGCGGACGGTGTGGGTGCGTTTGGCGGGGGTTTCCCACACCAGGGTGCCAGGGCTGGGCTGGGTGAGTTTCCACCCATCGGTCACTTTCAAGCGGTGGTGCCGGCGGCACAACGCGGCGAGGTTGCATGGGCAGGTGGGGC
Source organism: Thermopolyspora sp. NPDC052614 (assembly GCF_040678635.1). Lineage (NCBI taxonomy): Bacteria > Bacillati > Actinomycetota > Actinomycetes > Streptosporangiales > Streptosporangiaceae > Thermopolyspora > Thermopolyspora sp. NPDC052614. The sequence goes on from NZ_JBFATZ010000013.1 coordinate 109,235, forward strand.
CCTTTTCGTCGTAGGGCAGGGTGTGATCGAGATCGCAGCCGGTGGCGGGGCGGCGGCAGGTGGGGAAGCGGCAGGTCTGGTCGCGGGCCTGGACCAGCCGCCGCATGACCTCGCCGGGGCGGTAGCGCATCTGGCCGTGGTGGACGGCCTCCCCGGTGCTGTCGGTGACGGTCCAGCACACCTTGACGCCGGTGGCGATCTGCTTGTCGGCGATCTGGCGGGCGATCCCGGCGACCAGGGGTGCGTAGGGGCCGAGCCGGGCGGGGGCCTGGCTGAGGCGCACCAGGGTGGCCAGGCTGACCGTCAGGTGCGGCGCGCCCAGATGCTCGGTGGCGGCACGCGTCAGCCACGGTGGGACCGGGGCCCCGTCCTGCTCGTCCCAATCCTCCCAGCCATCGTCCCAGGAGTCGTCGTCCCAGCCGTCGTCGTCCCAGGGGCCGTCGTCTTGGCGGCCGTGCAGAGGATCGCGGGTGGGGTGAGAGGTCTCGGCCGGGGTATCCGAGCAGCCTGCCGAGCGGCCGGGACCGGGAACACCGGGATGCGCGGCACCGGGATGCGCGGCACCGGGGTGAGCGGTGCCGGGGCCGGGAACACCGGGATGCGCGGCACCGGGATGCGCGGCACCGGGGTGAGCGGTGCCGGGGCCGGGAACACCGGGATGCGCGGCACCGGGATGCGCGGCACCGGGGTGAGCGGTGCCGGGGCCGGGGACGTCGGGGTGGGTGGCGTCGGGGGTGATATCGGCGTAGGCGGCCTCGGGCGCCCACTCCCGCGAGGGCGTCTGCGGCCACGACTCATCGATCATGACGCGGCGGCAACCGGCCGGTTCTCCCGCAGCCCGCGCGGCGGCGTCCCGTCGCGGCCTGCGGAAGAGCCGGGCCGCAAGCCGCGCGGCGGCGTCCCGTCGCGCGGACCGGTTGTCCGGGGCGGGCTCGTGCTCGGGGGCGGGCCGACGCGGCGCGGGCTCGCGATCCGCCGCAGACTCCTGACCATGGGCGGGCTGATGCGGGCCGCGGTTGTGATCCGGCCCCGCGGCCTTGGACCCCTCAGCCTCGGACCCCTCAGCCTCGGGCTGGGCGGTGGTGGACGGATCAGCCTCGGGCGAGGCGGCCTCGGGCAGGGCCGTCTCCGGCACAGAAGCCTCACGGGAGGCGCAGCCGGAGCCCCCGGGCTCAGGTCCGGCCCCCCGCGGCACACCCGGATGCGGCGCGGACGGGTGCGCAACGCGCGGGCGCGGCGTGGAGGGTTCCGGCCCATTCGGTTCCGGCATGCCGGGTTCCGGCGTGGCCGGGTGTGGCGCGGACGGTTCCGGCCGAACCGGTTCCGGCATGTCCGCTTGAGGCATGTCCGATTGCGGCGTGGCCGGTTCCGGCACGGGCGGGTTCGGGACACCAGGGCGCGGCGTGGACGGTTCCGATCCGTCCGGTTGTGGCGTGTCCGGTCGCCGCACCGACGGGTTTGACGCGGCCGAGTCAGGCGCGGACGGGTGCGGGACACCCGGGTGCGGTGCGGACGGGTGCGCGACGCGCGGGTGTGGGACGCGCGGGCGCGGCGTGGACGGTTCCGGCCCATCCGGTTTCGATCCATCCGGTTCTGGCGTGTCCGGTTGTGGCGTGTCCGGTCGCCGCGCCGACGGGTCCGGGGCGGCCGGGGCCGGTGCGCCGCCGCCGGGCGAAGAGGCCGGGGCACCAGGGCCACCAGGGGTGGCGGGGGCGGCGGAGTCGGTGACGGGGGTGGGGGTGGGGCTGTTACGGCCGGGGATCAGGCCCAGCATGCACATCAGCAGCACGTCGGCGCGCAGCTGGTCCATGGTGCGCGGGTCGCCGTTGTTCTTGAACGCCCTGGCCAGCGCGGTGATCCGGTTGGCGGCGGCGACGGTGGCGATCAGCGGCAGGTTCACCCCCAGCAGCGTGGCGGTGCCCTGCTCGTCCTCACGCACCTCCATGCGCCGGTCCTTCTGCGCCGCCCTGGCCTTGGCCGCCACCTCCTCGGGGGCCAGCTCGGCGATCTTGTCGGCGACCAGCGCGCGGAGCCGGCCGGTGGTCATGGACGGGGCGTGCGGGAGAACGGCGGCCTCGACCCTGCGCATCGCCGCCACCGACAGGCCGGTCAGCCCGGTGACGATCACCTTGGCGCGGGGCAGGTCGATCGCGGCGGTCTTCAGCAGCGCGCCGGTGGCGGGCAGGTCGTGGGTCAGGGCGTAGGCCAGGCCCTGCAGCACACCGGCCGAATACTCGGTGAGGGTGAGCGCCAGGGAGATCTCGCTGCAGACGCCCTCGCTGACGTCGCTGGAGCAGATCACCCCGTCACGGGTGTAGCGGGCCTGGTCACGCGCCTCCAGCTCGGCGATCGCCTCCAGCTCGGCGGCCTGCGCCCAGGAGGTCAGCCGCCGCCAGCCGATCATCACCGAGATCAGCTCATGGTTCTTCAGCGTGCCCATCGCGGCGCCGGTCCCGGCCAGACGCTCCAGCAGCACCGCCAGCCCCGCACCCGGCGACATGAACTCGGCATCCTCCGGGGCAAGGCCCGCCGCGTCCCCGCAGGCATCCTCCGAGACGGCCGCGCAGGCATCGCCTGCGGCATCCTCGCGGGCATCGCTCGAGGCGGCCGCGCGGGCGTCCCCGCAGGGATCCTCCGAGGTGGCCGCGCGGGCCTCCGCGCAGGCATCGTCCGTGGTGGCCGTGGTGGCCCCGGCGGCTGCGGTGGCTGCATGAGCCGGGTGGGCCGAGTGGGCGGCAGGGGCCGGGGCGGCAGAGGGGCCGGCTTCCTCCGGACGGGTGCGGGCCGGGGCGGCATCGGGGCGCGTGGGTTGCGAGGCGGTCTGGGCGTTGGTATCGCGGGGGCGGACCGTTTGATCGGGCGGCCGGATGGAAAGCGCGCTCGGAATGCGGGACGGGGCAGGGGCGGAGCCCGGCGCCGAAGAGCCCGGTGATGTGGAGCGAGGGGAAGGGGGGCCCGGTGAGGTGGAGTGTGGTGAGGTGGGGTGCGACGGGGAGCGGGGGGAAGGGGTGGCGGGGCCGGTGGCGGCGGCCATGGGTCACCTTCCTTTCGCTTCTTGTCGGCTGACCGGCTTCTATTCTCTCGCGTTCATGTCGAACATGCGAACTAAGCATTTGCGACATAGGTGGAAATGGAGAAGCAGATCGGAAGGCTTAAGGGAAGATTTTTTCGAATGGATGAGGTCTGAGTCAGCAGAAAGCCTTGCCGCACCCGCAGCCGATGGCCCTCGAACGGCGTACGGATGCCGCCGACCGCGCCTTGACCGCCATCACCGGCAGGAAATGATCACCCGGGTGAGGGTCAACACGTCGATAAGGCCGGTGACACACGCCACGGTCAAACCGTGCGCGGAACCGGGCAACGCCGGCCAGGCCCACGGCATATCCGAGCTGCCGGCGAACATGCCGCCGCACCCCCGAAAGCCTGGAAGGTACCGGTCAAGTTGCGCTGTTGCCCTGCCGCGCACCGCGCCGGTTCAGGCCATCTTCGTCCTGCAGGCCATCCAGGAAGATCGCTAACCCAGGATGAAAGGCCGCACCGGTCCGGCAACTATCGCAAAACAGCAATTTCAGCTGATCGTCTGCGTCGATCTCTCCGGCTTGGCCTGGGGCGGGAGGGCGGCGATGGCTCCCGCTTGGCTTCTCACAAATGTCTCCCACTCAGCCTTACTGAAGGTCAGGACTGAGTTGTTCGGGTCTTTCGAGTCGCGGATGGCGACGCGTTCGCCGAAGGCCGCTATCTCGACGCATTGATTGCCTTGGGTGTTGGAGTAGCTGGATCGGCGCCAGACCAAGGCGGCGTATTCGGGCTGGGCATTCGGGTGGGTCATGGTGCGGTCCTCCCTGCGGCCACCTTCCTGATCAGCGCGATTGTCGCTTGAGGGCTGAGGGCCGCCGCACGCAGGTGGTCAAATACGACGTTATAACGGTCGATCGCCTCGCCCGACGGGCCCGAAACCCTGCGGTGGTTTCGGGGCCCTTCGTTTCAGTTGGTGCGGTAGCGGGTGGCGAGTTCGGTGCTCTGGCCGCCGAAGGCGGCCAGTTCGGCGGCGAAGACGCGGTCGAGCAGGGTGGGGTCCTCGACGCCGGGGGCGCAGACGACCTCGCCGAGTTCCAGGCCGCGTAGGGACGCGGTGACGACGTCGGGGGCGCTCATTCGGGGCAGGAAGCTCAAGTCGAGGCCCTGGCGCTCGTGGAACTCGGTGGCGACCACACCCGGGCAGACGACCTGCACCCGTACGCCTGTGCCTTCGAGTTCGGCGCTGAGTGTCTGGGACATGGTGACCAGGTAGGCGAGGGTGCCGCCGTAAACGACTCGGCGGGGCATTACCTCGCTCGGCGCGGGGCCGCTGAAGGCGATCATGCCCGCTACGTTGACGATCGTGCCCTGGTGCCGCTCCAGCATGCCCGGTACGGCGGCGCGAGTGATCATCGTCGGGGCGAGGACCTTGACCTTGACGATTTCACGTGCCTTCTCGGCGGGCAGGTCGGCGAGCGGCATGTAGTGAGCCACCCCCGCGTTGTTCACCAGCATCGTCAGCGGCTCGGTCGCGCAGATCTCCGCGACCTCGTCGATGCCCGCGTCGGTGGACAGGTCGGCCACGACGGGCCGGACCTTGACCTCGGGGTGGGCGGCGACGAACTCGTCGAGCCGCTCCCGCCGCCGGCCGGTGATGATCAGGTCGTATCCGTCCGCGGCTAGGCGCTCGGCGAACGCCCGGCCGATGCCGGAGGTGGCCCCCGTGACAAGTGCGAGATCGCTCATATCGACTGTTCCTTTCGATGACCGGCCGCAGCGGCCGGGATGCCGTGCGTACGTGCCCCCGCTGTTCCCGGCTCACGCGAGACCTCTTCGGCTCCCGGCCGTGGTGACCCGAATGGGGTCGCTGCCATGCCTTCATCATGGGGACGGCGCACAGGAGCAGGTAGTGGTCCCGTCTTCATAGGACTCGCAGTGCCACGTACGGCTCGGGGCATATGAGCCACACTGGTCGTATGGCAGGGACAGAACTCGGCGCGGCCCTGCGGCGCTGGCGTGACCAGGTCTCACCGGAGTCCGCGGGCCTCCGCGCGGGCGGCCGCCGGCGCGCACCCGGGCTGCGGCGCGAGGAACTGGCCCAGTTGGCCGGGATCTCCGTCGACTACGTCACCCGGCTCGAACAGGGACGGGCCGCCAACCCCTCCGCGCAGGTCATCGAGGCCCTTGCCCGCGCGCTGCGGCTCACCGGCGGCGAACGCGCCCACCTTTACCAGCTCGCCGGACTTGTTCCCCCGGGCCCCAAGACGGTTCCGACGTACATCACGCCCAGCGTTCACCGGATGCTGGACCGGCTCACCGGCACCCCCGTCGCGGTCTTCGACGCCACCTGGACCCTGCTGCTCGCCAATCCCCTGTACAGGGCGCTGATGGGCGAATGGCACGGCGACGACCTCAACGCCGTGTGGCGCAACTTCGTCGGCGTCGGCACCCGCGTATGCCACACCCCCGAATCCCTGGGCGCCCTACGCGCCGCACAGGTCGCCGACCTGCGCAGAACGGCGAGCCTCTACCCGGCCGACCAGCGGCTGCGACGCCTCATCTCCCGACTGCGCGCCGCCAGCGCCGAGTTCGCCGACCTCTGGGACTCCGGCGCCGTCGGCCGCCACGAGGCCGCCCGCAAGACCATCGACCACCCCCACGTCGGCGCCCTCACCCTGGACTGCGATGTACTCGTCGCCGCCGACAACGACCTGCGCATCATGATCTACACGGCCGAACCCGGCAGCGAGGACGCCGAACGCCTCGCCCTCCTCGCCGTCATCGGCACCCAGACGCTCACCGGATAGCCGGCGCCGCAACGGCAATCGACTCACAACGACATCAGGTCGGGATGGCACGACGTCAGGAAGGCGAACATGCCGGTGCCCTCCTTGCTTCGGAAGAAGTCGACCATGGAACTGTTGAATTCCAGGCGACGGCTGGCGGGGACGCTGATGGCGTCGATGCCGTGGGACATCAGGTGTCCGTTCATCATGTTCCGGGCGGTCCGCTTGTTGCCGTCGAAGTAGAACTGCTGCAGGGCGGCGAACAGGAAGTAGGCGATGGCCTGCTCGAACGGATCGTCGACCTCCTCCCGCAATGCTTCGATGCCCTGGGAGTGAAGCCGCCGGAGATTCTCACCGCCGGGCTCGGTCTGCGGTGGCAGATAGCGGCCGTGCTCGCCGAGGCTCACGCCCGGCGTCAGCGTCAGCTTGCCCTCGCCTCTGAAGTGGCCCGCTTCAAGGGCCTCATCCCGCGCGATGAGCAGGTGAAAGCGGTCGGAGGTGGCCTTGTCCAAGCGAAACTCCCCTGCCTTCACCACGGTGATCAGATCCTTGGCGGCCTCAGCGAGGTTGAGCACTTGGCGTTCGTCGCTGATCTTGTGCCCCCCGACGGTGATGCCCTCCATAAGGGTCTGCACCTCTGGGTAGGTAAAAGGGTTGCCTTCGAGGACCGCGGCGTCCCACACGAACTCGGGCAGGGACCGCTGGTATCGCCAAACCGCACGAGCGACGTCGTGAACGGGAATGTCGTGACTGACAGATGAGCGATCCCACCTGAAGCCCAAGGCGTCGAAGAGGCGCGAGTCAGCGCCCATTGCCCCTCCCCTTTCCTTCAAGTGCCTCTGATCGAGGTAAGGCACTTCGCTCACCTCGATCAGGTTACTCGGCCGTCCCAACAGCAGTTCGCTGATCCACCGCCTAACCGGCGATTGGTGAGCCGGTCGGCTCGTGGGGGATCAAGGGTGGAGTGGCAGCGGCAGTATCAGTACGTCCATCAGGGGGGCGTGTTCTACTCCGGGGCGGAGTTCGGCGGCTTTGCGCCAGCCCCAGCGGCGGTAGGCACGGTAGGCACGGGTGTTTTCCGGGCGTACCAGCAGCGTCGCGCGGGTTTCCGGGCGGCCTTTGAGTAGTTCGTCGTGGAGGGCGTGGCCGACGCCCGCGCCGCTCCACCGCTTGCGGACCATGAGCTCGCTGAACGCGAAGGTTCTTGTGCCGTTCTCGTCGGTGAAGCCGGGTTCGACGTCGGTCAGCAGGCCGCGCCACCATGCGGTGTCGCGGTCGAGCGGCCAGCCCCACGCCTGACCGAGCGGTTCGTCACCCTGGAAGGCCACGACGAGGTCGTAGCCGGGGCGTCTGGTGTAGGCGTCGAAGCGGCGCATTGGCACGTCGCCGGTTTCGAACGGGTCGCCGCGTTCGATGGCGTCGGCGTAGGCCTCGCGTTGAATGAGCTCGACCGTGGCCCGGATGGTCTGTGCGCCTTCGCCGTCGTAATGCCGGAACTGAAGTTCGGGCACGGGCGGAATCCTTTCGGTCAGGCGGACAGGGAGCGTACGGCCGCGTCATAGCGCGCGCAGAATTCTTCGGCGGCGGGAATTCGTCCGACCGCGGTGCGCATTGAGAGCAACTCCCGGAGCGTTCGGCCCGATTTCACGTTGGAGTTTTCCGGGAGTACGGCGGTGGCCTCGCTGATCGCCTGTTCCGTGTCTCCCTGCTCCAGGAGTGCGATAGCCAGCGTGGCACGGTAGGCGACATGGTCACGTGCGGAACGGGCCGGGTCTTCGATAGCCGCGCGGTACAGGTCCGGCACGTGATCGATACGGTCACCCTGGATACGGGCGAGCGCGTGATAGCCGAGCCCTTCGTAGCCGGTGATCTCGGAATGGGTTACGAAATCGGTCCATGCCGGATCTGTTGGATGCGGACCGCGATCGAGTTCACGCCGAGCCGTGGCGATGGCGGATCGGAAGCTGGATTTATCACCGAGTGCGGCATGTGCGTAGGCCTGTCGTATCGCGGTTAGCGCGTGCATGCGCGGCGAGGGCTCGTGCCGGGCGAGGGCGGCGGCATGGTTCGCGAACCGCAACGCCTCTCTGACCAGACCTGGCCGACCTGTGCTTTCCGCCAGGTGCATGGACTGTTGGGACAGGTGCGCGTAGAGGTACACGCTGACGTCGATGTTTTCCGCGCTGCCTGCCAGCAACTCGGCCTCGCCGTACAGGCGCCTGGCGAGTTCCTGTCTGCCCCCGTCGTACGCCGCCCACCCGGCCACCGCCCCGAGTTCAGCGGTCGCCGCGAGCAGTTGCCTGCCGTTGGCGTCGCTGTAGTCGGAATCCTCCAGCAGCAGTCGCGCCCATGCGAAGTCCTTGACGGCGGCGGCCAGAACGGAGTTTCCGCCCGTCGACTTATAGCCGCTGGAGATCTGCTGCACGCGGGACCGCAGATAGTTGACATGAGCCATGTCGACGCGGTCCGGCACCTGGGGTATCGCCCCCAAAGCGGCCAATCCGACCGCCATCTCGTTGAAAGTCCGCCGATCCATTCCCCGCAACCACTCCTCCATATCGAACGCGGCACCGGTCAGGGTGTCATTGTCACGATCAAATACGAGAGGAGGGCGTTCCTTGCCGCGGCTCTCACCGTCCACCCGCGCCCCGGCAGCCCCACAATCAACCGCAGTCGAAACGACCGCGGCCAAGCCCTGGAGGGCCACCTCATAGTGGCGGATGATGGACGGGGTGACATCGCGTTCCCCTCGCTCTATGCGCGAGAGATGACCTCGGGATAATCCGGTTCTCTCAGCGATCCATCCCAGACTAACACCCGCTTTCTTCCGCGCAATGCGCAAATCGTTCCCCGTCGTCATGTCGCCTCCGCCGTCGCGGCAACACCCGGCGGTTGCGGCAATGGCCGATGCCGCAACAGAGACCGCCGACTTTGCCGTTCCTGAAGCCGATGCTGGTTTCGCCTTAACCAAGCGTAGCCCACGCAGAGTAATCAAGCCATCACAACATGAACGGACCGCGGGAAGCCCCGGCATCACCGGCTCCGGCCAGAGACAGGAGGACGCCAACGTGATCATCAGAATGCGCGAATGGTGGAACGATCCACCAGCGCGCGGACGGCACCGCCAGGGCCTGCCGCTCGTACCGAGTGAGGACTGCCGTCGCGAGTGGGACGCGGCGCAGCGCTCGGCCGCCGCGCGGCTGGACCGGATCGAACGAGCCTGGACGATTCTGTACGGCCTGGGCCGCCGCCGCTTCTACGCCATCGCCCACTGGCCGTCCGACGAGCCCCTGATCGTCGAGGCACCCACTCCCGAAAGCCTGCGCGAGCAGATGCGCGAGGCCGAGGTGCTCCCTTCGGCCGCCTCGGCGCCATCGTGGATCCCCCCGCGCCACGCGTACGCGGTGAGGGCGGCGTGAGCGTAGCCGACAACGAACTCCTGGCGCTGCACCAGCTCGGCGTCGACTACGGCCGCGATTGGCACATCTGGCGATCGGCCCCCACCCCCGCCGGCAACAGCGGCTGGTACGCCACCCGGCGACGCCACTCGGCCCGCGACACCGACCGCGGCCTCTGGCCGACGCTGGCCGCCGACACCGCCGACGACCTCCGCCGCGAGCTGGAGGCCCAGGCACGGGCGGCCGCGATCCCCGCCGACGCGCCCTGATCGGAGAAGCGGGCGAAGGCCGCCGGGACAGCCGTTGCCAAGAGCCTGCCCGGCGTTTCCTTCGCCCGCATCCGTCCGCCGGCTTCTGGCCGAGTTCGGCCGTGGGGTGAAGGGTCAGAGGCTCTTGAGATAGGCCAGGGACGGCATGAAGAAGAATTCGCCGCCCTTCATCGTCACGGTCTGGGGTGCCTGCTGCTGCGGCGGGCTGAGCTTGCCGCCGTCCCAGGTCTCGGGGTATTGCACCTTCATGGTGCGCTTGCCCTGACCGATCAGCGGATCCTGGCCGGTCTTGTCCTGCGGGAAGTCAGGGTTGTTGGCCCAATCCTGAATGGTGAGGAACTGCCCCAGGGCGCCGTTGAAGGCCATGAACAGCAGGCCCACCCCGCCGGTCGGCCGGGTCTCCGGCGGCGCGTCGTCCCACGGGTTGTCGGTGCGCGTGCCGTACGTCTGCCCGCGCCGGGGCATCATCACGCCTTGGAAGTGCTCGGAGCCGGTGTCCCTCGCCTGACGGGGGCTCATCTTGCGGATGTGGGCGAAGGCGGGGCACTTGTTGCCGGGGTCTTTGGCGTAGTTGAAGTCGTTTTGCGTCGGCCAGTCGTCCGAGCTGGGCTTGCCGTGCAGCCGTAGCGGCGTGCCGTTGCGGAACCGGCCGACGAGCATCGCCCCGGCGCGTGCCCGGTCCGCTCCGGTGAGCCCGAGGGCGTCGGCGAGCTCCTCCTCGGCCTGGCGGAACGCCCGCACGTTCTGCTCCAGCTTGCGGAAGACCAGGTAGGAGCCGAAGTGCCGGGTCGGGTTCGGCGCCAGCGGGTCGGCGGCCAGGACGTGATTGAGCGGGAAGAACGGGCTCCAGTTGACGCTGCGCTCCTCCGCCACCTGATCGGCGAGGAACAGCGGCTGGCTGCGCCCGTCCACGTACCCGAAGTGCTCGATGCCCTTGCCTTCGGGATTGCGCATCCCGAGACCGGTCTCCTCGCCGAGGAGCCTGACCGTCGAGCCCATCAGTTCGAGCACCTTGGCGCGGGTGGCCTCGACCGGCTCCGCGGTGGCGTCGCCGATCAGCACGACGGCGTGAATTTCCCCCTGATAGTGCTCCTCCCACTCGCTGGCCGGCGGGTCGTTGAGGAAGTCCCGGCTCCGTTTCATGCCTCCCGTGAATTGGGCGTCATCGAACTTCTTCGGGTCGAAGCCAAGCTCGCGATATCCGTCCTTGCTGATCCCGACGCCGACGTATACGGTGCCGGGGGCCTTCGACTCACGGTGCCCGCGCACCTCCTCCAGGTGCGTCCTTGCCGACTTCATCAGCGGGACCAGGCTCCGCAGGAAGCGTCTGCCGCCATCGGCGTCGCCGAATCGTACGAACAGGATCGACATATGGTCCCGTACGTGCGCCTGCAGGATGTTGGGCTGCAGATTATCGAGCATCGCCTTGGTGTCCTCATCCAGGTCAGGCGAATCCCAGGCAAGCGGCTCGGTGTTCTCCAAATCAACCGGCATGGCCGTCCTCTCTCGTCGGAGGTCTCCTCCCGTAAGTCGCCATTTATGCCGAAAAAGTTCGATCGCCACATGACCGAATTCGGCGGCCGTGCTCGCCGAGGCTCACGCCCGGCATCAGCGTCAGCTTGCCCTCGCCTCTGAAGTGGCCCGCTTCAAGGGCCTCATCCCGCGCGATGAGCAGGTGAAAGCGGTCGGAGGTGGCCTTGTCCAAGCGAAACTCCCCCGCCTTTACCACGGTAATCAGATGCGGCGGCGGCCGAGGTCGAGGCGCTCGAACGGGAAGAACGTCTCGCGAGCTACCACTATCTGCCTGCGGTCAAGGCTGACCTGCTGCGACGACTTTTCACGGTGCTGGACCAGATGGTGCGCGGCCCCGGGCTTCATCTGATGGACGAGCCCGAGGCCGCCTTGTTCACTGGCGGCGGTACCTTGCGGACCCTGCCCTCCATTTGCGGTGGTCTTCTTCACCCTGGCCCATCAGCGCCTGGCCGAGTTCGGGTGTGGAGCAAACCTTAGAGGCTCTTGAGGTAGGCCAGGGACGGCATGAAGAAGTACTCGCCGCCCTTCATCGTCACCGTCTGGGGAATTTGCTTCTGCGGTGGGCTGAGCTTTGTGCTGCCCCAGGATTCGGGGAACCGTACCTCCACGGTTCGCTTGCCTTGACCGATTATGGGGTCCTGGCCGGTGCCGGGCTCCGGAAAGTCGGGGTCATTCGCCCATGCCTGCTGCATGAACTCGAACTGGTCCTGCAGGCTGGAGTTGAAGGCCATGAACAGCAGGCCCACCCCACCGGTCGGCCGCGTCTCCGGCGGCGCGTCGTCCCAGGGGTTGTCGGTGCGCGTGCCGTAGGTCTGGCCGCGCCGGGCCATCATGACGCCGCCGCGTTCGAGCCCGCCGTCCCTCGTCTCCCGAGGGGTGGTCTTGCGGATGTGGGCGCTGACGGGGCATTTGCCGCCGGGGTCGTCGCGGTAGCTGAAGTCGTTCTGGGTCGGCCAGCCGTCCGAACTGGGCTTGCCGTGCAGCCGCAGCGGGGTGCCGTTGCGGAACCTGCCGACGAGCATGGCGCCGGCGCGTTCCCTGTCCTCCCCGGTGAGGCCGAGGCTGTCGGCGAGGTCCTTTTCGGCCTGGCGGAACGCCCGTACGTTCTGTTCCAGTTTCCGGAAGACCAGGTAGGTGCCGAAGTGCTGGTCCGGCTTGGGTGCCAGCGGGTCCGCGGCCAGGATGTGGCTGAGCGGGAAGAACGGATTCCAGTTGACGCCCTTCTCCTCGGCGACCTGGTCCGCGAGGAACAGCGGCTGGCTGCGTCCGTCGACGTACCCGAAGTGCTCGATGCCCTTGCCCTCGGGATTGCGCTGCGCGAGACCGGTCTCCTCGCCGAGGATTCCGGCCGTCGCGGGCAGCAGTTCGACGACCTTGGCGCGTGCCGCGGTGACCGGGGCCTTGGTGGCGTCGCCGATCAGGATGACGGCGTGGATCTCCTTCTGGTAGGGGATCTCCCAGTCCCCGACGGGTGGATCGCTGAGGGTGTCCTTGCGCCGCTTCATGCCTGATTTGAACGCGTTGTCGGTGAACTTGTTCGTGGCGTGACCGAGCGCGAGGTAGCCGGCCTTGCTGATGCCGACCCCGACGTACACGGTGCCGGGCGTCGCCGATTCACGGAACGCGCGCACCTCCTCCAAGTGCTTTCTGGCCGACTTCATGAGCGGAACCAGGCTGCGCAGGAAGCGCCTGCCGTCGGCGCCGTCGCCGAAGTGCACGAACAGCACCGACAGGTGCTCCCTGGTGTGCGGCTGCAGAATGTTGGGCTGCAGGTTGTCGAGCATCGCCCTGGTGTCCGCGTCCAGGTCCGCCGAGTCCCAGGCAAGTGGCTTGGTATTCCCCAGATCAACCGGCATGTCGGTCCTTACCCATCTGTTGAGTACGCTTGCTGCCTCCTTCCATAAGTCGATATTTCCGGTGAAAAGGTTCGGCGGATAGAGATTTCAGCTGCGGCCCTCGAAGCCGATGATGGTGATCGTGCCGGTGGAGACGCGCAGGCCGAAGCGAAATGCCGTGCGGCCTCTCACCCGGTCCCCGCCGCGCCGGCGGGAGCGGCCTCGGCGATGGTCTGGACGATGCCCTGCTCGGTGATGTCGAGCCCGGTGAGCTCGCCGACCACGGCGCCGTCGCGCAGCACCACGACACGGTCGCAGTTGTCGGCCAGTTCGCTCGGGTCGGACGAGATCAGCAGTACGGCGAGGCCGTCCACGGCGAGGTCGTCGATGAGGGAGCGCATCTCGGCCTTCGCGGCGACATCGACGCCGCGCGTGGGCTCGTCCAGCAGCAGGATCCGGGGGTGCATCGCCAGCCAGCGGGCGAGCAGCACCTTCTGCTGGTTCCCGCCGGACAATTCGGCCACCCGCTGCCGGGGCGAGGTCGCCTTGATGTGCAGTCGCGCCATCAGGTCGGAGACGACCTTGTCCACCCGGGCCTCGGACACGATCCCGGCCCGCGACAGCCGGGTCAGCGCGGCCAGCGCGATGTTGTCCCGCACCGAGAGCGTCGGCACGATGCCCTCGGTCCTGCGGTTCTCCGGCACCAGGCTGATCCCGGCGCGGATCGCGGCCCGGATCGACCACTTGCGCGGCGGCGTCCCGTCGACCGTGACCTGCCCGGCGTCCACCGGGAGCGCCCCGGCGATGGCGCGCGCCGTCTCGCTGCGGCCCGCGCCGAGCAGACCGCCGAGGCCGACGACCTCCCCGGGGCGCAGCACGATCGACACGCCCGACAACACGCGCCGACGCGTGAGCCCGGTCGCCCGCAGCACCGGCAGGTCGGCGAAATCGCCGCTGTCGGCGGATTCTCCGGAGGCCGCGAACGCGGACTCGTCACGACCGGAATCGACCGTGCCGACCGGGCCGACCGTGCCGACCGGGTCCAGGGTCGAGCCGGATCCGACGGCGGCAGGCTCGCTCGCGGCACGGGGGCCGTGCGCGGGCTCGCCGTAACCGGGAGCGCCGGATTCGATCAGGCCGTTCTTGAGCCCCGGCTCCCCTCCGCCGGACTCGGTCACGCCGAACTCCGCGAGGTCCAGCTCGTCGAAGTCCAGCTCGGCCAGCGCGGACCGGACCGGCGGGACGCGACCGGGCCGGTACGGCCGGCCCAGCATCAGCGAGACGAGCCTGACCTGGTCGATCTCGGCCAGCGGGCCGGTGCGCACCACCCGGCCGTCGCGCAGCACGGTCACCCTGTCCGCGGCCCGGTACAGCTCCTCCAGCCGGTGGCTGACGTAGACGATCGCCCGCCCCTCGTCCCGCAGCCGGTCGACGACCTGGAACAACGTCTCCATCTCGGCGGGCTCCAGCCCCGCGCCGGGCTCGTCCAGCAGGATCACCCGCGCCCCGCCCGCGGCGGCCCGCGCGATCGCGACCATCTGCCGCGCGCCGGGGCCGAGCGACCCGAGCGGGCGCCGCACGTCCACGCGCAGGCCGTAGGGGGCGAGGACCTGCGCGGCGGCATCGTTCATGCGCGAGAAGTCGATCAGCCCGAACCGCCGGGGCTCGCGGCCGAGGAAGAGGTTGCGCGCGATGCTCATCATCGGCACCAGGTTGATCTCCTGGTGTACGGCGCTGATGCCGGCCTTGCGCGCGTCGAGCGGGTTGGCGAGCCGGATCGGGCGGCCGTCGATGCGTAACTCGCCCCGGTCCGCGCGGTGGACGCCGGCCAGCACCTTCACCAGGGTCGATTTGCCGGCTCCGTTGCCGCCGACGAGGGCGTGCACCTCTCCCGCCCGCACCGCGAGGGAGACGTGGTCGAGCGCACGGACCTCCCCGAACGACTTCAGGATGCCCACGGCTTCGAGCAGGGTGGCGGCCACAGGCTCCCTCCTCACCCGAGGAGACGTTTCACTGTGATCGATCGTGTGCCTGACTGGAAACAATAACGTAACGAAATGACCCTGTTAAGGTAACAGATAAGGTCAGATTCGATCAGAGTCTGGCCACATGCAGTCGCACGCCGCGTCCGGCGAGCTCGTCGAGCACGTCGCCGGGCGCGGTCTCGTCGGTGACCAGGTGGTCGATGCGCTCGGTGGGGATCGTCTGCACCATCGTGTCCAGCCCGATCTTGGTGTGGTCGGCGAGCACGACGACCTCCTCGGCCGCCGCCGCCAGCGCCCGGTCCACGCTCGCGACCTGCATGTTCGGCGTGGACAGGCCGCGCTCGGCGGTGAGCCCGTTGCCGGAGAGGAACGCGCGCCGCACCCGCAGCCCGGCCAGGGACGCCTCGGCGGCGCTGCCGACCAGCGCGAGGATCGAGCCGCGCAGCGTGCCGCCGGTGAGCACCACCTCGATGCGCGGGAAGGCGGCCAGCGCCTGCGCGACCGGCAGCGAGTTGGTGACCACGGCGAGCTCGTTGTGCCGCCCGAGCCGGGTGGCGAACGCCTGGGTGGTGGTGCCGGGGCCGACCACGATCGCGTCGCCGTCCTCGACCAGGGAGGCGGCGAGGTCGGCGATCGCGAGCTTCTCGGCCCCCGCGACCTGCGCCTTCTGCGAGTGGGTCGGCTCGCGGGTCAGCTCGCCCGGCAGCGTCGCGCCGCCGTGGTGGCGGTTGAGCAGGCCCTCGGCGGCCAGGGCCTTGAGGTCGCGGCGTACGGTGACCTCCGAGGAGCGCACCGCCTGCGCCAGCTCACGCAGCGAGACGGCGCCGTTGGCGCGCAGCAGTTCCAGGATCCGCTGTCGCCGCTCCGCCGCGAAGACGGGACGGCGGCCGTCGCCCGGACCCTGCGCGTCGCTCACCATGTCCATCCCCGGTCCATCCGCGGTCACGCCGCGGTCCGTCTCCGGTCTGTCCGGTCTTTCGCCGGTTCATCACGTACGCCGTCGTCTCGCCACCTGCGGCGAAAGACCTGACCAGCACCGATCATAGTCAGTCGGCGGCGCGCCGTAGCGCCTCCGCTCCTCTGATCGTATCTGAACGAATGCGATCGAAACTGTTGACTGTTTCGATCAGGCGGTGCTTTCTTTAGGTCCACGGGCTCCTGAGAGAGGACGTCGTGGGATGAGAAGCAGTCGCGGGACGACTATCGGCAGACACCCCCTCGTGTTACTGTTCGCGGCTCTCGCCGCGCTCGTGGCGCAGGTCGCCATGGTGGCGCCGGCGTCCGCACAGTCGCCGGACCCTGACGCCTCGGCGGCGGCCACGGCCGCCCGGCCGGGGCTGAAGGGCGAGTACTACACGAGCACGGGACCGGGCAAGTTCGACTTCGGCACGCTCAAGGCGACGATCATCGACCCGAACATCGAGTTCGCCGACCTTGAGCCGACCTTCACCGCGCTCACCGGCCAGAACGACAACGTGACCGTGCGCTGGACCGGGCGGATCACACCTCAGCACTCCGAGACGTACACGTTCTCGATGATCGGCGACAACGGCTACCGGCTGTGGGTCGACAACCAGATCATCATCGACCACTGGGTGGACGACTGGGACATCGAGCAGGTCGGCACCCCGATCGCGCTCGAAGCCGGTCGCGCGTACGACTTCAAGATCGAGTACTTCGAGAACTGGGGCGGCTCCAACCTGCGGCTGCGCTGGGAGAGCCCGAGCACGCCCAAGGCGATCGTGCCCGCGAGCGCGTTCACCCTTCCCGAGGGCTACGAGCCGCCGGGGCCGAGCACGGCCCGGCTCACCGAGGCGGGCGACACCGCGGTGCTCACCTTCGACAAGCCGCTCGCCCGGCTCCCCCGTGACGCCGCGAACCACTTCGGCCTCACCGTCGCCGGTACGGCCTGGCCGGTGAAGTCGGTCGCCCTCGACCGGCGCAACCCCAAGGTGCTGCGCCTCGGCCTGGAGTACCCCGTCCCCCGGCAGGCCGGCAACAGCCTGCGCGCCTCCTACGACGGCCAGGGCGGCGTCGCCTACGCCGACGGCAGCGCCTTCGCGGCGTACGTGTACATCCTCGTGGAGAACGGATCGAAGTACACGATCAGCACCCAGTGGGCCAAGAAGGTGGACCCGAACCGGCCGCTGCAGGAGTACCCGCGCCCGCAGCTCACCCGGAACGAGTGGCTCAACCTCAACGGCCGCTGGGAGTTCGCCGCCGCGGCCGAGGGCGAGGCCCCGCCGTTCGGCCGCACGCTGCGCGAGCGCGTCACCGTTCCGTTCCCGATCGAATCCACCCTGTCGGGCCTGCAGCGGCACGAGGACCGCATGTGGTACCGCCGCACCTTCACCGTGCCGAACCGCTGGAAGGGCCGGGTGCTGCTGCACCTGGACGCCGTGGACTACGAGTCCAAGGTGTACGTGAACGGCACCGAGGTCGGCTCGCACAAGGGCGGCTACGACCGGCACACCGTGGACGTCACCGACGCGCTGCGCCCGTACGGCAAGCAGGAGCTGATCGTCTGGGTGTCCGACCCGAGCGACCGCGACCGCCAGGCCCTCGGCAAGCAGCACCTCACCCCGAACAGCATCTGGTACACCACCGTCTCCGGCATCTGGCAGACGGTCTGGCTGGAGCCCGTGCCCGACGCCCACGTCACCGGCCTGCGCACCACCCCCGACGTGCCGGGTAAGGCGCTGAAGGCCACCGTGAACGCCGAGGGCGACGGCGCCGCCAAGGTCACCCTCACCGCCCGCGCCGGCCACAAGGTCGTCGGCACCGTCACCGGAGCCCCCGGGACCGAGCTGACGCTGCCGGTGCGCGACCCGATCCTGTGGACCCCCGACCGGCCGTTCCTGTACGACCTGGACGTCACGCTCAAGGACGCCCGCGGCCGTACCCTCGACCGGGTCGGCAGCTACTTCGGGATGCGCTCGATCGCGGTCGCGCAGGTGGACGGGACCAACCGCATCCTGCTCAACGGCGAGCCGGTGTTCAACTTCGGCCCGCTCGACCAGGGCTTCTGGCCCGACGGCATCTACACCGCGCCCACCGACGAGGCGCTGCGCTACGACCTGGAGCAGACCAAGCGCTGGGGCTTCAACGCGGTACGCAAGCACGTGAAGGTCGAGCCCGACCGCTGGTATTACCACGCCGACCGCCTCGGCCTGCTGGTCTGGCAGGACATGCCCGCCCGGTTCGCCGCCGGGTCGGCCGAGGACAACGCCCAGTTCGAGGCCGAGCTGAAGCGCATCATGGACCAGCACCACAACAGCCCGTCGGTGATCATGTGGGTGCCGTTCAACGAGGGCTGGGGCCAGTACGACCAGGCCCGCATCGCCGACCAGGTCAAGGCGTGGGACCCGTCCCGCCTGGTCAACAACATGAGCGGCATCAACTGCTGCGGCGCCCGGGACGGCGGCAACGGCGACGTCGCCGACTACCACATCTACGTCGGCCCTGGCGACCCGCCGGCGCCGACCGGCAGCCGCGCCACGGTGCTCGGCGAGTACGGCGGGCTCGGCCTGCTCCTCGTCGGCCACACCTGGTCGGGCGGCGGCTGGGGTTACGTCGGCGAGCCCGACCGCAACGCGCTCACCGACCACTATGTGCGGCTCGACGAGGACCTGAAGCGGCTGCGCTCCTGCAAGGGCCTGTCCGCGGCGATCTACACCCAGACCACGGATGTGGAGATCGAGGTCAACGGAATCATGACGTACGACCGGGCGGTCACCAAGCCCGACGTCGCCAGGATCAGCGCCGCCAACCAGGCAGTGATCAAGGACGCGCCGGTCGCGTGCTGACCATTCGGAAAGGAAACACCATGATCACCCCCCTGCGCTCCACATCGACCTCCGGCTCGGGCAGACGGACGGGCGCCCGGCGTACCGGGGCGGCGCTCGCGCTGTGCACGGTGCTCGCGCTCGCCGGCTGCGCCCGGGGCGAGGAGAGCACCGCGCAGCCCGCCGCCTCCGGCACCCAGGGGCAGCAGCAGGTCGTGCAGTCCAGCCCGGCGGGGACGTCGGCGACCTGCACGCTCAGCCAGTTCGGCGGGGAGAAGTTCGACCTGAAGAGCGCGCCGGTGGGCTTCTCGCAGTCGGAGAAGGAGGCCAACCCGTTCCGGATCGCCGAAACCCAGTCGATCAAGGACGAGGCGGCCAAGCTGGGCATCACCGACCTCAAGGTGACCAACGCCCAGTCGCAGTTCTCCAAGCAGATCACCGACGTACAGCAGCTCATCGCCCAGGGCGTCAAGCTGCTGGTCATCGCCCCGCTCAACTCCGACGGCTGGGAGCCGGTGCTCCAGCAGGCCGCGGCGAAGAAGATCCCGATCATCACGGTGGACCGGAAGATCAACGCCACGGCGTGCAAGGACTACCTGACGTTCATCGGGTCGGACTTCTACGAGCAGGGCAAGCGCGCCGCCGACCGCATGATCGAGGCGCTCGGTGGCAAGGGCGAGGTGGCGATCCTGCTCGGCGCGCCCGGCAACAACGTCACCAACGAGCGCACCGCCGGGTTCAAGGACCGGATCAAGGAGAAGGCGCCGGAGATCACGATCTCCTTCGAGCAGACGGGCGAGTTCGCCCGCGAGAAGGGGCAGCAGGTCACCGAGCAGCTCATCCAGTCCAAGCCCGACATCAAGGGCATCTACGCGGAGAACGACGAGATGGCGCTGGGGGCGGTGACCGCGCTCAAGGGCGCGGGCAAGGAGCCCGGCGACATCAAGATCGTTTCGATCGACGGGACGCGCAGTGCCGTCCAGGGGATCGTGGACGGGTGGTTGCACTCGGTCATCGAGTCCAACCCCCGATTCGGGCCGCTCGCCTTCGAGACCGCGCAGAAGTTCCTCGACGGGCAGCCGATACCGGACAAGGTGATCATTTCCGACCGGGAGTATGACAAGTCCACCGCCGAGGGCGCGCTGGGCGACGCGTACTGATCGGCGCCTGATCGGCGCTTGATCGGCGCCTCATCGGCACACGGCCCGCCCGCCCGGACCGATCACGAGCCCGGGGTCCGGGCGGGCACGCCGCCCCGCGCCGCCGCGATCCGCGCGGGCGGGGCGGCGTCCCGCAACCGCATACGCCAGACGAGATCGTTACGGGGGAGGAAACCGTTGCCCGTATCCACCGAGACGGAACCGGTGCTTGAGGCCCACAAGGTCTCCAAGCGCTTCCCCGGGGTGCTCGCCCTGGATCAGGTGTCCTGCGCTCTTCTCCCCGGCGAGGTGCACGCGCTCGTCGGGGAGAACGGCGCCGGCAAGTCAACCCTCATCAAGGTGCTCACCGGCGTGTACCGGCCCGACGGCGGTGAGCTGCGCTACCGGGGCGAGCCGGTGTCCTTCGCCACGCCGCTGGAGGCGCAGCGCTCCGGCATCTCGACCATCTACCAGGAGGTCAACCTGGTGCCGATGATGAGCGTGGCCCGCAACCTGCTGCTCGGGCGCGAGCCGCGCACCCGGCTCGGCGTCATCGACGCCGCGCGGATGAACGCCGAGGCCGAGCGGGTGCTCGCCGGCTACGGCGTGCACACCGACGTACGGCGGCCGCTGCGCACGCTCGGCGTCGGGGCGCAGCAGATGGTCGCGCTGGCCAGGGCGGTCTCCGTGGACGCCCGGGTGATCATCATGGACGAGCCCACGTCGTCGCTCGAACCACGCGAGGTGGAGACGCTGTTCGGCGTGGTGCGGGAGCTGCGGCGGCGGGGGCTGGCGGTCGTGTACGTCAGCCACCGGCTGGAGGAGCTCTATCGCATCTGCGACCGGGTGACCGTGCTGCGGGACGGGCGGCTGGTGCACAGCGGGCCGCTCGCGGAGCTGGAGCGGTTGCGGCTCATCTCCCTCATGCTCGGCCGCGACCTCGCCGACGTTCCGGCGCCGCGGTCCCAGGGGGCGCGTTTCGCCGCCACCCTGCCCGCGCAGCGTGAGGCGGATGATGGGTTGGGCGACGTCAAGGCCGATTCGGGTACGGGCGCGCTCGCGCTGACCGCCGCCGAGGTGGACGACGCCCTGGTACGGCGCAACGGCGTACGCGCCGACGTTCCGGTGGTGGAGGCGCGCGGGCTGACCCGCCGTCATCAGTTGCACGAGGTGTCGGTGGCCGTGTGGCCGGGCGAGGTCGTCGGGCTGGGCGGGCTGCTCGGGGCGGGGCGCAGCGAGACCGCGAAGGCCATCGTGGGCGCGCTGCCCCTGGACGGCGGCGAGGTGCTCGTGGCGGGACGGCCGCTGCGGCATCGGACCACGGGGTCGGCCATCCGGGCCGGGGTGAGCCTGCTGCCGGAGGATCGCAAGGCCGAGGGCATCGTGCCCACCCTGTCGGTGCGGGAGAACATCGCGCTCGCCGCGCTTCCCCGGCTCTCCCGTGCCGGGATCGTCTCCGATGAGCGCATCGACCGGATCGTGGCGGCGTTCATGCGGCGGCTGCGCATCAAGGCGGCCTCGCCGAATCAGCGGGTGTCGGAGCTGTCGGGCGGCAACCAGCAGAAGGTGCTGCTCGCGCGGTGGCTCGCCGTACAACCGCGGGCGCTGCTGCTCGACGAGCCCACCCGGGGGATCGACATCGGCGCGAAGGCCGAGGTGCGGGCGCTCATCGACGAGCTCGCCGAGGAGGGGCTGGGGGTGCTGCTGATCTCCTCCGATCTGCAGGAGCTGGTGGACGGCTCCGACCGCGTGGTCGTGCTGCGCGAGGGGGCGGTCGTCGGCGAGCTGCGCGGCGAAGAGATCACCGAGCAGGCGATCATGGCGTCGATCGCCGCCCATTCGGCTGAGCCCCCCAATGAGCCCCCCAATGAGCCCCCGGATGAGCCTTCTGGCGAGTACCCGGACGGGCCCTCGGATGCGCCGGGAGAGGACGATTCGCAGTGAACGAGATGCCGGTAGGACAAGCCTTCGGGGTAAATGAGTGGATATCGCCGTCGGCGACGCGCGCCGGATGGCCGGCCGGGGCGCGGGCCGTACCGGGGAAGCGAGAGGCGGGGCTTGATGGCTGCTGAGACCGCTGCCGCGCCGGACCGGCTCGATCGCGAGCGGGTGCTGGCCTGGCTGCAGGAGTACGGCGTGTACGCGGCGGTGCTCGCGCTGCTCGCGTTCAACATCCTGTTCACGCCGAACTTCCTCGATGTGGGGAACTTCCGCACCCAGCTCGTCCAGGTCACCCCGATCGTGATCGTGTCGCTCGGGATGGCGTTGGTCATCGGCACCGAGGGCATCGATTTGTCGGTCGGCTCGGTGATGGCGCTCGCCGCCGCCGTGGTCGTGCTCTATCTCGGGTACGGCGCGCTGCCCGCGATCGCGATGGCGCTGCTCGCCGGGGCCGTGGCGGGCGCGGCCGGCGGGTCGCTCGTGGCGTACGTGGGGGTGCAGCCGATCGTGGCCACCCTCGCCCTGCTCGTCGGCATCCGCGGCCTCGCCAACGTGCTCGTGCCGCAGCTCGTCGAGTTCCGCAACCCCGACCTGATCGCCCTGGGCAGCAGCTCGATCGCGGGCGTCCCGGTGATCGTGATCGTCGCGGCCGTGCTGACGCTCGCCGTGGCGTTCCTGGTGCGGCGTACCACGTTCGGGCGGCACGTCGTCGCCATCGGCGGCAATCGGGCGGCGAGCGAGCTGTCCGGTCTGCCGGTTAAGCGGGTGCTGCTCATCGTGTACGTGATCTCGGGCGTGCTCGCCGCCGTCGCCGGGGTGCTCGCGACCGCCCGGCTGCAGGCCAGCGACCCGACCTCGCTCGGCCTCTACATGGAGCTGTCGGCGATCACCGCGGTGGTGGTGGGTGGTACGCCGCTCACCGGGGGGCGCATCCGCGTCCTCGGCACCGTGATGGGGGCGCTGCTGATGCAGTTACTCGCCGCCACCCTGATCAAGCACAACCTGCCCCAGTCGTGGACCCAGATGGTCCAGGCGGCCATCATCCTCGCCGCCGTCTACGCCACCCGGGAGCGAGGCAAGCGATGACCGAGTCCCCGTCGCCCATGTCGTCCCCGTCGCCCATGTCGTCCACAGGATCGTCCGCGTCGGTTTCCACATCGACGGCGTCCAAGGCGGTCGTTCCCTCCCCGGCGACCGGCCCGGACGCGGCGGTCGAGCAGGAGGGCGTGCTGCGCGAGCGGGTGAGCCGCCTGCTGCAGCAGCACGGCGCGCTCATGGTGCTGGCCGTGCTCGTCGCGTTCGGCTCGGTGGCCTTCGAGTCCTTCGCCACCACCGGCAACGCGGCCAGCGTGATCGTGTCGTCGGCCTTCCCCGCGATCATCGCGATCGGCATGACCTTCGTCATCATCAGCGGCGGCATCGACCTGTCGGTCGGCTCGCTGTTCGTCCTCGGCGGCGTGCTCGCCGCCTACGCCTCCCCGGCGGGGCCGCTCGCCGCCCTGGCCCTCCCCCTCGCCGTCTGCGGCCTGGTCGGCCTCGTCCAGGGCCTCATCATCGCCCGCACCGGCATGGCCCCCTTCATCGTGACCCTCGCCGGGATGCTCGGCGTACGCGGCCTCATGCTCGCCATCTCCAACGAGGGCGCCACGACGTACCTGGTGCGGGACCCCATCTTCGCCGCCCTCGGCCAGGACGGCTTCTTCGGCCTGACCTACCCGGTCTACATCACCGTGCTGCTGGCCCTGCTCGGCATGCTCCTGCTGCAACGCACCGGCTTCGGCCAGAACGTGTACGCCATCGGCGGCAACGAGGACGCCGCCGCACTCATGGGCGTCCCCGTCGCCCGCACCAAGGTCCTCGTCTACCTCATGTCCGGCCTGCTCGCCGGCCTCGCCGGCGTCCTCAACGCCGCCCGCCTCTCCTCCGGCGTCACCATCCTCGGCATCGGCCTGGAACTCGACGTCATCGCCGCCGTCGTCATCGGCGGCACGCTCCTCACCGGCGGCGTCGGGGGCATCACGGGCACCATGGCCGGCGTCCTGCTGATGGGCGTCATCCAAAGCCTCATCAACCAGGTCGGCAACCTCACCTCCTCCGTCCAGCAGGTCGTCAGTGGCGTCTTCCTCGCCCTCGTCGTCATCGCCCAGCGCCTCCTCAGCAAGGCCCAGGGCATCTCTTAGGGCCTCTTAGGGCCTCTCACTTAGGGCCGTGGTCAGCCGGAGGTCGCGAGGACGGCCGCGGTCATGACGAGGGCGGCGCCGATGGCCATGAAGGCGAGGCCGAGGGCGATGACGAGGGTGGTGAGGTGCCAGGCCTGGTACGCGCTCATCAAACCGGCGCGGAGGGTTTGGCCCATGAAGGCGGTCTGGCGTAGGGCGGTGAGTTTCTCGTCGTCGCGGCGGGTGGCGAGCTCGGCGCTGATCTCGGCGTAGGTGCGGCCGCCGGTGGCCTGGAGGACGTTTCCGGCGATCATGTCGGCGAAGGCCTTGGCCTGGGGGCCGGTGGAGACCGTGGAACCCGCGTGGCGGGTCAGGTCGGGCGGGAGTTTGTCGGCTTCCGGGAAGGTGATCTTTTGGTCGGCCAGTTCCTGGCGGATCTCGGCTTTGCCGCCTCGGCCGCGGGCCACCATCACGGGACCGGCCGTGAGCATGGCCGCGCCGACGGCCGTCAGCAGGATCACGGCCGGCCCCCGAAGATCGGTCATCGTGCACTCCCCTGGTGAAGTCGGTCGTCGCCCTTGCGGGTTCGGTGAACGAGTGTGGAGGGTCCGGATGGGCGCCATGCAGTGCCGATGGCCCTTCCGAATTGGGGCGAAGGTCCCGTCATGTCGGCGAGAGCGCGCTCGACGGCCGCTGTTCGGCGTCGTCCGGTGCGGCGGAGGCGTCGGCCGTGCCGCCGCTCAGGAGGTACTCGACGACGTCGGCGGCGCCGTAGTCGGCGGAGGGCAGGTGCGGCAGGAAGCCGAGGTCCTGGCCGAGGGTGAGCAGGGGCGGCTCGACGTACCCGTCCGCGCGGGTCTGGCCGAGGCCGATCGTGGCGGTGAGGGCGTTGCACAGGCACTGGCGGCCGGTCGCCTCCTCAACCGTGCCGCCTTTGCGGAGGAACGTGTCAACGGGCTCGGCGGGGCAGCGGTAGCCGATCTCGCCGTCGGGTTTGCGGTACGGCGTACGCAGGTAGCCGAGGTCGCACAGGCGGGGGCGGCGCTCGTAGACGTCCTGCTCGGAGAGGGTGCCGGGCTGGCGGGCCACCTTGAACGGGAAGCCGGTGGGCGAGGCGCTCGGGTCGTTGCGCACCTGGAGGGTGCCGTCGGCGGCGTCCTTGAGCAGGCGGGCCCGAGCCCGGGGGTCCAGGCCGGAGTCGCGGGAGAGGGCGAAGGCGGTGCCGACCTGGATGCCGGACGCGCCGGCGGCGAGGGCCTCGGCGAGCGCCTTGGGGGTGGAGTGGCCGCCCGCCAGCCAGAACGGCAGACCGAGGGCGGCGACCTTGTCAAGGTCGATGCGGTCGCGGGGGCCGTAGACGGGTTCGCCGGTGTCGTCGAGGCGCATGCGTCCCCGGGGTGGGGCGCTGTGGCCGCCCGCGACGGGGGACTCCAGGACGAAGCCGTCGGGGCGGGTGGCCGGGGATCGGCTCAGGTGGACGGCGAGGATCGCGGCGGAGACGATCGCGAGGAAGCGGGGGCGGCGCGGCGGGGGCGTGCCCGGCGGGGTGGCGAGGGTCGCCGGGTCGAAGGTGATGACGTGCGGGGTGTCGGCTCCGGCGACGGTGATCGACAGGTTCGCCGGGCGGCCGGCGGCGAGGGCGTCGAGCAGGGCCGGGATCTCGCTGGGGATGCCCGCGCCCATCAGCACGTAGTCCACGCCGGCGAGCATCGCGCCGTACGCGGAGGCCGGGGTGGCGAGCTGGATCTTCTCCAGGTAGTTGACGCCGATCGGGCCGTCGTGGCCTTGGCGGGCGAGCCAGACCTCCACGAAGTTGCCCGCCGCCAGCAGCTCGTCACGCCAGGGGTTGGGGCGTACGCCCAGGCGGGGGATGGGGCGAAAAGGGCGCCCCTTGGGGATGCCGCCGGGCACGAAGTAGCGGTCGAGGATGCGTTCGGCGGCCTTGCGGCGCGGGTAGGCGGCGAGGGCTCGCCGTACGTCGCCGTCGGGGTCGCCGAGTTGGAGGCGACGGGCGAGCAGCAGGTCCAGCGCGACCCCGGAGACGACCCCGAGCTGACCGGTCCTGGCGACGGCGCGAGCCAGCTTCCAGCCCGAGACGCCGACTCCCATGCCGCCTTGGATGATCAGAGGGTGGGCGGCGTGACGCATGGCAGAAACGGTCTCCTGGACTTCGGTCATGGATAGCCCCTCCGGTGAACCCATGGCCGCTTAGGCCCGGATGGCCCGACAATCATGTGTCTCCGCCTCCCGTGATGGTTCACGGGCGACGGAGACACATGTCCTTCGCGGCGCGATCAAGGTCGTGGCCGAAGCCGTCCCTCCGGCGGCACAACCGGGGCTCCGACCCCCTCTGCGGGACTCATGGCGGAGGCATCCGAAACCATATGGGTTGACCTGAATCGCACCATGCTTTGATCATCCCGCTCCGTAAGGCGCCGGGGATGGGGACTTTGGTCCCAAATCGGTGGACCGATTGTCCTGATCACATTCGGTTCGTCGTATACCGCCTTATCGGGCAGGGGGTGACGCCCGGGTCGGCCTCGGCCGTGATCTGCGGGGATGACCTCGGATGGCGCGGGGTCTCCGGAGCAGGCGAGGGTCGCTTCCCTCCGCAAGTGGACCAAGAGCACGACGATATGGGTCCTTCGGCCCTTTTCGTGTCGGGGCCGATGGCGGTTCGGTCGGACATGTCATTCGTCGCCGGTGACGACCATTGCTTCGGCGTTCCGGGAAGGCGGTCAGCCGATGACGGGGAAGGCACGGTTCTCTCCGAGGCGGAGGGGCGTGAATCGCTCCACCGCCGTACGGGTGAATCGCGCTCGTCGTCTTGGCCGGTCTCGATGGCCTCGGCGTGGTCGCCTTGCGAAGCAGCCCGGCGGCGAAGGCGTCCCTCCGGAAAACGGCCCGGCCGTGCCGCGCCGACGACCCGATGCGACCGGCGCGAGGCGCACGGGCTCGGGATCGTCGGCGCGGGCCTGCCGTACGGGGAATCGGCCCGTCCGCCGGTACGCGGGGCGGTCAGAGACGGGCGATGCGCACCCGCCACTCCTCGGGGCCGGTCTCCAGGTACTCCCACGAGAACTCGCCGGTGTGCTCGGCGGCGAACTGGTAGTAGAGCGGCTTGGGGTCGTGGTCGTTGACGAGCACGAACGCCTCTCCCGGGGCGAGGGCGTCGTAGGTGCCGAAGATCCGCTCGTGCCGATCGCGGTGCGGCAGCAGCCGGACGTCGAACTCGCCGTCCACCAATTCGACGTGCGCGTTCGGGTCGCCGGAGGTGTCGTGGCCGCCGCAGGCACACTGGTGGGCGGCGGGCTGGGCGTGCCCGTGACCGTGACCGTGACCGTGCCCATGACCGTGGCCGCCGCAGCCGCATTGGTGGGCGGGCGCGTCCTGGCCGTGGTCGCCGAGGATCACGTGCATGCCGTCGAGCAGCGTGGCGAGGTCAACGTCCGCGTCCACGAGGGCGGGGAGCAGGATGTCGTTCTCCTTGCGCAGATGGACCTGGAACAGGACGTCGAGGGCGGTGGCGGCTCCGGCGATCTCGGCGTTCGTGCTCGCCTGCTCCAGTTCGGAGAGGAGTTCGCGCAGCACGGCGTGCTCGTCCGTCATGGCGCGCACCAGCAGGCGGGTCTCGGGCAGGTCGGCGCCCGCGGCGTAGAGCGTCGCCTCCTCGGCGAGCGCGTGCGGGAGCACCTCGGCGGAGCAGAACGCGACCAACTGGGCCCGGCGCGGGTACGGCGAGGCGAGGCGGTCGATGTCGCGGCGGAGGGTGAGGGCGTGCTGGGCCATCGTCTGGCCGAGCCGCTGGTGGTGGTCGCGGATCGCCTGAAGTGTGACGTTCTGCGCGGATGGCTGGTTGGTGTCCGTGGTTTGAGCGGTCATGACGGGCTCCTCTGCGGGTTCCGGCGGTCGACCGGATCGATCAAGGATAGTTTTTACGATGCACGTTGTATTTACAACGCAGACCGTGCAAAATCAATGTGTGACCGAGCACAGCAGCGAACACGTCGCGCAGATCGACCCGCACGCCCACCGGGTGCTGGCGGACGTGAGCCGAGTGGCCGTCCTGGAGACCCTTCGCCGGGCCGGTCGCCCGCTGGCCATCCCCGAGATCGCCGCCGAGGTCGGGTTGCACCCCAACACCGTGCGGGCCCACCTCGCCCTGCTCGTGGAGCACGGGTACGCGACCGGCCGCACCGAGGACCGCGAGCGTCCCGGACGGCCCCGCCTGCTCTACACGGCCACGGCCAAGCTCGGCCGTGAGGAGGAGGGCGAGGACAAGCGGCGCAACTATCGCCTGCTGGCCGAGGTCCTGATCACCTACCTGACCGGGAACGATCCGTCCGCCCACTCCGGCGCCGCCGCCGTCGCCGCGGGGCGGGCGTACGGACGGCGGATCGCGCACGAGGGCGTGCATACCCTCGGCCACCGCTCCGACGCCGAGCACGGCGGCGAACCCGGGCCGGACGACACGCGCGACGCGTCCGGGCCCACGTCCCCGAGCGGGTCCGGGTCCGCGTCCGCGCTCGGGTTGGAAATCGGGGACGAGACGAGGACCGGTCTTGCCGCCCTGTCCGACGCGGGCTCCGGCTCGGGGAGCGGGGGCGCGTCCGGCGCGCTTCGTGGCGTCGACGCCGCCATCGCGACCGAGCGGATCGTCGCCCTGCTTACGGATGCCGGTTTCGAGCCGCGCCTGGCCCCCGACGGCTCCCACATCGACCTGCACCGATGCCCGTTTCGCGAACTCGCCGAGGCGAACCCCGAGGTCGTCTGCGGAGTTCACCTGGGACTGATGCAGGGCGCGCTGGCCGACCTGGGAGCCCCGATCACCGCGGCCTCCCTGCGGCGCTTCGTCCGCCCCGGCGTCTGCGTCGTCACATTTGAGCCGCAGGACGAAGAGTTCCGATGAACGACTCGCGCACCCCCACGCCCCGGCTCGGCACCGCCGATTCGGTCACGCCGGTCGCCACCGATGCGCGGCGTACCGGCCTTGCTTCGACCGCGCAGGCCCGGCCCGGGGCCGGCGGTGCCGGGCGGGAGCAGCGGGTTGCCGTGGGGCGCTTGCCGCTGCTGGCCGGGGGCGCTTTGGCGCTCGTGGCCGGGTTGTGGGGCGGGCTGGGGCTGCTGGAGGTGGGGCCCGCGGTGCCGCGGGCGGGGTTCGCGGCGCAGCACGGGCCGTTGATGGCGCTGGGATTTCTGGGTACCTTGATCGCGCTGGAGCGGGCGGTCGCGGTCCGGCGGGTGTGGGCGTACGCGGCGCCCGCGCTGGCCGGGGCCGGGGCGATCGCGCTGGCGGTGGGATTCGCGCCGGTGGGCCGGTGGGCGTTGACCGCCGCCGCGGGATGGCTCATCGCCGTCTATGTCGTCGTCGTGCTGGAGCGGCGGCCCGGCCGCGAGGTCATCGTGCAGATGGCCGGGGCCGTCGCCTGGTACGCCGGCGGCCTGCTGTGGATCCGCGGACATCAGGTCGCCGACCTGGTGCCCTGGATGATGGCCTTCCTCGTCCTCACGATCGCCGGGGAGCGGCTGGAGTTGGCGCGTGTGGCCTTTCTCCGGCGGCGGGCGAGTGACGGGCTCATGGCCACGGCGGGCCTTTTGACCGCGGGCGTGCTCATCTCGGTTCCGCAGCCTGGCGCGGGATGGCGGATCACCGGGATGGGCATGCTCGCGTTGGCGGTGTGGCTGGGCGTGTACGACGTGGCCCGCCGCACCGTACGCGGCAGTGGTTTGCCCAGGTATGCGGCTGTCTGCCTGCTCAGTGGGTACGGCTGGCTGGCCGTGGGCGGGATGCTGTGGATGATCGCGGGCCGACCCGACGGCGAGTTCTACGACGCGGCGCTGCACGCGGTGTTCCTCGGGTTCGTGATGTCGATGGTGTTCGGCCACGCACCGGTGATCCTTCCGGCCGTGCTCCGGGTGCGGCTGCCGTACCGGCCGGTGCTGTACGCCCCGCTCGCCCTGCTGCACGTCGCGCTGCTGGTCCGGGTGGCCGGCGACCTGGCCGGCATCGCCGCGGGCCGCGCGCTCGGCGGGGTGCTCGGCGAGCTCGCGCTGGCCGGGTTCGTGGCCTGCGCGGCGGGCGCTGCGTTGCTCTCCCGTTCCCAGGGCTCTGGTTCTCGGGGCTCTGCTTCCCAGGACTCACTTTCCCAGGGCTCACCTTCTCGGAGCCCCCGTTCTCGGGACTCTGGTTCTCGCTCGATGGAGTCGTCATGACCTCGGTGGACGTGCGCATCGAACCAGCCGGATCCCGGCCCGGCCCGCCCCAGCCGCGGCACGGCCGGGCCCGCTGGCACGCGATCGCGAACGCGGTGGTGCTGGGCTGGCTCGCGCTGACCGCGGTCGCCGCCGTCGCGCACGGCGGGCTGCCCGCGCCACGGTGGCTGGCGCTGCACGTGTTCCTGCTCGGCGCGGTCACCAACGCCATCGTGACCTGGACCGAGCACTTCGCGGTCGCGCTGCTGCGCCTCGCCGAGCCGCCCGCCCGGTGGCGGGCCGCACGGCTGATCGCGTTGAACGCCGGGGTGGCGGCGGTGCTCACCGGCGCGTCGACCGGCCCCGAGGCCGTCGGCATCGCCGGTGCGGCGATCGTCGTCGCGGTCATCGGCGCGCACGTCGGCTGCCTGATCGTCTGGTCGCGGGGCGCGCTCGCGGGACGGTTCTCGCACGTGGTGACCTGGTACGCCTGGGCCGGGGCCGCCCTCGTCACCGGCGGCACGCTGGGCGCGCTGATGCTGTCCGGGCACGTGACCGGCGCGGGCGAGGAGCGGCTGATCGCCGCGCACGTGCACGCCAACCTGCTCGGCTGGGTGGGCCTGGCCGTGCTCGGCACGCTGTTCACGCTGTGGCCGACGGTGCTGCGGACGCAGGTGGCCGACGGGGTCGGACGGATCGCCCGGCTGTCGGTGCGCATGGCCGTACCCGGGCTCGCGGTGACCGTCGGCGGGCTGCTCGCCGGGGCGCGCTGGATCGCCGCCCTGGGGCTCCTGCTCTACGCGACCGCCGCCGCGCTCACGCTCGTGCCGTTCCTCCGCACGGCCCGGCGGCGCCCCCCGCACACCGCCGCCTCGTACCTGCTGGCGGCGGGCACCGCCTGGTTCGTCGTGGCCCTCGCCGCCGATCTCGCCGTGGTCGCGACCCGGCCGCCCGAGCGGGTGATCGAGGCGATCGAGGAGGTGCTGCCCGCGGTGCTGGCCGGATTCGTCGGCCAGACGCTCGTGGGCGCGCTCACCTTCCTTCTGCCGGTCGTGCTCGGCGGCGGCCCCGCCGTCCTCAAGCGCAACGGCGCTTTGCTGGAACGGGCCTGGGTCGTACGGCTCGCGGCCGTCAACGTCGGCCTGGTGATCGCCGCCCTCCCCGCGCCCGGCCCGGTCCGGACCGCCGCCTGGTGCGTGGTCGTCGCCGCGCTGGCCGTGTTCGTGCTGCTCGCGGTCGTGGCCGTGGCGCGGTCGCGGAACCTGCGGATCCCTCCGGCGGCGGGCGGCGTCGCGGTCGGCGTGCTGGCGACGCTGCTCGCCGTGGCTGTGTCGGCGACCGGCGGCACGCAGCCGCAGACCCGCACCGTGACCGCCGGCGGCACCCAGACGGTGGACGTCACGCTGGTCGGCATGAGCATCGTCCCCTCGACGATCGAGGCCCCGGCGGGCACCCGCCTGGTCCTGCGGGTCACGAACAAGGACGCGCAACGGCACGACCTGCGCCTCGCCACCGGGCAGCAGACGCCGACGCTGCGCACCGGGCAGTCGGCGACGCTGACGATTCCCGAGCTGACCGGGCCGGTGGACGGCTGGTGCACGATCGCCGGGCACCGGGCCGCCGGGATGACCATGCGCATCAACGTCACCGGCGCCTCCGCCGCACCGCAGGCGGCGCAGGACCCGGCCGCCGGGCACGATCCGGCTATGCACTCGTCGGCGGCGTCCAACGACGGCCCGCTCGACCTGGCGGCTCCGATGAGCGCGGGGTGGAAGCCGTACGACGCGACGCTGCGACCGGCCCCGGGCGGCACCGAGCACAAGGTGGAGATCCACGCCGTCGAGACGGACGTCGAGGTCGCGCCCGGCGTACGGCAGCGCATGTGGACCTTCGGCGGCACGGTCCCCGGGCCGGTGCTGCGCGGCAAGGTCGGCGACGTGTTCACCGTCACGTTCGTGAACGACGGCACGATGGGGCACGGCATCGACTTCCACGCCGGATCGCTCGCGCCGGACCGGCCGATGCGCACGATCGAGCCCGGCGAGCGGCTCACCTACCGGTTCAAGGCCGAGCACGCGGGGGCGTGGCTCTACCACTGCTCAACGATGCCGATGCTGCAGCACATCGCGAACGGCATGTACGGGGCGGTCATCATCGACCCACCCGATCTGCCGCACGTTGACCGCGAGTACGTGCTGGTCCAGGGCGAGCTGTACGTCGGCAAGCCGGGCGAGACCACCCAGGTGGCCAAGATGCGTGACGGCCGCCCCGACGGATGGATGTTCAACGGCGTTGCCGCACAGTACGACCACGCGCCGCTCGCCGCCCGGACGGGCGAGCGGGTACGCGTCTGGGTCGTCGCCGCCGGGCCGGCCTCCGGGACCGCGTTCCACATCGTCGGCGCGCAGTTCGACACCGTCTACAAGGAGGGCTCCTACCTGCTGCGCCGTGGCGACGACGGCGGCTCCCAGGTGCTCGACCTGGCCGCCGCGCAGGGCGGCTTCGTCGAGACGGTCTTCCCCGAGCCGGGCCACTACCCGTTCGTCGACCACGACATGCGCCACGCCGAAGCGGGCGCGCACGGCTTCTTCCAGGTCACGGACTGACGTCCGCGCCATCGGCGTTCTCCAGCCCCGAGTTCTCCAGCCCCGAGTTCTCCAGCCCCGAATCCTCCAGTTCCGACAGCCGCGCCTGGGCCTGTTCGAGCTGCCGCTTCAGGTCGGCGAGCTCGCGTTCGAGCTGGAGAATGCGGCGGATGGCGATGAGGGTCATGCCCTCGTCGGCCATGCGGGTGACGTGCTGGACGACCATGATGTCGTGGCGCGAGTAGCGGCGCTGCCCGCCGGAGGACCGCCGCGGGCTGACCACCTCGTGCTGGTCGAGCCGCCGCAGGAACGCCTGCTGCACCTGGAGCATGTCGGCGACCTGGCCCAGCGAATACAGCGGCGCGTGCTCGTCGTCGAACGGAAGCTTGGACATCATGACCTCCTCGTCCGGGCGCGGCCCCGACCCTGCACCCCACGCCAGGTCACACGATGATGACCGTCAGATAACCACATCGAACGACTTTCTTGCAAAAATTTTATACCTGGAGTTATAAGTTCGTTCGAACTCGACGACAAGTATCTCCGACTTTCCGAATGGACGGCTGGTGATGATGTCGCTGCTTCGCTTCTTCGCGTGCGCCCTGGCGGCCGTCCTCGGCCTGACCGCCGCCTCCGCCCCCGCGTACGCTCAGGCCACCGACGCACAGGCCATGCTCACCCTCTCCACGCCCTACCCCTCCGTCGTCGTCGAGCCGGGCGGGCAGGTGTCGTTCGAGATCAAAGTCAACTCCTCCCCCGCCGGCCGGGTCGGGCTCGACGTCGACGCCCCCAAGGGCTGGAAGAGCACGCTGCGCGGCGGCGGATTCGTCGTATCCAGCGTGTACGGGGGCCGTACCGACGTCACCCTGGACGTGACCGTGCCCGGCGACGCCAAGGGCACCGGCAAGGTCACGGTCACCGCGACGGGCCCCGGCGGGCTGCGGGCCCGGCTCCCGCTGTCGCTGAAGGTGCGCGGCGGCGGCTCCGGCTCGGTGAAGCTGGAGGCCGAGTTCGCCAAGCTCACCGGCAAGCCGACCGACACCTTCGAATACAACGTCACGCTGCGCAACGAGACCGCGCGCAAGACCACGTACGCGCTGACGGTGCAGGGCCCGTCGGGCTGGAACGTCTCGGCGAACCCCACCGCGCAGCAGCGCGCCACCACGGTCACCGTGGACGGCGGCGCGAGCGAGACGATCAGCGTCTCCGCCGACCCGCCGGACAACCTCACCGCCGGGACGTACCCGATCCGCCTGGGCGTCAGCGGCGGCGGGCGCGAGGCCGTCGCCGAGCTCGCGGCCGAGATCACCGGCACGGTCGAGGTGGAGCTCAGCACCCCCGACGACCGGCTCAACGCCTCGGGCACCTCGGGCGACCGCACCCGCGTCCCGGTCGTGGTCACCAACAAGGGCTCGGCCCCGCTCAACGGCGTCACCCTCACCGGCTCGCCGCCGAGCGGCTGGGAGGTCACCTTCGAGCCCTCGACCGTGAACATCGAGCCGCAGCGGTCGGCCCGGGTCAACGCGGTCATCACCCCGTCGGGCGACGCCGTCACCGGCGACTACATGGTCACCCTGCGGGCGGAGAAGGACGGGCAGAGCTCCTCGGTCGACATCCGCTACACCGTGGAGACCTCCCAGTGGTGGGGGCTCGTCGGCATCCTGGTGATCCTGCTCGTGGCCGGCGGCCTCTGGTACGTCTTCCGCGTCTACGGACGCCGCTGACGGCGGGGCGAGGCGGGCATGGACGACAGCGCCCCTACCCACACCGACGTCGCCACCCACACCGACGACGTCATCACCATCAACCGGCTGACCAAGCGATACGGCGACGTCACCGCGGTCGACCGGCTCGACCTGCGGGTACGGCGGGGCGAGGTGTTCGGGCTGCTCGGGCCGAACGGCGCGGGCAAGACGACCACGATCCTCACCCTGCTCGGCCTGATCGAGCCGACCTCGGGCAGCGTGCGGGTGCTCGGCATGAACCCGGCCACTCAGGCGCTCAAGGTCAAACAGCAGGTCGGGTACGTCCCGGACGCCGTCGGCTTCTACCCGTCGATGACCGGCCGGGAGAACCTGCGCTACACCGCCCGGCTCAACGGCCTGCGCCGCGCCGAGGACCGCATCTCCGAGGCGCTGGAGCAGGTCGGCCTGAGTCACGCGGGCGACGCCCGCGCGGGCACCTACTCGCGCGGCATGCTGCAGCGGCTCGGCATCGCCGACGCCCTGGTCAAGAACCCCTCGGTGATGATCCTCGACGAGCCGACGATCGCCATCGACCCCGAGGGCGTGCAGCTCGTGCTGTCGCTGATCCGGCGGCTGCGCGACGAGCGCGGCATGACCGTGCTGCTCTCCTCCCACCTGCTCTACCAGGTGCAGGAGGTGTGCGACCGGGTCGGCATCTTCGTGCGCGGGCGGCTCGTCGCGGCCGGGTCGGTGCGTGAGCTGTCCGAGCGGCTCGCCGAGGGCCGCACCATCACCGAGATCGAGGTCGCGGGCGACGTCGACCGGGCGGCGCAGCGCGTCGCCGAACTGGAGTCGGTCCAGCGGGTGGACCGCGAAGGCGATCTGCTCGTCGCCGTGTGCTCCGCCGACGTACGCGGGCGGATCGCCGAGACCCTGGTCGGCTCCGGCCACACACTGCTGCACCTGCGGCAGCGCAGCAGCCATCTGGACGAGATCTACCACCGGTACTTCCATGACCAGATCAACTGACACCGCGCTCGCGCCGGGGTGGCTCACGGTGGCGCGCAAGGAGATCGCCGACCATCTGCGCTCGGCCCGCATGCTCGTCGTGGCCGGGCTGCTCGCCGTCACGGGCATCGCCTCCGTCTACGCGGCCGGCGGCCGGATCCGCGACGTGGCCTCGGCCGCCACCGACGACCCCGCGCTGTTTCTGAAGCTGTTCACCGTAGCCATCGAGAACACGCCGTTCGCGTTCGTGAACTTCGTGGCGCTGATCGGGCCGCTGCTCGGCATCGCGTTCGGCTTCGACGCGGTCAGCTCCGAACGCTCCCAGCGCACGCTCCCCCGCCTGCTGGCCCAGCCCATCCACCGCGACGACGTCGTCAACGGCAAGTTCGTCGCCGGCCTAGCCGTGATCGGCATGCTGCTCACGGCGCTGATGGCGCTGGTCGCCGCGGTCGGCGTCATCCGGCTCGGCATCGTGCCCAAGCCCGACCAGATCGCCCGGCTGCTCGTCTACCTGGTGGTGTCGTGCGTGTACATCGGGGTGTGGCTGGCCTTCGCCCTGATGCTGTCGATCCTGCTGCACCGCGCCGCCACCGCAGCGCTGACCGGCATCGGGGCCTGGCTGGTGCTGTCGCTGCTCGCCGGGCTGATCGTGCAGATGGTGGCGGGCGCGTTCACCACGCCGGACACGGTGGACAACGCCGAGCTGCAACAGGCCCTCGGGCGCGTCTCTCCCGCCTTCCTGTACGAGGAGGTCACGGCCGCCCTGCTCACCCCGGAGCTGCGCACGCTCGGCGTGATCCTGCCCGAGCAGGCGTTTCGTGCGGTTCCCAGCCGGCTTCCGCTCGGGCAGAGCCTGCTGCTGGTCTGGCCGCAGCTCGCCGCGCTCGTGGCGCTGACGGCAGTGATCTTCGGGATCGCGTACGTCGCGTTCCTCCGTCAGGAGGTGCGTCTCTAGCCGTTACGCCTCGGCGAGTTCCTCCGCCACCTCCTGGATGATACGTTCCGCCACGGCGTCGAGTGCGAGCGCGAGGAGGTCGTGGAGTTCCATCAGGTCGAGGGACTCGCCGTGCCCCGAGGACATCGCGTAGAGCCCATCCGAGGCCGCCATGTTGAGCTGGGCCAGGCGCAGGGCGATGCCGGGGCGGCGCTCCTGGACCTCCGGGGGAAGGACGGCGGCCCACCATTCGCTCATCTCCTT
Organism: Thermopolyspora sp. NPDC052614; assembly: GCF_040678635.1. Lineage (NCBI taxonomy): Bacteria > Bacillati > Actinomycetota > Actinomycetes > Streptosporangiales > Streptosporangiaceae > Thermopolyspora > Thermopolyspora sp. NPDC052614. Next base: position 145,751 of record NZ_JBFATZ010000013.1, read on the forward strand.
GAGCGTTTCCTCGCGGATGCGCACGAAGCGGGCACGGGCGGCGGGTTCGACGACGCGGCGTTCCAGCATGAGCATGAGGCCCAGGCGCATGAAGGTGGGGTGGGCGGCGAAGCTCTGGCCCGCGCGACGCAGCACTTGGCGTAAGTGCTGGAGGCGGTCGATGCCGGGGGCGGGGGGCTGCCACGGGGGGACGTCGGGCAGCCATTCGCGGTGGCTGTGTTCGATGACCGCGGCGAGGAGTTCGTCCTTGCTGCCGAAGTGCCAGTAGACCGAGCTGGCGGGCAGGCCGGAGCGTTTGGTCACCAGGGCGAGGCTGGTTCCGTCGTAACCGCGTTCGGCGGAGATCTCGGCGGCGGCCTGGAGGATCCTGCGGCGGGATTCCTCACTGTTTTGCGCTCGTCGTTCCGTTTTGGGGGCCACGCCCTCTTGCTATCACACGCTGCCCGGACTAAGTTCGGGACAACCAACTCCCTGTAACGATCACTACAGGTTAGAGCGTACGCTACAGGCGGGCACTGACCCCTTTACCGGGGCCGCTACGGCGGCCGTCGGGAGCAGGTCGCGCTCTGACATCGACCGTCCGTCGTCCACCCGGAAAGTAGACACACTCCCCAACCCTCCTGTAACCGAACAATTGCCTCCCTGTAGTGTCCGCTACAGGAGATGACAATCGCGCGGCCACGCGCCTTGGCTGCACCGACGCACCGGAGGTACCGCTATGCCCCCCGCCGAGCCACGACCGGCCGTGGCCTCCCCCACGATCGTCCGTACGGCCCTGAAGGTGCACCCGTGACCCGCGCCGTGCTGCCCGGCGCGAGCGCCGGGGAACGCCGTGCCCGCCTGCGCGCCCTGCTCGCCTCCGGGCGGACCGTCATCGCGCCCGGGGTCACCGACGCCGCCGGGCTGCGGCTGGTGGAGGAGGCCGGGTTCGAGGTCGCCTACGTCACCGGGGCGGGGCTGGCCAACGCCCAGTTCGGGCTGCCGGACATCGGGCTGATCTCGCAGCGGGAGGTCGTCGAGCACGTGTGGCGGCTCGCGTCGGCCACCGACCTGCCGCTGATCGTGGACGCCGACACCGGATACGGCGGCCCGCTGGCGGTGATGCGCACGGTGCGCATGCTCACCGACGCGGGGGCGGCCGCCGTACAGCTGGAGGACCAGGTCCTCGACAAGCGGTGCGGCCACTTCGACGGGCACAAGCTGATCACCGCCGACGAGATGCGCGCGAAGATCGAGGCGGCGGTGGCGGCCCGCGGGGAGGACGGGCCGCTGATCGTCGCCCGCACCGACGCCCGCGGCGTGTACGGGCTGGACGACGCGATCGCCCGCGCGACGACGTACGCCGAGGCGGGCGCCGACGTGCTCTTCGTCGAGGCGCCGCGCACCGTCGAGGAGATGCGGACGATCGGCGCGGAGCTCGCCGGGACGCCGCTCGTGGCGAACATCGTCGAGGGCGGCAAGACGCCGGAGCTGAGCGTCGCCGAGCTGGCCGAGCTGGGCTTCACCGTCGCGCTTTTCGCCAACTACCTGATGCGCAGCATGCTGCGGGCCGGGCGGGAGGCGCTCGCCCACCTCGCAGCCACGGGCGAGACCCGCGGCCGCGCCGACCGCCTGCTGCCGTGGGCCGAGCGGCAGACCCTGTTCGGGCTGCCCGCGTACGCCGAATTGGAGCAGAGGCTGGAGCAGAGGTACGCCGATGACTGAGCGCTTCGACGTGGCGGTGGTCGGCGGCGGCCTCGCCGGGGCGAGCGCGGCGGCCACCGCGGCCGAGCGCGGCGCGTCGGTGCTGCTGCTGGAGAAGAACCCCACGCCCGGCGGAAGCACCGTGCTCAGCTCGGGGCTGAACGCCTACGCGGGCACCGACGAGCAGGCCGCCGCCGGGGTGACCGACGACGTCGAGCTGCTGCGCCGAGACCTGCTGGAGGTCGGCGGCCACCGCAACGACACCGCGCTCGTGGACGCCTACTGCCGCGAGCAGCTCGCCACCTACCGCTGGCTGCGCGGGCACGGCGTCGTCTTCGGCGCGCCGCTCGCCGCGTCCGGCCAGTCGGTGCCGCGCTCCCACCCGGTGGACACCGCCGCGATGGTCGAGGCCCTGCTGCGGGTCGCCACCTCGCGCGGGGCCGAGGTCCGCTACCGGTGGGCGGCCCGGCGCCTGGAGGTCACCGGCGACCGGGTGAGCGGCCTGCGGGCCATCGACCGGGACGGCGCGGAGCACCTGGTGCGGGCGGGCGCGGTGGTGCTCGCCACCGGCGGCTTCTCCCGCAGCCCGGCGCTGCTCAACCGGTTCGCCCCCCGCATGGCGAAGGCGGTCAAGGCGGGCGGCACCGGCAACACCGGCGACGGCCTGCTGATGGCCTGCAAGCTCGGCGCGGGCCTCGCCGACCTGCCGTACATCAAGGCGACCTTCGGCGTGTTCCCGTGGCCGTCCCCCGCCGAGGAGGGCCACGGACTGCTCGCGGTCTACAAGGGCGCGATCGCGGTGAACGGCCACGGCGAACGGTTCACCGACGAGTCGCTGCCGTACAAACAGATCGGGGACGCCTGCCTGGCGCAGCCGGAGGGCATCGCCTTCCAGATCTTCGACGCGCCGGTGCTCGCCACGTCCACCCCCGACGTGCCGATCTACAACTTCGAGCCGCGGCTGCGCGGCGGGCTGATCCAGCGGGCCGACACCCTGGAGGAGCTCGCCGACCTGCTCGGCATCCCCGGCGACCGGCTGCGGGCCACCGTCGGCGACTACAACGCGCGGATCGCCGCGGGCGAGCCGGACCGGTTCGGCCGGCGGACCCTGTCGGGCGGGGTGGGCGAACGCAGGCCGATCGTCACGCCGCCGTTCTACGGCTACCCGTGCACGGCGGTGATGCTCGCCACCTACGCGGGCGTCACCGTCGACGCGGAGACGCGGGTGCTCGACGTGTTCGGCGACCCGATCCCCGGCCTGTACGCGGCGGGCGAGGTGACCGGCGGCTTCCACGGGGCCGGCTACGTCACCGGCACCTCCCTCGGCAAATCGGCCATTTTCGGCCGCATCGCCGGGATCACCGCGTACCAGGAGGCCGCATGAGGGACGTCTTCGACCTGACCGGACGACGCGCCCTGGTCACCGGCGCGGCCAAGGGCGGGCTCGGCGCGCAGGCGGCGCTCGCCCTGGCCCGGCGCGGCGCCGAGGTGGTCGTCGCCGACCTGCCGTCGCGCGGCCCCGACCTCGACGCGACGCTCGGCATGCTGCTGGCGACCGGCGTGCGGGCCCGCGCGCTGCGCTTCGACGTGACCGGCGAGGAGCAGGTCGAGGCGGTGGTGGCGCACGCCGCCGACCCCGACGGGCGGCTGGACATCCTGGTGAACACCGCCGGAATGATGCTCCGCCGCGAGGTGCAGGACACGTCCCTGGACGAGTGGCGTCGCGTCCTCGACGTCAACCTGACCGGCACCTGGCTCCTCAACCGGGCGGCGGGCCGCGTCATGACCCGGCGGGGTCGGGGCACGATCGTCAACTTCTCCACCGTGTACGCCGAGCGCGTCGGCCCGATCCCCGAGTCGGCCTACTACGCGTCCAAGGCCGGGATCGCCAACCTGACCCGCTCGATGGCGGCCGAGTTCGGCCCGCACGGCGTCACCGTGAACTGCCTGGCCCCGGCCGTGTTCTACCCGACGCGGATGACGGCCCCGCTCGGCGAGGACCCCGAGCGGCTGCGCTGGTTCGCCGAGCGCACCATGCTCGGCCGGCTCGGCGACCCGGAGACCGACTTGGAGGGGCCGCTGCTGCTGCTCGCCTCCGACGCGGGCCGCTACATGACCGGCCAGATCGTGTACGTCGACGGCGGCTGGTCCGCCTGGTGAACGGGCCGCACGTCGTCCGGGTTCCTCGCCGACCTCCGAGCAAGCACATAGGAGCGGACATGTCCGAATCCAACGAGTTCGACGTTGTCGTGGTGGGTTCCGGGGTCGCCGGGCTCACGGCGGCGCTCTCCGCGGCCGAGTCCGGCGCCCGCGTCGCCGTCGCCGAGCGCGCGTCCCGGGCCGAGAGCGGCGGCAACACCCGCTACACCGAGGCGTTCCTGCGCATGAAGTCGATCGACGAGGTCTCCGACGACTTCGAGGAGACGCTGCTCGGCGACTTCATGGGTCACCCCGACCCGTCCCTGATGGTGGAGTCGCTGCGCGACCGCGCGTCCTGGTCGCCGCCGACGCGCACGCTGAGTGTCATCGACCCGGACGTCGTCGCCACCCTCGCCGAGAACGCGGGGCCGACGCTCCGCTGGATCGCCGGCCACGGGGTGCGGTTCGAGGCGCTCGCCACGCCGTTCCTCACCACCTCCACGACCCGGCTCATGCCGGTCGGCGGCGGCCTCGCCCTGGTCGAGGCCCTCACCGCGGCGGGCGAGCAGGCCGGGGTGACGTTCCGGTACGAGACGTCCGCGCGGGCGCTCATCGTCGAGGACAGCCAGGTGACCGGCGTACGCACCGCACGCGGCGACCTGCGCGGCCGGGTGGTCCTGGCGTGCGGCGGCTACGAGGGCAACCCCGAACTGATGGCCCGCTACCACGGGCGCGGCGGGCGGCACACCCGGCCGGTGGCGCGCGGCGGCCACTACAACAAGGGCGAGGGCTTGCTGATGGGCCTGGCCGCCGGGGCGGCGACGGCGGGCGACTTCGCGCTGTTCCACGCCGAGCCGGTGGACCCGCGCTCCGGGCAGCCCGAGGCGGCGATCTTCGCGTTCCCGTACGGGATCCTGGTCAACCGCGAGGGCCGGCGCTTCACCGACGAGGCCCCCGGCCCGGTGGACGCCTGGTACGAGCGCGTCGCCCGGCGCATCCACGCCCAGACCGACGGCATCGCGTACGCGATCTTCGATGCCGGCTGGGCCGACGTGCCGAACTTCTCGGCCGCGATCCGCACCGACCAGCCGCCGATCGAGGCCGACGACCTGGCGTCCCTCGCCGCCAAACTGGAGGTCCCGGCGGACGCGCTCGCCGAGACCGTCGCCGCCTACAACGAGGCGTGTGTGGGCGGCGAGTACCGGCCGCTTGAGGTTGACGGCCTCGCCACCAGGGGCCTGACGCCGCCGAAGTCCAACTGGGCCCGGCCGATCGTCAACGCGCCCTTCCGGGCGTACCCGATCATCGCGTCGAACGTCTTCACCTTCGGGGGCCTGAAGACGGACGACGGCGCGCGGGTGCTGGACGTGGACGGCGACCCGATCCCCGGCCTGTACGCGGCGGGCGAGCTGACCGGCATGTACTACACCAACTACACCGGCTCCACCTCGGTGCTGCGCGGCGCGGTCTTCGGCCGCATCGCCGGGCGGCGAGCGGCGCAGGGCTGACATCTCCGCCATCACGAACGCCATCACCAAACGGCAGGAAAGTGACATGCGTATTTGGCACCAGAGCTTCACCGTGCTCGACGACGTGCCGCACTATCGGGACGCGCTGAAGCGGCACCTCAACGCGGTGGCGCGGCCCGGCACCGAGGTGGAGCTGCACGGCATGGCCCCGGGCACGTACCCGGGCGCCTATCCCGGCACCCACATTGGCTACCTGTACCTGACGAACCTGCATCGTGAGCAGTTCGTGCGGGCGGCGCTCGCCGCCGAGGAGCAGGGCTACGACGCGTTCTTCATCGCCACCCTCCCCGACACCGGCTTCGAGGACATCCGCACGCTCGTGGACATCCCGGTCGTGGCGTTCGGCAACGCGTCGGTGGCGTTCGCCGCGACGCTCGGCCCCCGGGTCGGCATCGTCAACTTCATCGCCGCCCTCGAACCGCAGCTCCGCCGCACCATGGCCGCGTACGGCTTCGGCTCGATCGTCGGCCCCATCGTGCAGGTCGCGGCCGAGTTCACCGACGTGATGGCCGCCTACGACAACCCCGGCCCGCTCATCGACGCCTTCCGCGACGCCGCCCGCCGCGCCATCGCCGCCGGAGCCGACGTGATCGTCCCCGGCGAGGGCCCGCTGAACGTGTTCCTCGCCGACCAGGGCGTCTCCCGCGTCGACGACGTGCCGGTGATCGACTCCCTCGGCGCGACCCTCGCCCTCGCCGAGACCCGCGCCGAGTTCCGCCGCCGCAACGGCCTGCACCCGGCGCGTAAGGGCCTCTACTTCGCCAAGCCCGACCCCGACCTGGTCAGGGCCGCCCGCGCCTTCTATTACGGAGACAAGGCATGAGCGCCGACTACGAGGTGGACGTGGCCGTGGTCGGCGGCGGGGCGTGCGGCCTCATGACCGCCCTGCGCGCGGCCCGCGACCCCGAGCTGGTCGTCGCCGTCTACGAGAAGAGCACCCGTGAGGGCTGCAACACCCAGTTCTCCAGCGGCAGCCTCGCCGCCGGGGGCACCCGCTTCCAGCGCGAGGCCGGCATCGACGACTCGCCGGAGCGGCACGCCGCCGACATCCTCGCGGTGAGCAAGGACCCCGAGTCCGAGCCGATCCTGCTCGAACTGTGCCGGGCCGCCCCCCGGTACGTCGAGTGGCTCGGCGACGAGCTGGGCCACCCGATGGAGATCGGGCTCGACATGGCCCGCTCGGGCCAGAGCGTCCCGCGCCTGCACACCGACAAGGGGCGGGCGGGCGGCGGCCGTCTCGTCGCCACGCTGCGCCAGGCGGTGGCGGCGGCCGACAACATCGCGTTCGTCGACAACACCCCCGGCGTCGGCCTCATCTGCGAGAACGGCAAGGTCACCGGCGTCGAGGTGGTGGAGAACGGCGAGCGCCGCCGCGTCGGCGCGAAGGCCGTCGTCCTCGCCGCCGACGGCTTCGGCAACAACCCGACGATGCTCGCCGAGTACTGCCCGCAGGCCGTCGGCGCCTTCTACGGCGGCGTGAGCACCAGCACCGGCGACGCGATCACCTGGGGCATCGAACTCGGCGCCGCCGTCCGCAACATGGCCGCCTACCTCGGCCACGGCCTCGTCGTCCCCGGCCACGGCACCCGCCTCAACCCGGTCCTGCCGTTCCTCGGCGCGATGATCGTCGGCGTCGACGGCCGGCGGTTCGTCGATGAGAAGGGCCAGGGCTACTCCAAGCTGGGCCGGATCATCGCGCGGCAGCCGTCCCGCCGCGCCGTACTCATCTGGGACGAGCGCATGCACGAGGCCGCGATGAACTCGGAGCTGATGCGCGAGTCCGCCGCCGCGGGCGCGTTCGGCCGATACGCGTCGACGTCCGAACTCGCCGCGGCGTTCTCCCTGCCCGAGGACGCGCTCGCCGAAGAGCTCGCGAACTTCCGCGTGGTCTCGGTGGCGGAGGACCCGTCCGGCGTCGATCACGGTCGGCTGGAGTTCCCCCTGCGGGCGGGCTGGGTCACCCACGGCATCCTCACCACCCAGGGCGGCCTGGTCGTCGACACCACCGGCCGCGTCCAGCACCGCGACGGCGGCTGGATCGAGGGCCTGTACGCCGGAGGCGGCTCGGCCTGCGGCATCTCCGGCCCGTCCGCCGAGGGCTACATGTCCGGCAACGGCCTGCTCGCCGCCCTCGGCTTCGGCTGGATCATCGGCAACCACCTCGCGGGCGCGGGCCGCCGCCCTCTATGCTAGTTAGCATAGGCTCGAACGAACTGTTACGAGAGAGGACAGTCGTGTGAGGGAGTGGAAGGGCTCGGTCGCCTTCATCACCGGCGGTGGCCAGGGCATCGGGCTGGGCATCGCGCGTGCGCTGGCCAAGCGGGGCGTGCGCCTCGCGCTGGCCGACATCGACGAGGCCGCGTTGCGCGCCGCCCGCGACGAGCTCGCGCAGGTGACCGACGTGGAGATCTTCCGGCTCGACGTGCGCGACCGCGAGTCCTTCGCCTCGGTCGCCGACACGGCCGAGGCGAAGCTGGGCACCGTCGATCTGCTGTTCAACAACGCCGGCATCGCGCCGTACTCGTCGTTGTCGAAGATGCGATACGAGATGTGGGACCTGGCGCTCGGCGTGAACGTCATGGGCGTCGTCAACGGCGTGCAGACCTTCGTGCCCCGCATGATCGAGCGCCGCCGGGGCGGGTACGTCGTGAACACGGCGTCCGGCGCCGGACTCGTCGGCGGCTCGAACGTCCTGTACACGACCTCGAAGTTCGCGGTCGTCGGGCTCTCGGAGTCGCTCAAGATGGCCGCGGCCAAGTACGGCATCGACGTGAGCGTGCTGTGCCCCGGCCCCGTCGCCACCGACATCCTGAGCAACACCGAGAAGATCGGCGAGGGCCTGTCCGTCGTACAGAAGCACGGGGCCCACAAGGACACCGAGGACTTCCTCCGCTCGGGCGAGAGCATCGACGCCGTCGGCGAGATGGTCATCGCCGGCATGGAGGCCAAGGCGACGTGGATCCACACCGGCGCCTACATAAAGGAGTACGTGCGGATGCGGATGGAATCCCTGCTGGAGTCGATCCCCGGCCCGATCGCCGACCAGGTCTCCTGACCTACCGCGAAACGGCCTCCGGCGACGATACGCCGGAGGCCGTTTCATGGGTCCCGTACGGCTAGCGCTTGGACAACTGCCGGATCACCTCGATGCCCGACGGATCGACGGGGATGCCGTCGAAGACCGCACGCGCGTTGGCGTGCCCGGTCTGGTGCAGGGCGAACGCGTGGCGGATCGCGTTGAACTGGCCCTGGGCCTCCAGCGCGCCGTTCACCGACATCTTGGCCAGCTTCAAGCCGAACGACGGACGCTCGGCGATCTCGGCGGCCAGATCGAGGGTGAACCTCTCCAGGTCGTCGCGTTCGACGACGTGGTTGATCATGCCGAGTTTCTCGCACTCGCGGGCGGTGAGCGCGTGGCCGCGGAACAGCATCTCCTTGGCCTTGCGCGCGCCGAGCTCCCACGTGTGGGTGTGGTACTCGTGCCCGTTGACCGCGAAGGCGACCGTCGGGTCGGCGAAGGTGGCGTCCTCGCTGGCGACGATGAGGTCGCACGGCCACACCAGCATCAGGCCGCCGGCGATGACCTTGCCCTGCACCTGCGCGATCGTCGGCTTGGGGATGTTGCGCCAGCGCCAGCACATGCCGAGGTAGAACTCCTCCTCGTTGGCCATGCCCCCCTCCTGAGCCGGCCGGAGGTAGCCACCGGTCATGCAGTGCGGCTCGAAGTCGGCGCCGGTGGCGGTGTTCGTCAGGTCGTGCCCGGAGGAGAAGTGCGGACCGTCGGCCGCCAGGACGATGACCCGGATGTCGTCGTCGAGGGTGGCCTGCTGGAACGCGATGTCGAGCTCGTGGAGCATTGTGTAGTCCTGCGCGTTGCGCGTCTCCGGCCGCGCCAGCGTGATGCGCGCGACCCGCTCGACGGGAACGTCGTAGCGAATCCGCTTGAAGGCGGTATCAGGCATTGCTCTTCATCCTCTCGATTGCGGCGTCGCGCATCTGGCTGCGGCGCACCTTGCCGGAGTCGTCGCGAAGCGGCTGGTCGATGAACTCGATGGAACGCGGGATCTTGTAACGGACGATCTTGTCCGCGAGGAAGTCGAGGATCTCCTGGGCGGTGGTGCCGGGCTCGGCCTGCACGAGGGCGTGCACCCGCTGGACGAGATCGTCGTCGGGGAGGCCGACCACGACCGAGGAGATCACCTTGGGGTGCTGGTCGATCGCGCTCTCGACCTCGGCCGGGTAGACGTTCGCGCCACCGCTGACGATCATGTCGATGCGCCGGTCGCTGACGTAGAGGTAGCCGTCCTCGTCCTTCCAGCCCAGGTCGCCGAGGGTCTCCCAGCCGTTGAGCCTGCGCGCCTCGGCGCCGACGTACTGGTAGCCGGCGACGCCGTCCAGGCCCTTCATGTAGATCTCGCCGACCTCGCCGGGAGGAAGCTCCTCGCCGTCCGGGCCGAAAATCTTCATGTCGCCGACGAACGGCCGACCGACCGAGCCGCGGTGCTCGAGCCACTCCGCCCCATTGATCATGGTGATGGCGATCGACTCGGTGCCCCCGTAGATCTCCAGGATCTTCTCCGGGCCCAGCAGCTCGATCCACTTCTCCTTCAGCCATTCGGGGCACTTGGACGCCGTGTGCAGCAGCAGCCTGATCGACGACAGGTCGTACTTGCCGCCGGCCTCGATCACCCGGTACATGCGGTGCATCATCGTGGGCACGAGCATCAACCAAGTGATCTTGTGCTTCTCGATGAGCCGCAGCGTCCGCTCGGCGTCGAACTTGTTCATCACCACGAGGCGCTGCCCCATGAGCAGGCCGCCGACGGACATCGCCAGCGCCGAGTTGTGGTACAGCGGGGCGACCACGGCCTGGGTGTCCTCGGGCGTGAAGCCGAACACGATCTGGTTGACCGCCGGTGACCCCTCGGCGCGGTCGCCGGACCGGATGATCTTGGGGCGTCCGGTGCTGCCGCCGGAGGTGGGCGCCTTCCACGCCGGGGAGACGACCTCGGGCAGGGGCTCGTCGCTCACCGAGGGGTCCGGCTCGAAGCCGAGCGGCAGCGCGGCGTACCCGGGGTGGTCCTGTTCGCGTACGCCGACGAGAAGCGCGGCCTTGGCGAGGTCGATGATCGCCTGGCGTTCCGCGATCGGCAGGCGGTACGACAGCGGCAGCGGCACCGCGCCGACCTTGAGCGTGGCCCAGAACGCGACGTAGAAGCCGATGCCGTTCGGCAGCGCGATGGCGACGTAGTCGCCGTACTTCACGCCCTTCTCGGCATAGACGCGGGCGAGCCGGTTGGACCGCCGCTCAAGCCCGCGGCGGGTGATGGTGTCGTCGTCATGGATGATCGCGACGAAGTCCGGGTCCTCGTTCGCGAGTCGGGCCATGGTCCGCACGTACGGCTCCGAGGGGCTGGCGGCGAGAAGCCGCCGGATCTCCGCAGCGTCCATGTCACACCTCTCTCGGCATAGGGTCAAGCAGACCAACTCTATGTCAGACAACACAGAGTGGCGCAAGTAGCAGAATTAATAGGGACAAAGGACCTGCCGACCGGCGGACGCCTGGCCGGCGGAACCCGCCGCCGCGTCAGCCGGCGGACTCGCCGTCGCTACGGTTGTCGCAGGATGCGCGCTCGACAGGGGACTCGACGCCCCACAGGTCGGGGAGGTACTTGTCGAACTGCGCCGCGACCAGCCGCAGGGTCTCGTCGATGTCGATGCCGTCCGGGTCGATGAGCGCCTGCAGGTGAATTCCGTACAGCATGCCGACGATCGCCGCCGCGAAGGCGCGCTCCCGCTTCGACGCGATCGCGGGATCGACGCCTTCGGGGCGTTGCGCGCGCAGCCAGAGCCCGACGCCGCGGCGTCGCTCGGCGAGGAACTCCTGGTACTGGCGGTGGACGGCGCCCGTGCTGCTCATGGCCTCGGTCAGGATCATGAACAGCAGTGCCGAGTTGCCCTCGCGCAACCACTTGGCGTAGTCCTCGAGCAGCTCGGCGAACGTCGGCAGGGTCGTGTACTGATCCACCTGCATGGCACGCTCGATCGCGCGCTCGACGACCGCCATCACCAGGCCGTGCTTGTTCTTGAAGTGCCACGGGATCGACCCGCGGCTGATTCCCGACCGCTCGGAGATGTCGACGAAGGACGTACGGTCGAACCCGCGCTCGGCGAACAGCGCCTCGGCTGCGTCAAGGATGCGGCGGCGGCTCTCGTCGCCGATCTCGTCGATCCGGCGTCGCCCTCGGGAATTCACAGCGTCATCTTAATGTCAGGATTCAGGTCGCAAGCCTGGCCGTATCGGCGCCGAAGCCCGCTAAGAAGCCCTCGGCGTGCCGCATGGCGCCGATCAGCTCGTCGGTGCGTCGCTGGAGGGCCTCTCGCAGCTCGTCGCGGGTGGCGATGTAGGGCGCGTTCGTCTCGACCGCGTCGAGAACCAGTTCGCCGACCCCGTCGGGCGGGGCGCCCTGCTCGGTGAGCAGCCGGTGAGCGTAGTCGAGGATCTCGGTGACCCGCTTGGTGTGCGGCGGCGCCGTCTCCGGCCGCATGCGGCGCGTGTTCTCGACGATCTCGGTCGCGACCGGTCCGGGGAACAGGACCGAGACTCCGACGCCGAAGTGCGCCAACTCCCGCCGCAGGGACTCGCTCAAGCCGACCACCGCGTACTTGCTCGCGTGGTAGAGAAACCCGGAGCCCACCTCAAGGAGGCCGGCCTCGGAGGCGGTGTTCACGATGTGGCAGCGGCGGGGCGAGGTGAGCATCGCAGGAACGAACGTCTGGATCCCGTTGTAGACCCCTTCGAGGTTGATCCCCATGACGTGGTCCCACATCTCGTACGACAGGCTGCTCGGGCTGACCGAGTCGATGATCCCGGCGTTGTTGAACAGCAGCGACACCTCGCCCAGGTCGCGCCGGACCTCGGCCGCCACCTCGGCGTACCGCTGCCGGTCGGTGACGTCCAACCGGAGGCGGCGCAGCCGGTCCGGCGACGCGCCGAGCACATCGCCCGCCCGATCGAGCGCGTCCTCGCTGATGTCGGCGATGGCGACCTTCGCGCCGAGGCGCAGCAGGGCCCGGGCGATGCCGAGCCCGATGCCGCGAGCGCCGCCGGTGACGAAGGCGACGCGCCCCTCGAAGTCGGTGATGCCGTCGTTGGTGCTCATCTGATCTCCGATCCGGCGTCAGTACTCGTAACCGCCGGCGGCCGTGACGACCTGGCCGGAGATGTAGTCGGATTCGGGATACGTGAGGATGACCACCGCGCCGGCGGCCTCCCCGGGCGTGCCCGGACGGCCCAGCGGGATCAGCATCTTCATCGCCTCGACCGCCTCCGGCCGTACGCCCACCTTGATGTCCCGGCCCTCGACCGTGATCGACCCGCCGAGGGGGGCGGTCAGCCGCGTCTCGATGAAGCCGAACGCGACGCAGTTGACGTTGACGTTGTAGCGGCCCCACTCGTGGGCGAGCGTCTTGGTGAGCCCGACGATGCCCGCCTTGGCGGATGAGTAGTTGGCCTGACCGGCGTTGCCGCGCAGACCGGCCACCGACGAGATGTTGACCACCTTGCGGTGCACGACGACGCCCTGCTCCCGCTCCTTTTTCACCGCGGCGCTGATCACCGGCTGGGCGGCGCGCAGGATGTCGAAAGGCGCCTTGAGGTGCAGATCGACGATCGTGTACCACTGCTCGTCGGTCATCTTCTGGATGACGTTGTCCCAGGTGTAGCCGGCGTTGTTGATGATGATGTCCACGCCGCCGAACTCCTCGACGGCCGTGCCGACGAACCGGTCGGCGAACCCCTCGCCGGTGACGCTGCCGGGAACCGCGACGGCACGGCCGCCCGCGGCCTTGATCTTCTCGGTCACCTCGGCGGCCGGGTCGGCGTCGAGGTCGTTCACCACGACGGACGCCCCCTCCGCGGCGAGCTTCAGCGCGATCTCCCGGCCGATGCCGCGCCCCGCGCCGGTGACGAGCGCCGCCTTGCCGTCAAGCCTGCCCATCGTCAGACCCCCGCCTTCTCGTACATCGTGACGACGACCGCGCCGCCGAGACCGGCGTTGTGCTGCAGGGCGTGGGTGAGGCCCTCGACCTGGCGGTCCCCCGCCTCGCCGCGCAACTGCCAGACGAGTTCGGCGCACTGCGCGAGCCCGGTGGCGCCGATCGGATGGCCCCTGGCGATCAGGCCGCCCGACGGGTTCACGACGACCTTGCCGCCGTAGGTGTTGTCGCCGTCGAGCACGAACTTCTCGGCCGTGCCCTCGGCGGTGAGGCCGAGCGCCTCGTAGATGAGGAACTCGTGGGTGGTGAAGCAGTCGTGCAGCTCGATGACGCGGACGTCCTCGGGGCCGACGCCGCTTTCCTCGTAGACCTGCTTCCCGGCGGCGGCCGTCATGTCGTAGCTGATCAGGCGCTTCAGATCGCCCTCGAAGGTGCTCGGGAAGTCGGTGGCCATCGCCTGGGCGGCGATCACGACGTCGTCGCGCAGGCCGTGCTTGCGCGCGTACTCCCGCGACACCAGGACCGCGGCGGCGGCGCCCGACGAGCGCGGGCAGCACTGGAACATCGTCAACGGGCCGTAGATGGGCCGCGACGCGAGGACCTGCTCGACGGTGACCGGGTCGCGGAACACGGCGTAGGGGTTGTTCGCGGCGTGGCGGCGGTTCTTGACGGTGATGTGGGCGAAGACCTTCGGGTCGATGCCGTGCTCCTCGACGTACTGGTCGCCCGCGGCGCCGTAGAAGAGGGCGGCGCCGGGGAGGGTCTCCGGCATGCCCCTCTTGGCGATCACCAGCTTGGCGAAGTCCTCCAGCGGGTGCGGCCGCTCGGGCCACCGGCCCTCCACGTCGGCCTCCATCTGCTCGAACCCGACCGCGAGCGCGACGTCGATCGCGCCGCTCTCGATGGCCTGACGGGCGAGGAACAGCGCCGAGGACCCCGAGGAGCAGTTGTTGTGCACGTTGATGATCGGGATGCCGGTCATGCCGACGTGGTAAAGCGTCTTCTCCCCGCCGGTCGAGTCGCCGTAGATGTAGCTGGTGAAGGCCTGCTGGACGGCGCCGTACTCGATGCCGGCGTCGGCCAGGGCCCGACGAGCGGCCTCCGCGCCCATGATGTCGTACGGGTCGCTTTGACCGGCTTTGGTGAACGGGATCATTCCGACACCGGCGACGACTGCCTTGTTCTCGGACACGCCATCTCCTCTTCTCGGCAGCGCTCGGCGAGACCGTCTCGCGGCGAGCGCCATCAGTATGCGCACGACTTGATTGGTTAATCAAGTCTATGTTGGCTGTTATAGCGATAGGTGAAAAGCGAGAATCGCGGGCATGACGAAGCCCGCAGCGCCGAATGCTCCCCGGCCTGCGGATCGTCGGGTGGACGCGGTCGAGCCCTACCGCCGCGCGATCAAAACTCGCCTCAGCGTCCAGTGAACTCCGGCGCGGTCTTCGTGACGAACGCCCTCATGGCGATCGGTGCGTCCCGCGTGCGCGAGGCGAGGACCTGGTTGCGGTTCTCCAGCGCGATCGCCGCCTCGATCGAGCCCGCGTCCACATTGACCTGAAGGCATTCCTTGGTCAGCTTCAGCGCGTACGGGCTGTTGGCCGCCATCTCCCTGCCGAGTTCCAGGGCCGCATGCATGAGGTCGCCCGCCGCCACGACACGATTCACCAGCCCGATGCGGTACGCCTCCGCAGCGTCGATCAGGCGCCCGGTGAGCATCAACTCCGAGGCGTGACCGAGCCCGACGACGCGCGGAAGCAGCCAGGAGACGCCGACATCGCAGCCGCTGAGCCCCAGCCGGACAAAGGCCACATTGAACCGCGCCTCCGGCGCCGCGATCCGGACATCCGCGGCGAGCGCCAAGGCCAGCCCGCCGCCCGCGGCCGGCCCGTTGACGGCGGCGATCACCGGGACCGGCAGCCGCTTCACCCGGGCGATGACGTTCGCGCCGTGCTCCTGCACCCGCATGAAGTCCGTGACGCCGTCGTCCGGCAGCGCGGTGATCACGGCCAGGTCCGCACCCGCGCAGAAGCCGCGCCCCGCGCCGGTGAGGACGACCACGCGGACCGCCGGATCGCGCTCGACGACGGCGCACATCGCGTCGAGTTCATCCCAGAGCTCGGCGTGGAGGGCGTTGAGCTTCTCCGGCCGGTTGAGGGTGACCACGTGAACGCCGCCCTCCTCCTCCCGGACGAGCAGGTGGTCGAAGTCCGCCGTGGCGAGGGTCGTTGTCATGGCCGACCTTTCGTCGTCAGTGCCGGGAGAGCGCGAGGACCTCGATGGCCGCCGCCCGCGCCGCGCGCTCCTGAAAGGGCAGGGTGAGAATGACCTGGTCAACGGGCCGATACCGCGCCCGCACGCCCGCCGCGACCTGCGCCGGATCGCCGACGACGGCAAAGGTGTGAAGCACCTCGTCGTCGACGAGCTCGCCAAGGGTGAGGTAGTCGCCGCGCCGCATGCCCTCATGCGCCGCGTGGTGAAGCTCCTCCCACCCGTGATGGGCGAGCACGGGCAGGTACGCCGGCGTCGAGGCGTAAAACGCGATCTGACGTTTGGTCACGGCGACCGAGGCGGCGATCTCCTCGTCGGTGCGCCCCGTGGCGACCATCGCCATCGCCGCGAGCGTGAACGGACCCGCCCGCCCGGCCGCCGCACGAGCGGCCGCGACCGACGGCAGCATGACCCGATCGCGGTAGTCCGCCGAGGTCATCGGGTGAAGAAAGAGACCGTCGGCCACCTGGGCGGCGACCTCGACCATCTTCGGCCCCACCCCGGCGATCCAGATCTCCGGCACGGGCCCGTCCAGCGGACCGGGCGAGAACGCCTGCGGCATCAGTGTGTGGGTATAGAAGTCGCCTTCGAAGCCAAGCTTGGTGCCATGCTGCCAGCAGTCCCAAATGGCATGCAGCGCCGCGACGTACTCCCTCATCCGGGCCGCCGGACGTGACCACGGCATACCGAAGCGCTTGACCACGTGCGGCGCGATCTGCGTGCCCAGCCCGAGCACAAGACGGCCACCGCTGAGCCGCTGCAGGTCATGCGCGGTATAGGCCAACGACATGGGGGTACGCGCGAACGCGATCGCGACGGCCGTCCCGAGGGTCACCTGGCGGGTGTGCTCGGCGGCGGCGCCAAGCATCACGAACGCGTCGTGATCCGCCTCCGAGACGAAGAATCCGCCGCCACCCACCTCCTCCACCTCGGCGGCGGTGGCGCGCAGCGTGTCCAAGGAGCCGTGAAAACCGAGACCCACAACCGGGCCGAGCGCGGGCGGGCCGCTCCCGTTCATGATCCCCCTCTACGCCGACCGATGCGCCTTGTGAATATCCATACGCTATGCGAATGACACATTAAGGCTATAATCGCTCGTCCACAAGCGGTAAAGGGGTCTCAAGTGAACTTCGATTCAGGGTCCGACACGACTTCCGCCGCCGGTCTGATGCAGGATCACCGCGCTACCGGGCGCGCGAGTTGAACTGTCGGCTCTCTTGCCGCCGCTCTGGTAGTCGAAGCCGTGCGGTCGGATGGCCGGCGGCGCGGCTAGCCGTTCTTCCTGCCCTTCCGCTTCGCCTTCTCCTTGGCCTCCGCCGGGTCTTTGCCCCGTTCCACGTCGCGCAGGGCCGAGCGCAGTTGCTCCGCGGTCATCTTTGAGTTGCCCTCAATGCCCGCTTCGTGAGCCTTACGGCGCAGGTCGTGTAGGTCGTCCCTGTTCTCGGGCATCTGTTGCTCCTTCCAACCGACCGCCCTCCTCACGGACCCCACGCCCTACCCCTCAGCCGCTCAGGGCAATCACCCATATCGTCATGAATGGGACAAATGACGATCGGGGTGTGGCGTCGGCTCCGATGGAACCTCTCGCCACACCCCGATCACGAGGTCGGTCGCGTCAGCGTTTGCCGGGGCAGCGTCCCCCGATCTTGGACAGCGCCGCGACGAAGGCGTGCGCGTAGCGTTCCTGGGCGCGCTTGGCCTTCAACAGCAGACGCGCCGCCCGCCGGTCGCCGACCTCGGCGGCCTGCTGGGCGAAGTTCCCGTACAGCCGGTGCGCCTCGTAGGTCTGGTCGAAGATCGTGTGGCACACGTTGGTCCTGGTGTCGCGGACCAGACCGGCCAGGGTCGCCGCCTCCGCGAAGTGCTCGGTCAACTCGACCCGGGCGGTGCGGTGGAACAGCGTGGCCAGGGCCTTGACGTCGGTGGCCTCGGCGTGCTCGGCGTAGAGGGTGTACTTCGCGTACGCGAGCGCCTCACGGCGCATCGTCGTGTGCAGGTTGCGCAGCGTCCGCGCCGACCGCACCCGGGGGCCGCCGACCGGGATGGTCGTCGCCTCGGCGGATACGTCGGTCAGGATGTGCGCGCCGGACGAGGGGTCCTTGATCGCCGCGAGGGCCTCGTCGAACCGGTCGCGGTGGTCCGCCTCCTCCTGGCCGATCTCGGTGAAGAGCCGGAAGGCGACGATCTCGCCGTCCGCCTTGGCCTCGGCGGCGAACCTCCGGTACAGGCTCGACGCCTCGTACGCCTCCGTCCGGATGGCGTCGCGGAGGTTGTCGGCGTTGTTGCCGAGCAGCCCGGCCAGCTTCGCCTGCTCGGTGAAGTGCCGCCGGAACTCCTCGGCGGCGGTCCGGTCGTACAGGTCGCGAACCCTAGGCAGGCGCTCCTTGTCCGCCTGGATGGCGTAGGCCTGGTAGGCGGCGTGCGCGAGACCCTCCGCCTCCATGGCCTTCATCACGTTCGCCCGGGTCGAGGGGTGGACGCGCTCGGTCCGCTCGGCGGGCGATGCCAGGGCGCCTCCGACCGGCACCACGAGCAGCGCGATCGTGCTGAGAAGGGCGGCGCCGGCGCGTAACCGGCCTACGGTTCGGAATCCCATGTGTCCCCCGATGAGCATGTGTCCCCCGATGAGTGTGTACGGACAGGGTTGGCGGAGAGATTGCGCAAACAACGAACGGGGTGGCTTGACGCACGCCGCTCTCACTGTCCGCCCGTGATCATTGTTCTCATGTATCTCATGAGTCACGCCCTGCCGTACGGTTTGGACCATCTGGGAAAAGTAAGATCCCTTTGATACGGGGACAAAGAAACGCCACCCGGGGCCGCGAATCGGGCCTTTCCCCCACCGGTTCAGGGGCGGGCGGCGTGGCGGTGGTCCGCGTGGGCGAGCGCCGCGTTCTCGACGCGGACCCGCGTCCGGAGCAGTACGGCATTGGCCATGGTGAAGGCGATCGCGGTGAGCCAGGCGGAGTGCACCAGGGGCAGCGCGATGCCCTCGGCGACCACGGCCACATAGTTGGGGTGGCGCAGCCACCGGTAGGGGCCGTGCCGCACCAGGGGGAGGCCGGGGACCACGACCACGCGGGTGTTCCACTGCCGGCCCAGCGCGGCGACGCACCACCAGCGCAGCGCCTGGGCGGCGAGCACCACGGCGAGCATCGGCCGGCCGAGCGCGGGGAGGAACGGGCGGTGCAGCAGCCACACCTCCAGCGGGGCCGCGACCAGCAGGCCGACGTGGGCGAGGACGAGCCACGGGTAGTGCGCCCTGCCGTACTCCACGCCGCCGCGGGCGCGCGCCCAGGCCAGGTGGGAACGCGCGACGAGCAGTTCGGCGACCCGTTCGACGGCGACGAGGGCGATCAGCAGCGTGTAGGCGGTCACCACCGGAGCAGGACCAGTTCGGCGGCGAAGCCCGGGCCGAGTGCCATCAGCACGGCCGGTTCACCGGGCCCGGGGCGACGGTGGGCGATGGTCTCCTGAAGGACGTTCAGCACGGAGACCGATGACAGGTTGCCGAGGCGCCGCAGCGAGTTCCAGGTTACGTCGAGCGCGTGCTCGGGCAGGTGAAGCACCCGGCCAATCGCGTCGATGACCTTGGGGCCGCCGGGATGGCACACCCACGAGTTCACCTCGGCGATGCTCAGCCCGTGCTCGGCGAGAAAGCCCTCGACGTCGTCCGCGAGCCGTGCCTCGACCAGATCCACCAGTTCGGGCGCGAGCACGATCCGCAGGCCGAACTCGCCGACCTCCCAGCCCATGAGCCGGCGCGTGCCCGGATAGAGCCGGCTCTTCGTGGCGACCACCCGCGGCCCGATCCGGCCCCGTGAGCCTGTGACGCCCCCTGGCTCCACCAGGCCGTCGGGCCGTTCGTCGCTCACGGCGACCAGGGCGGCGGCGCCGTCCCCGAAAAGACCACTGGCGATCAGGTTCGCCACCGAACCGTCGTCGCGCTGCATGGTCAGCGAGCACAGCTCGACGCACACCAGCAGCCCCACCTGGCCGGACCGGCCGTACAGGATGTCGTGCAGCCGCGCGATTCCGGCAGC
This sequence comes from Thermopolyspora sp. NPDC052614, assembly GCF_040678635.1. Classification (NCBI taxonomy): domain Bacteria; kingdom Bacillati; phylum Actinomycetota; class Actinomycetes; order Streptosporangiales; family Streptosporangiaceae; genus Thermopolyspora; species Thermopolyspora sp. NPDC052614. The sequence continues at coordinate 165,414 of NZ_JBFATZ010000013.1, forward strand.
GCCTCCCGCGCAGCCCAGGCCGAACATCGGCACCCGCCGGACGTCCGGCCGCAACCCGGCCTGCTGCGCCACCCGCGAGTCCAGCGACGGCGTCGCCACCCCCGTCGAGGAGCAGAACACCAGGTGATCCACATCGCCGGGGGCGAGCCCCGCCCCCTTCAGCGCGTCGGTGACGGCCCGCGTCCCGAGGTTCAGCGCCACGCCGATGTACGCGTCGTTCGCGGCGCCGAACCCGTCGAGCCCGCCGTACCGCTCCAGGGGCAGCGCGAGGTTGCGCGCCTCCACCCGTGTGGCGGCGTGGAACCGGCGAAGTGTCCCGGGCTCCCCCGGCAGCAGCTCTTCGACCGCCTCGGTGATCTTCCCCTGCTCGTACCGGTTCTCCGGAAGCACGGTCCGGACTGCCTCAATCCACATGACGAGCAGTCCATGCCCCCTACGCGGGGAAACTCACCGACCGGTCCCCGGAGCCGCCGCCCGCCGCTCCGGGGAGAACGGCGAATAAAACCGATTCCTACGGTCGGCAAAACCAGGCCGGACCCCATACCTTTCGGATCGCGATATCCAAGGACCCGGAGCACGACCAAGGAATGAATATTTCAGGCAGCCCACTCAACCGCTCCACAGTCCCCCACAAGCATTTTCGCCCTGATCGCCGGACACGCCACGCCGACGCCGTCGCATGGCAGACATCCCGGCTTGACGGCCCTTCTGGACGGGTGCCAGACTCCTGGCGCCCGAGGGGAATTGGCGCTGGCGGGGGCTGCCATTACCAACCGATCGTCACGACACGCACCGCCTGAATACTTCATGAAAGGCATCGTCACGATCCCCGCTTGAAATCCCCGCATGCGGCTTCACCATCGCGCATGAGAGCAACCGCCCCGAATGGTCCGTGGACTGACGCGTAGCCGTCAGGCCGCCTCGGGCGGTCCCTTTAAGAAGACGTAACCGATTACTGGAGACACGATGAAATTTTCCGCCCGCGCCCTTGTCGCCGCTTGCGGAGCGGCCGTGGCCCTCACGGCCTTCGCCGCCGGCCCCGCCCAGGCCGACACCGTCCGAGTGCCCTGCCCTGACTCGATCCTTCAGGGGCGGATCCCCGACGGCATCGACCTCGCCATCATCGACAAGGACAAGAAGACCCTGTGCTTCAGGGGGCAGAGCGACCGGGCCATGCAGGTGAACATCTACGGCGTCACCCAGATCTACAAGCACGACAACGTGAGGTCGGTCACGCTCATTGTCGAGCGGACGGCGGGGGACGTCGGAACCGCGTGGGAGCGGATCTACCTCGACGCCAATAAGCCCTTCCACTGGTTCCTGGGGGCCCCGGCGCACAGGATCGACTCGATCTACATCCAGAAGTAACCCCGCCGCGGCGCGGTCGGCGTTCTCAACACCCCCGCTGGATCGATTGGGCAGCGACGCCCACGGCATGTGGGTGCCGTGGGCGTCGCGGGTGAGCGGAGGTTGTGCCGCCGAGCGGTTCGCGGGTGCACGGGCCGCTGATCGCCGGTGGTCGGCGGGTCAGGTATTGGCTTGCGCGCGGTCGCGTTCGGCGGCGAGTTGGAGGGCCACGTCGATGATCATGTCTTCCTGGCCGCCGACGTAGCCGGCTTCGCCGACGCGCTGGAGGATCTCGTGGGCCGGGACGTTGTAGCGTTCGGCGGCGCGTTCGGCGTGGAGGAGGAAGCTGGAGTAGACGCCGGCGTAGCCCTGGGTGATGGCACCGCGGTCGGCGAACGGGAGGCGGTTGAGGAAGGGCTTGACGACCTCCTCGGCGGCGGCCAGGGTGCCCTGGACGTCGACGCCGGTGGGGATGCCGAGACGTTCGAAGGTGGCGGCGAGGACCTCGGTGGGCGAGTTGCCCGCGCCCGCGCCGAGGGCGCACAGGGCGCCGTCGATCTGGAGCGCGCCGTTCTGTACGGCGAGCACCGAGTTGGCGATGCCGAGGGAGAGGTTCTGGTGGCCGTGGAAGCCGACCTGGGCCTCGTGGCCGATCTCCTTGACGAGGGCGGCGATGCGGTCCTGGGCCTCGCCGAGCACGAGGGCGCCGGCGGAGTCCACGACGTACACGCACTGGGCTCCGCCGTCCACCATGATGCGGGCCTGGGCGGCGAGCTCGTCGGGGCCGACGCGGTGCGACAGCATGAGGAAGCCGACGGTCTCCATGCCGAGTTCGCGAGCCGCGGCGAAGTGCTGCAGCGAGATGTCGGCCTCGGTGCAGTGGGTGGCGATGCGGGCCACGGACGCCCCGGCGTCGTGGGCCTTCTTCAGGTCCTCGATGGTGCCGACGCCGGGCAGCAGCAGTACGGCGATCTTGGCGGTGTTCGCCTCGTCCACGGCGGCGGCGACGAGCTTGATGTCGTCTTCGAGGGAGAAGCCGTAATTGAAGGAGGAGCCGCCGAGACCGTCCCCGTGAGTGACCTCGATGACCTCCACCCCCGCCTTGTCGAGGGCGTGGACCACGCCGCGCACCTGCTCCTCGGTGAAGCGGTGCGCCATGGCGTGGCTGCCGTCGCGCAGCGTCGAGTCGGTGATCCTGATCTTCTGGGCGGTCATGCCGTCACCTTCCCCAAGGCGAGTTGCTCGCCGACCCGCGCCGCGGCGGCGGTCATGATGTCGAGGTTGCCCGCCCACGGCGGCAGGTAGTCGCCGTTGCCTTTGACCTCAAGGAACACCGCCACCCGGGCGTGGCCCTGCCAGATGTCGCGGGGCTCGTCGAACTGCGGGTCGGCGCGCAGGGTGTAGCCGGGGACGTACTCGGCCACCTTCTTCACCATCGTGTGGATGGACTCGGCGATCGCGTCGGTGTCGGCGTCCGGCGGGATCGCGCAGAACACCGTGTCCCTCATGATCATCGGCGGCTTCACCGGGTTGAGGATGATGATCGCCTTGCCGCGCCGCGCGCCGCCGACCGACTCGATGGCGCGGGCGGTGGTCTGGGTGAACTCGTCGATGTTGGCCCGGGTGCCGGGTCCGGCCGAGCGCGACGCGATCGAGGCCACGATTTCCGCGTACGGCACCGGCACCACGCTGGACACGGCGTACACGATCGGGATCGTGGCCTGGCCGCCACAGGTGATCATGTTGAGGTTGGGCGCGTCGGACAGGTCGTCGAGGTTGACCGGCGGGCACACGAACGGGCCGGTCGCGGCCGGGGTGAGGTCGATCGCCTTGATGCCGGCCGCCTCGTAGCGGGGGGCGTTCGCCAGGTGCGCCTTGGCGGAGGTGGCCTCGAAGACCAGGTCGGGCAGGTCGTCCTGGGCGAGCAGCCAGTCCACGCCTTCGGCGGAGGCGGGTACGCCGAAGTCGCGGGCGCGTGCCAGGCCGTCGGAGGCCGGATCGACGCCGATCATCGAGTGGACCTTGATGAGGTCGCTGCGCAGCAGCTTGACCAGCAGGTCGGTGCCGATGTTGCCGGGGCCGACGATGGCGGCGGTGAGGGTCATGAGTTCGCCTCCGCAGCGAAGCCGATGGAGACCGAGCCGATGCCGGCGAACGTGGCGGTGATGTGGTCGCCGGGGTTCACCGGGATGGCGGCGGTGATGGAGCCGGGCAGCACGACGTGGCCGGCCTCCAGGGTCACGTCGCGCTCGCCGAGCACGTTGGCGAGCCAGACCAGGGCGTTGAGCGGCGAGCCGAGCACGGCGCCGCCCGCGCCGGTCTGCTCCAGGCCGCCGTTGCGGTAGAGCAGGCAGCCGCCGAGGGCGAGATCGACGGCGTCGAGCCGGACCGGGCGGGTGCCGAGCACGACGCCGCCGCTGGAGGCGTTGTCGGCGATCGTGTCCGCGAGGGTGATCTTCCAGTCGGCGATGCGCGAGTCGATGATCTCAAGGGCGGGGAGCACGAAGTCGACCGCGGCGGCGGCGTCGGCCGCGGTGACCCCCGGGCCGGACAGCGGCCGGCCGAGCACGAACGCGACCTCCGGCTCGATGCGCGGCTGCAGGAAACGGCCGGCGTTCACGCGGCCGGAGTCCGTGAAGAACATCGCGTCGGTGAGGTGCCCGAAGTCGGGCTGGTCCACGCCGAGCTGGCGCTGCATCGCGGCGGAGGTGAGGCCGACCTTGTGGCCCTTGATCACCGCTCCCCGGGCGCGCCAGGCGTCCACCTGGGCGAGCTGGATCGCGTACGCGTCGTCGATCGACAGGTCCGGAGAGCCCTCGGTGAGCGGCCTGACCGGCTTTCCGGTGGCGTAGGCGTCGAGCAGCAGCGCCGCCGCCTTGTCCACGAAGGCCGGGTCCTGCACACCCTGGCCCTTCCCCTGGTCCATGGTTCTCCTTTCGTCGTCCCGCCGGATGAACCTTCGTTCGTCGGACCGCCCGCGGGCAACGAACGCGTCCCGCGTGGCGGGACGCACCTCGTAAAGTGTGGGCGTGACCTCCTCCGACGGCTCCTACCTGCACCGGGTGGCGGCGGTGCTCGACGCCTTCCGGGCCGAGGACGACGAGGTGAGCGCGGCCGAGCTGGCGCGCCGTACCGGGCTGCCGAAGTCGACCGTGCACCGCATCGTGCTCGCGCTGATCGAGGAGGGGCTGCTGGAGCGGCGCGGCCAGGAGGTACGGCTCGGCCTGAAGCTGTTTGAGATCGGCCAGCGGGTGCCGCGGCAGCGGGTGCTGCGGGATGCCGCTTTGCCGTACATGTCGGATCTGCGGGAAGCGACGCGGCAGACGATCCACCTGGCCGTGCTGGAGGGCTCCGAGGTCGTCTACGTCGAGATCCTGCGCTCCTCCGGCGGCCCGGACATGCCCTCCCGCGTGGGCGGACGGCTGCCCGCCCACGCCACGGGGGTGGGTAAAGCGATCATGGCGTTCTCGCCGCCGGAGGTGGTGCACCGGATTCTGGACGGCGGGCTCGCCCGGGTGAGCGAGCGCACCATCACCGCTCCGGGCCTGTTCGTCAAGGAGCTGGACCGGATCCGCCGCGACGGCGTCGCCTACGACCGGGAGGAGTCCGGTCACGGGATCGTCTGCGCGGCGGGCCCGGTGCTCGGGCGGGACGGCGAGGTGCTCGGGGCGCTGTCGGCGTCCGGCTGGTCCGCTCGCATGCGCCTGGACCGCGTCGCGCCCGCCGTGCACACCGCCGCGCTCGCCCTGTCCCGTACGCTCGGCGAGCCGGGCCGGGCCCGGATGCGCGGCTGACCGGGGTCAGGAGGGGCGGGTGCCCCGGACGTGCGGGGTGAGCTGCTGGATGTCGTGCTTGAGCCCCAGCTCGATGATCGCGTCGTGGTCGGGCGGTCCCGGACGGGACAGCAGTTCGGTGAGCTCGGCGAGATAGTGCTCATGGCCGACCGGGGTGACCATGAAAATCATCTTTGTCGGGGTCGTGGTGGGGTTGGCGAAGGAGTGCGGGCAGCCGGCCGGGACGTGCAGGACGCAGCCCGGGCCGCCGCGCAGGACGCGCTGCCCGTCGGCCGACTCCCACGCGCGCCAGTCGCCCACCGGCCCGTCCTTCGGGTGGAAGGCGAGGAGGTCGAGCTCGCCGTCGATGATGTAGAACAGCTCCTCGGCCGTGTAGTGGTAGTGCGCGCCGACGTCGAAGCCCGGCGGGACCGTGGCCTCGAACATCGACCAGGTGGGCGAGAGGTCCGCGCCCACGCGCAGGGTGAGGCCGGAGCCGCCGATGCGCCGACCGGTCTCTTTCGGGAGGATCCGTCCGTTTGTCATGTCGCCTGCCTTCCAGGGGCCGTACGCCCCGTGCGCCGGGGCGCGGCGGTCGCCGCGCCCCGGCTCCCCGTCCACAGCAGTTACCTTATATAAGGAAACTTACATCGTGAATCGGCGAAGTGATCGGCCATACCGGCAATTTGTGTCCATCCGGCCTCTTGGCCAGGGGCGTCACGGCGAGTCCTACGAGCGGATGGAGTCGCTGCCCGCGGCAGGCTTGCAGGACCTGACCCGGGGGTGATATGCCGCGACGGCTCCTCCGGCGGTCACGGCGCGGCGGCGCGGCAGCGGCGCGGGGGACGGACACGGCCATCCGCCGAGCGCCCCACCGGCCGCCCCGCCGGTCGCCCCACTGGCCGCTCTGCCGTACCCGATGACGGTCGGCCGCGCCGGGACGCGCCTGAACGTGGCGTGATCGCGCGTCTGTGGGGCGGAGCGCGCGGGCAGCACCCGGCTCTCGCCGATGCCGAGCGCCCACAACGCGGAGAACGGCCGCCCCGCGCGCCGCCAGGCCCACACGGTCTCGTGCAGGGGCGCGAGCAGGGGCTCGTTGCCCAGCACGAGGGTGCCCCAGTGCACCGGGAGCATCCGGGGCGCGCCGACGTCGAGGCACGCCTGCACGGCCTGCTGCGGATCGACGTGCGCGGAATTCTGGAACCAGCGCGGCCCGAAGCTGCCCGTCGGCATGACGGCCAGATCGATGCCGGGCAGCCGGTCCCGGATCTCGCGGAACCAGGGCCCGTAGGCGGTGTCGCCCGCGTGGTAGACGCGATGGTACGGCGAGCCGATCACCCAGCCGCCCCACAGGCTGGCGTACAGGGTGAACGGGTTGCGGCCCGACCAGTGGTGGGACGGGACGAAGGTGAGGTCGAGGCCGCGTACGGTCACCCGCTCCCACCAGTCGAGCTCGAACACCTCGGTGAACCCGTTGCGGCGAAACCAGGAGCCGACCCCGGCGGGAACGCAGACGGGGGTGTCGCGCGACAGCCTCAGCAGGGTGGGCCGATCGAGGTGGTCGCTGTGGTCATGTGTGATCAACACGACGTCGACGGCGGGCAGCAGGTGCCAGTCGAGGCCCGGCGGGGTCAGCCGGGGCCGGGCGCCGAAGATCTTCCGGCTCCACAGCGGATCGATCAGCACGGTCCGGCCGCCGGTGCGGATCAGCGTGGTCGCGTGGCCGATCCAGGTCGCGGACGACTCGCCCGGTGCCAGCCTGGGCAGCGGCGACCGGCGCACGGGGATGCGGCCGGCCGCGCTCAGGTCGCGCAGCGCCCACCCGCCCTGGAGGGCGAGTTTGACCAGGTCGGTGAGGCCGGGCAGATCGTGCGTGCGGCGGTCCCTGAACCGGGGCGACGGGCGCCGCTCACCCATGGCCGCCCGGCCGGTCGCCCGCGATCGTGCCCGCCGGGCCGGGCCCGGCCGCGCCCGCGTCCACCTCGACCGAGGCGGCGGGGGCCGTGCCGACGACCTCGCCGCCGTTCCCGCCGTGGTGGCGGGGGCGGGCGCAGACGTACAGCAGCGCGGGCGGGACGTTGCCCCACACCGGCCGCGTCGTCGCGACCTCGCCGAACGCGGACGCGAGCCGCCGCCGGAAACGCCGGGCGTTCGGGAACGGCCACGCGGTGAGGGTGAGCACCGTGCAGAACGTCCCGCCGGGGGCGAGCAGCGCGGTGATCTGCCGCAGCAGCCGGGCCTGCGCGGCGTCGTCGAACAACGTCCAGGGCAGCGTCGAGACGATGACGTCGGCCTGACGCACCCCCTCCGCGCGCATCAGGTCGCCCAGCCGCATGGCGTCGCCGTGGATGATCTCCAGCCAGGGCCGGGTCTCCCGCAGGTGGCGTACCATCTCGCCGCTGTACTCGACCGCGAGGAGGCGGCCGTCGACGGGCAGCCGGGAGCGGATCTGGTCGGTGATCACACCGCCGCCCGGGCCGAGCTCGACCACCAGGGGGCTGCCGGTGGTGGGCACGGGCACGGCGGCGCGCTTGGCCAGGGCCTTGGAGCTGGGGGCAATGGCGCCGAGTTCTTTGGGACGGCGCAGAATTGCGGCCAGGAAGGTCCGCGTGTCGCTCATGAACACTCCGGAGAGTCGGGGCCTCGCCACTCGACATCGATACTTGACTCCATTGTCACCCCACGGGTCAGAGTTTAGGTTTGTCCTTTGCCCGCGCAATAGGGGGTAAAACAAATCGGTAGGCGAACGGCGTACTGTCGAGTCATGCGGTTCCAGGGAGCACGCGGATTCTGGCGGGCCTTCCGGCGTCCCCGGGTTCTGGACATCACGCTGGTGGCGCTGCTTGAGCTGTTCGGTCTCATTGCGATCGTAGCCGCTGCGAGCGGGAACGCGACGATCCTTCCGGTCGTCGCGCTTCTCATGATCTCCTCGGTCTTCCTGCTGGCCCGGCGCAAGCACCCGTTCATCGTCACCGCCATCGTCATGGGCGCGGACCTCGTCTCCACCGCCATCTCGATAACGTTGAGCGGCTTCGGGCACGTGTTCGCGCTTTACAGCGTGGGGCGGTACGCCTCCGGCGTCCGGGTCTGGGTGACCACCGCCGTCGCCGCGATCGCCTACGGGGGCACCGTCGCATTTGTCACCGGCGACATCGTCGGTGAGGGCATCGCCGGCGCGCTGGGCCCGCCGATATACGTCGGTCTCGGGCAGTTGTTCCGGCTCCGGCACGAGCTGCGGGAACGCCGGATCCGGGAGCGGGCCGAGCGGGCGGTGCAGGCCGAGCGGCGGCGCATCGCGCGGGAACTGCACGACGTGGTCGCCCACCACATCAGCGTGATCAACGTACTGGTGGGGGCGGGCCGTACCACGATGACCACCGATCCGGAGCGGGCGCAGGAGGTGCTCGTCACCGCCGAGCGCACCGCCCGCGAGGCGATGACGGAGATGCGGCAACTGCTGCACGTGCTGCGCGCCGAGGACGCCGACGAGCCGGACAACCACGCCGGCGTCGGCACGGCCGCCCTGCCCGCCCTGGTCGAGCAGTCGACCCGGTCCGGGATCCCGGCCCGGCTGGAGGTCACCGGGGAGGCGGCGCCGCTGCCCGCGACGATCGACCACGCCGTCTACCGCATCGTGCAGGAGGCGCTCACCAACACGCGCAAGCACGCCCCGGGCGCACGGGCGAGCGTACGGCTCGCCTACCTCGACGAGGCGGTGGAGGTGGAGGTCCTCGACGACGGCAGCGCCGCCCCCGGCGGCCACGACCCCGGCTACGGCCTCGGCGGCATGGCCGAACGGGTCGCGCTCTGCGGCGGCCAGCTGCAGACGGGCCGGCGGCCCGAGGGCGGTTTCCGGGTGCACGCCCGCATCCCGGTCCCCGCCGACATCCGCCCCACCCTGCGCGACGTCACCGCGAACACGGCAAACTCGGGCGTGAAGGAAGGAGACCCCGCGTGATCACGGTGCTGCTCGTCGACGACCAGGCTCTGGTGCGCACGGGGTTCCGGATGATCCTCGACGCCCAGCCGGACATGTCCGTCGTGGGCGAGGCCGCCGAGGGCGAGGAGGCGGTACGGCTCAGCCGCGAGCTACGGCCCCAGGTGGTGCTGATGGACGTGCACATGCCCGGCGTGGACGGCGTCGCGGCCACCGAGCGCATCACCCGCGAGGCCGCCGAGACGCGGGTGCTCGGGCTGAGCACGTTCGACCTGGACGAGTACGTGGTGGCGATGCTGCGCGCAGGCGCGTCCGGCTTCCTGCCCAAGGACATCTCGCCGGAGGAGCTGGTGGCGGGCGTGCGCATCGTGCACCGGGGCGAGTCCGCGGTCGCGCCCCGGCTGCTCACCCGCCTGATCGGCACGTTCGTGCGGGCCGCGCCGCGCCCCCCGGCGGTCGCCGCGCCGAGCGTCGACGGCCTCACCGAGCGGGAGCGCGAGGTGCTGGTCCTGATCGCCCGCGGCCACTCCAACGGGGAGATCGCCGAGCAGCTCGCGGTGTCCCCCTCGACCGTGAAGAACCACGTCACCAGCCTGTTTTCGAAGATCGGCGCCCGGGACCGGGCGCAGGCGGTGATCGCGGCGTACGAGGCCGGACTGGTCACGCCCCGGAGCTGAGCGACGGGCCGGGGTCCCCGGTTCCTAGGGCCACGCTCCTAGACGGCGTCCCGCCCCGGCTCGGGCTCCCAGCGTCGGAACCGCTCTGCGGCAGGAGGAAACCGGGGGTCGCGGCGGCGACGCTTGAGGCATGATCGAGGCTACTTCACTGACCAAGCGGTACGGCGCGACCGTCGCCGTGGACGGCCTGTCCTTCACCGTCAAGGGCGGCCAGGTGACGGGCTTCCTGGGGCCCAACGGCGCGGGCAAATCAACGACGATGCGGATGATCCTGGGGCTCGACCGGCCCACCGAGGGCTCGGTGACGATCGACAGCCGGCCGTACGAGGAACTGAAGCACCCGCTGCGGAAGATCGGCACGCTGCTGGACGCCAAGGTGGTCCACGGCGGCCGTACGGCCCGCAACCACCTGCTGTGCCTGGCGCAGGCGAACGGCATCCCCGCCCGGCGGGTCGAGGAGGTGCTCGACATCGTCGGCCTCACCGAGGTCGCCAAGCGGCGGGTGGGCGGCTTCTCGCTGGGCATGTCGCAACGGCTCGGCATCGCCGCCGCCCTGCTCGGCGACCCCGAGATCCTCATGTTCGACGAGCCGGTGAACGGGCTGGACCCCGAGGGCATCCTGTGGATCCGCACGCTCATGCGCGGCCTGGCGGCAGAGGGGCGCACCGTCTTCGTGTCCAGTCACCTGATGAGCGAGATGGCGCAGACCGCCGACCACCTGATCGTGATCGGCCGGGGGCGGCTCATCGCCGACACCGGCACGCAGGAGTTCATCGCCCGCAGCTCCCAGCGGTACGTGCGGGTGCGCGCGGGCGATCTGCCCCGGCTCGCGGCGCTCGTCGAGCGGCTCGGCGGCGCGGCGAAGGCGGAGCCGTACGGCGACCACCTGCGCGTCACGGGCGCGTCCGCGCCGCAGATCGGCGAGGCGGCGGCGGCCGCCGGGGTGGCCCTGCACGAGCTGACCACGGTGGAGCCGTCGCTTGAGGCGGCCTTCATGGAGCTGACCCGGCAGAGCGCCGAGTTCCCGGCACACAGATTCTCGGCGGACAGATTCTCGGCGGACAGGTCCCCGGTGCGGGAGTACGAGACGGAAGAGATGGTGATGGGCCGATGAGCGACGTGCTGCGCTCCGAGTGGACCAAGATCCGGTCGGTGCGATCGACGATGTGGCTGCTGGCCGCCACGCTGGTCGCGATGTTGGGGCTCGGCGGGCTCCTGTCTGCGGCGGCGGTCGCCAACGACGGCATCGGGCTGGATCCCGCGAACGCCAGCCTGGCCGGCACGTCGATCGCGTCGATCCTCATGGCGGTGCTCGGCGTCCTGGTGATCAGCGCGGAGTACCGCACCGGGTTGATCCGCACCACGCTGCTGGCGGTGCCGCGGCGGCTGCGGATGCTCGCCGGAAAGGCGATCGTGCTCACCGCCGTCGTCCTGACCGTGTCGCTGGTCGCCTGCTTCGGCGCGTTCTTCCTCGGTCAGGCGATCTTCGGAGGTGAGGGGACGACGCTCGGCGAGCCGGGCGTGCTGCGCGCGGTCGTCGGGTCCGCGCTGTACATCACGGCGTGCGCGTTGTTCGGGCTGGGGCTCGGCGCGTTGATCCGGCACACCGCGGGCGGGGTCGTCGCCGTCTTCCTCTTCATCGTCGTGCTCCCGGGGATGGCCCAGCTGCTGCCCGGCGCGTGGGGCGACCAGGTCTACCGCTTCTTCACCACGAACGCGGGGGTGCAGATCTCGTTGACCGAGCCGCTGCCGGGTCAGCTCGGCCCGTGGACCGGGTTCGGCGTCTACTGCGCGTGGATCGCGGTCTCGCTGGTCGCGGCGGGCGCGCTGCTACGGCGGCGGGACGCCTGAGCCGGGCGGATGGGGCCTCGCGGGGGCGGGCTCTCAGGTGGTGGTGGCGGCGGCCGGCTCGGCGAGCGGGGTGAACAGAGCGCCGAGCCGGGCCACCCGGTCCGGGATGACCCAGTAGTAGACCCACGTGCCGCGCCGCTCGGAGCCGATCAGGCCGGCGGTGCGCAGCACTTTGAGGTGGTGGGAGATCGTGGGGGCGGTGAGATCGAAGGCGGCGGTGAGGTCGCAGACGCAGACCTCGCCGTCCGGGGCGGAGCCGATCATGGAAAGCAGGCGAAGCCGTACCGGGTCGGCGACGGCCTTGAGCAGCGGCGCCAGCTCGGCGGCATCCGCCTGGGTGAGGGGCGCGCTCGCGATCGGAGCGCAGCACCGGGCGGCGGTGGTGGCCATGACAGCTCCTATTCGAGACTCATCTAAATCTTATCCGCCTCTTCTCCTGATCTTCCTCTGGTCGGTGGCGGGACGTCGCCGGGCGTTCTTGACGCGGGTACGGCGGGGCGGGCCGGCGGGACCGGTCGGGGGCCGATTGGGGGTCGGCTGAGGTCAATGGGGGCCGATGGGGGGATCGCCCGGGCCCCGCGACCCCCGCAGGGCACCGGGCGACCATTTGTAGTGAGACGCCTGATTCGCCGGTTGATACATACGGATCGGGGATCCAGTGGCACTCGGCATGGCTCCTGGGGGCGGTATGCCGTTGTTATTGGCATTCGGGAGTGCCCATCCCCATGTCAACGGATATGCAAAGAATCGTCGTGGACGCCGGTAGTCGAGGATATTAGATCTGCTATCGCGACGATTATCGCCAATATGGTGGATTCTTCGTTTGGCATGGATCGTCCGATAAGCCGGAGGGATTTCGCGGACGGCGTCGCCCTTGCGGGACTGGCGGCGTGGGCCGCGGGCGGGTGCGCCGGGCCGTACGAGCCGGACTGGGGTGAGGCGTGGGGCGACCTGGGCGAGGCCGCCGACGCCTATCCCCCGGCGTGGCAGGGGCTCCAGGGGGACACGGCGGACGCGATGGCGGTGCCGGACGCGCTGCACGGCCGGCGGTTCTGGCGGCACGCGGGCGTTCCGCGGCCGACCGGGGAACGGTACGACCTCGTGGTGGTCGGGGCCGGAGTCAGCGGCATGACGGCCGCGTACCGGTGGTGGAGCCAGGATCCGGACGCCCGGATCCTGGTGCTGGACAACCACGACGATGTCGGCGGGCGGGCCCGGCGCAACGAGTTCCGGCCCGCCGGGCGCGCGGGTCCGCTCGTCGGGTACGGCGGGCCGCCTTCCGCGCCCTCTCCGCCGTCCCCGTGCGACCGTGAGGCCGCGGGACTGCTCGCGGGACTGCTTGCGGAGGCGGGCGTCGGGCCGGGCGCGTTCGACGGGAGGGCGCGTTATCGGAAGCTGGGAATGCGGGACGGGGTCTTCTGCGACCGCGAGAGCTTCGGGACGGACAAACTGGTCGTTCTCCGGCCTGACTGGATCGGCGAATTGCCGATGACCCATGAGGGACAAGCCGAATTGGCGCATCTTCTCCGTGATGCCCCTGATTGGTTCCCCGGGCTGAGCGAGGCGGAGAAGAAGGGGCGGCTCGCGGGGCTCGGCTACGCGGCGTTCCTGCGCGAGGTGTGCCGGGCGGGCCCCGAGGTGATCCGGTTCTGCCACACGATGCCGGTCCGCGAACGGGCACTCACCTCGGAGCTGATCAGCGCGCTCGACGCCTGGTCGATGGCCGGGCCGCATTCCTTTCCCGGCTTCGGAGGGCTTGGCCTGCGGCGTTCCGCGACGGACCCATCACCCGGCCGGTCATCCGGCGACGTGGGGGACGTTTGGTGTTTGCCTGACGGGGACCACGGGCTGATCCGGCTGATGGTGCGGCGCATGATCCCGGAGGTGGCCGCCGGGGATCCGGCCGAAGACGTCACGCTCGCGCCCTTCGACTACGAGCGGCTGGATCGGCCGGGGAACCGGGTTCGCGTCCGGCTGTCCAGCCCGGCGGTGCTGGTCCGCAACGACGGGTCCGCCGACGCGGCGGCCTCGGCGACCGTGGGGTACTACGACGGCGAGGCCGTGCGAACCGTACGGGCCGGGGCGGTGGTCCTGGCCTGCCCGCACGGCGTCATCCCCCATCTGGTCCCGGATCTGCCGCCCGAGTGGCGCGACGCGCTGGAGCGGACGGTCCGCGCGCCCGTGCTGTGCGCGACGGCGCAGTTGCGGAACTGGCGGAGCTGGCACGCGGCGGGGGTCGATCGGGTGCGCTTCACCGGGGCGTACTGGCCCGACGTACGGCTCGCGCCGTCCCTCGACACCGCGACCTACCGCGCGCCCGCCGACCCCGACGAGCCGATCCTCGCCTACCTGGTACGCCCGGCGGTCAGGGCGGACGCGGGCGCGGACCCGCGGGCCGCCGTCGCCGCGGGGAGACGGGAGTTGACGGCGGTGCCGTACCGGCATCTGGAGTTCACCGTGCGCGAGCAACTCGCCCGGCTGCTCGGCGCGCACGGGTTCGACCCCGCCCGCGACGTCCAAGGGCTGACGATCAACCGCTGGACGCACGGCGTCCCGCTGGGGCCGACCGCCGAGCGCCCCGCGAAGCGCTTCGGCCGGATCGCGATCGCCGGGTCCGACTCCGCGCCGGGGGCGAACGCGGCGATCACGACGGCGATCCTCGCCGTGGACGAGCTCCGGGCCGACCGGCCGGACTCCGCTGCCCGGTCCGGCCAGGGTGTATAGCGGCGTATAGCGGCGTTAGCGGCGTATAGCGGGGCCGGTGGCAGGCAGGGTCAGGCGTACGTGGCGTTCTGGCTGGCGATCCAGAGGCGGCGGGCGAGGTCGGGGTCCGACATGCGGGCGGAGAGACGATGCACGGCGTTCTTCTCGAAGTACCCGCCGGGGTGGGCGGTGCCGTCGGCGTGGGTGGCGAGGTGGACGAGCCGGCCCGCGCCCTCCTCCGGCGGACGGCCGACGCCGGGCACCAGCATGAGGAACTTCATGTAGAGCATGTCAGGAGCGAAGTTTGTACGAATTATGCCCGGATGAAAACATGTGGGGTAAATGTCCTTCTCGCGCCGGGCGAGTTCGGCGGTGAAAAGTACATTGGCCAGCTTGGTGTCCCCGTACTGCAACCAGGCGTTCCACCACCTGCGCGTCCGGTCCAGATCGTCGGGATTCAGCCGCGCGCTCTTGGCCGCCGCCGACGTGGTCGTGACGACCCGCGCCCGCGATTCGCGCAGCCGGTCCAGGAGCAGGGTGGTGAGCAGGAACGGGGACAGATGGTTCACCTGCATGATCAGCTCGTGTCCGTCCACGGTCGTCTGCCGCTTGGGCACCAGCACCCCGGCGTTATTGGCCAGCAGGTCGATGCGCTCGTACCGGCGCAGCAGCTCGGCCGCGAGTTCGCGTACCTCGGCGAAGGACGCGTAATCGCAGGTGAGAATGTCCGGCCGGGATCCGCCCGCGGCCTGCGCCCGATCCGCCACCCGATCGAGTTTCGCCTGGTCGCGACCGACAAGGACGAGGTGGTGGCCACGCGTGGCCAATTCCACAGAGGCGGCCGCGCCGATCCCGCCGCCGGCCCCCGTGATCACACAAATCATCGGTCCCTCCATAGTACGCGAGAACCATATCGGTGCTAACCTTTGTTCGATCTTTCGGAGGTGCATTTATCCCTATAAATGCGGGTTGACCTCCCCGCACCGAGGAGCGGCTCATGGGTTCGAAAAACCGGTCGATTCGGTTCAAGATCTTTATGCTGCTGCTCCTGCCCCTGCTCTCGCTGAGCGCGCTGTGGGGCTTCGCGATGAACCTCACCGTCGGTGACGGCCTGGCCCTGCTCCGCACCAGCACGCTTTACAACACCATCGGCGTCCCCAGCATGGACCTCGGCGTACAGCTCCAGACCGAGCGCACCCTCGCCTCCTCCCTGATCAGCAGCGGAGGCGGCGTCTCCACCGAGATGAGCGCCCAGCGCGGACGCACCGACGTCGCCCTGCGCAAGTTCACCGCGTCCGCCACCGGCGAGGAGGCCTCGGGCGCGATCACCCCGGGCCTCGCCGCCCCGCTCGCCGCCCTGCTGCGGGAACTCGACCGGCTCGACGAGATCCGCGCCGACATCGACTCCCGCGCCTCGGACCGCCTGGCGGCCGTGCAGGCGTACAACCGGATCCTGGATTCGCTGTTCGCCGTGTACGACCAGATCTCGCTCGTCCCCGACATGTCGGTCTACAAGCAGGCCGTCGCCATGCAGGCGATGGGCAACGCCCGAGAGCTGCTCTCGCGGGAGAACGCGCTGATCGCCGGGGCGCTCATCCAGGGCAGGCTCACCTCGGCCGAGCGGGTCGCCTTCAGCGACTGGGTGTCCACCCGCCGCCACCTCTACGAGCGGCAGCTGCCCGCGCTCGGGCCGGAGCTGCGGCGGATGTACGAGCAGGTGCTTAACTCGGCCCCGTACGAGCAGTTCGTGCATCTTGAGGAGGAACTGGTCAGCTCGGCCAGGACCGGCGCGTCGCTGCCGCCGGCCGACCAGTGGCGGCCCCTCGTCGACTCGCTCATGTCGACCATCGACCGCACCAACGCGGACGCCGCCAACCTGCTCAACGCCGAGTCGACGTCGGTCGCCACCGGCATCCTGCTCCGCATCGCCCTCGCCGGCGGCCTCGGCCTCATCGCCGTCATCGCCTCGATCGTGATCTCGCTGCGCTTCGCCCGCCGGCACGTCCGCGACCTCGCCGTACTGCGCAACTCGGCCCTCGAACTCGCCGACGAGCGCCTGCCCCGGGTCGTCGAGCGGCTGCGCCACGGCGCGGACGTCGATGTGAACGCCGAGGCCCCGCCGATCCAGGCGGGGGGCTCGATCGAGGTCGCCGACGTCGGGCACGCCTTCTCCTCGGTGCAGCGCACCGCCGTCGAGGCCGCCGTCGGCCAGGCGAAGCTGCGCAGGGGCATCTCGCAGATGTTCGTCAACCTGGCCCGCCGCAACCAGACCCTGCTCAACCGGCAGCTCCAGCTGCTGGACTCCATGCAGCGCAGGACCACCGACCCCGACGGCCTTGAGGACCTGTTCCGCCTGGACAGCCTCACCACCCGGATGCGCCGCCACGCCGAGAGCCTGATCATCCTGTCCGGCTCCACCCCCGGCCGCGCCTGGCGCAAGCCGGTGCCGGTCGTGGACCTCATCCGCGCCGCGGTGGCCGAGGTCGAGGACTACACCCGCGTCCAGGTCCTCCCCGTCGGCGACACCGCCGTGACCGGCGCCTCCGCCGCCGACCTGATCCACCTGCTCGCCGAGCTGGTCGACAACGCCGCGACCTTCTCCCCGCCGCAGACCACCGTGCAGGTACGCGGCGAGCAGGTCGCCAACGGCTTCGTCATCGAGATCGAGGACCGCGGCCTCGGCCTCTCCGCCGAGGAGTACGGCGCGATCAACGACTCGCTCGCCAACCCGCCGGAGTTCGACCTCGCCGACAGCGACCGCCTCGGCCTCTTCGTGGTGGGCCAGCTCGCCGCCCGGTACGGGGTGAACGTGACCTTGCGGCCCTCGCCGTACGGAGGGACGACCGCGATCGTGCTCATCCCCCGCGCGCTGATCAGCGCCGAGGGCGGCCCCGCCGCGATCGAGGCCCGCCAGACCGGGGAGAACACCTACACCGCGCGGCACATGGCCCCGTCCGCCGACGAGGCCGTCACGACGTTCCGCGCCACGGTCGAGGAGCCCGCCGACGACGCGGCCACGACCGCCGCCTTCGCCGCCACGACGGCCTCGCCCGCACGCGCACGGGACCGCTCACCCGACGACACCCCAGCCGGCACCCAGGTTGGCACGCAGGCCGGCACCCAGGCCGGCGACCAGGCCGACGCCCCGGCCGACAAGGACGCCCCCGGCGCCGACCGCCCCACCAAGCAGCCCACTAAGGAGCCCGCCAAGGAGCGGACCGGCACCGACACCTCACCGTTCTTCACCCCCGCCGCGCTGCGCACCGAACCGGTCCCGTCCTCCGTCGTCCGCCATGATGACGACGACGAGCCCGTACGGCAGGGCCCCAGCCTCACCGTGGTTCCCAACCCCACCGCCAACCCCACCGCCAAGGCCGCGGCCCCGGACGCGCCCACGCCGCCGACCGGCGCCCCCGCCACCGGCCCGTCGCCCGCGCAGCCCGGCCGCAAGCCCGTCACGAACGGCACCTACGCGGGACTGCCCCGCCGGGTCCGCCAGGCCAGCCTCGCCCCACAACTGCGGAACAAGCCCGCACCGCTCTCCGCACCCACGCCCGGGCCGGTGCCGGAGCGCTCCCCTGACGAGGCCCGCGCGCTATTCTCCGCTTTCCAGCAAGGTGTGCGGAGGGGTCGCCTCGACTCGGAAGGGCAGCCGGGCGGGCGCGACCCCGACGATGACTTGGCAAATAAGATCACTGCCGAGAAGGGTACGGAATGACGGGCAAATCGACGTCAAACGGCGAACTGAACTGGCTACTGGACGATCTCATCAGCAGAGTCGGCGCCGTCCGTCAAGCGGTGATCCTGTCCACCGACGGACTCGTGGTCGGCGCCTCTCAGGGGCTCAGCCGCGAGGACTCCGAGCATCTGTCGGCGGTGGCGGCGGGCTTCCAGAGCCTCGCCCGGGGGGCGGGACGGCACTTCGGCGGCGGCGAGGTGCGTCAGACCATCGTGGAGATGGAATCGGCGTTCCTGTTCGTGACGGCGGCCGGGCAGGGCACCTGCCTCGCCGTGCTGAGCGACGCCGACGCCGACGTGGGCCACATCGCGTACGAGATGGCGATGCTGGTCAAGCGGGTCGGGCAGCACATCTCAACCAATCCTCGAGGGAAGATCTCGTGAACAGGCCGGAGTGGCTGGACGAGGATGCGGGGCCGGTTGTCCGGCCGTTCGCTCTGATTCGGGGTCGTACCAGGTCCTCCGGCGATGATTTCGATTTGATCGCACTGGTGATCGCCACCGGCGCGCACGCGCCCGCCGGGGCCATCATCGGCCCGGAACAACAACGAATCCTGGAACTCGCCGAGGGGTACGCCTCGGTCGCCGACGTGGCGTCCGAGATCGATCTCCCTCTCGGCGTGGTCCGGGTCTTACTTGGTGACCTGCAAGACCACGGCCTCATCGAGGTCCGTGCCCCCGCGCAGGTCGCGCCGCTGCCCAGCGAGCGCATTCTCAAGGAAGTGATCAATGGCCTCCGCGCCCTTTGACGACCCGGTCGCGCTGAAGATCCTCGTCGCCGGCGGCTTCGGCGTCGGCAAGACGACGCTGGTCGGCTCGGTCAGCGAGATCCGTCCACTGCGCACCGAGGAACTCCTGTCCGACAGAAGCATCGGCGTCGACGACACCGAAGGCGTCGACAACAAGACGACCACCACGGTCGCGATGGACTTCGGTCGCATCACGATCCGTGACGGCCTCGTCGTCTACCTGTTCGGCACCCCCGGCCAGACCCGTTTCTGGTTCATGTGGGACGAACTGTCCTTCGGCGCCCTCGGCGCGGTCGTCCTCGCCGACACCCGCCGCCTCACCGACTGCTTCCCCTCCATCGACTACTTCGAGCAGCGCGGCACACCGTTCATCGTCGCCGTCAACTGCTTCGACGGCGCCGAACGCCACGAGCCGGAAAACGTCCGCATCGCCCTGGACCTCGACCCCGACGTCCCGGTCATGCTCTGCGACGTCCGCCGCCGCGCCTCGGCCAAGAGCGTCCTGGTAACCCTCGTCGAGCACGCCCTCAAGACCCTCACCGCCAACGCAAGCTGACCCGGCGCGGAGCTCGGCCCCCCTCCCACCGAGCGCCACGACGGCCCCCTGAGCGCGCCTGACAACGCTCTGCCCCCGCCCCGGGGCCGTCCCGCGCCCGGTCCGCGACCCCCCCGCCCCGGCCCCCACCGGACCGCGGCTCACCGACTCACGCCCTCACCGGCTCACGCCCCGGAACCTCACCGGCTCACGCCCCGGAACCGCCGTTGAGCACCCGCGACACCCACTCCAGCGACCCGGTGGCGAGCACATCGTCCGCCAGTCGCTTCGCCGAGGCCGTGGTGAGCGCCGCCAGCGAGCTGTCAATCCACGGCTGCATGTTCTGATGCCCCTGCTCGCGATACTCGACCGCCTGAATCAGGCACTCCAGCTTGTCGGCGTCACGCGCACACACCGCCTCCAACGTGGTCCTGTCCTCGTACTCGCCCACAGCGTCCCGAATCACCCCCGCCACGGCCTCCGGCACATCACGCACCTGATCGGCCGTCACACGCGTGTTGGGCGCCGCCTTCAGGTAGCGCTTGCCGATATAGGGAATGTCGGTGATCCGCGTCTCCTGAGTGTCATGGAACAGGCTCATAAAGGCCGCCCGCTCCGGATCGGCCCCCTCCAGCACCGCAAGCACACCAGCGATGACCGCAGCCCGAAAACTGTGCTCCGCCACACTCTCCGGACTGCTCACCCCGGCCACCAGCCACCCGGTCCGCTTGTACCGCTTGAGCAGGCCGAACTCGTACAGCAACCCCGCCAGCCCAGCCATGTCCCGCTCCATTGGACCCCTCCCCGTCGATCGCGTACGACCCGCGTGCGAAGTAGATGCCCCTGGTCGCCCCCTCAGCAACGCACAAAATCCGACGACCCCGCAGACCCCCCACCCCAACGCCCCCACCCCGCTCCCCTCCATCCCCGCCCCCACCCCCAACGGCACCCCAGATCCGCCCGCACCCTCACCACCGCGCCAGACCCCCCACAACCCTCGATTTGCCGTCCCCCGCCGGACGCAATAAGCTCTGAGCGCGACCTGCGGACGTGCTAACCTTGGTCCCGACCAAGAAACCGCAGGTCAACTAGATGAATACAAGCGGCCGTAGCTCAATGGATAGAGCATCTGACTACGGATCAGAAGGTTAGGGGTTCGAATCCTCTCGGCCGCGCCCAACAAAGCCCAGGTCACCCCATGATGACCTGGGCTTTCTCGTTTGAGAGACGAGCGATGACCGGCTGTGTCCGGTCACGCTCGGGAGTATCCGACTGGTCTTTCCATATGCTTTCCCACCCCCGAGCGAAGGTCTCGCTGATCCGGCGCATGGAGAACCCGTCTTGACCGACGAGGCACTTGGCGTAGGTGCGTAAGACCTCCACGCTGTCGCCTGCCCAGTCCGGTACCTACTTACGCAGGGCGCAGCCGCCGCCCGGATGGCATGATGGTGGACGAGTCAATGCAGCAAACCTCCGGAGTTTCCTGCACGACCGGAGGTTCACTGCAAAAACCGGCCTTACCGTCTCCCCGGAAGAGTCCCTGAACTGGGACTTGACCCTCGGGTCCTCATCGCCCCTACGAGGGGTCGCAACACCGCCATTGGGTCACGCCTGTAGCCCTCCCTTTAGGTCCTCTTAGCCCCTACGAGGGGTCGCAACCCGGTCCGGGCGGACGGGTCGGATGTGCACACGGGGACGAGGGGTGTGTTCGGGCGGTTCAGAGGCCGACGTGGGGTAGGTGGTGTTCGCCGAGGACGTGGGATACGAGTTGGCCGCGGCTGCGTACGCCGACCTTGGAGAAGATGGATTTGAGGTGGTCTTGGACGGTGCTGGGGGAGATGTGGAGTTCGGCGGCGATTCCGGCGGATGGGGTGCCGGCGATTACCTGCTGTAGTACCTCTTGCTCGCGGGGGGTTAGGGCGTAGGCGAGCATCAGTAGTTTGGAGATCTCTGAGGCGGGGGCCGGTTGGATGACGACCGAGACGTTGCCTTCCTCGTCGCCGTCGAGGAGGGAGCCCCACAGTGATAGCCAGCGGCCGGTGTGGGAGCGGACCATGGCGTGGGCGCGAGGGCCGTGGCCGGCTCGGGCGGCCGTCGCGACCTCGTGTAGTGCCATTCGGTAGGGCGACAGGTCGGCCAAGGTGCGGCGGGCGGGGGCGTTGGCGGTTAGTATCTCGCCGCTGGCGTTCAGGATCAGGACTCCGGGGCCCTACGGGTCGGTGGTCACTCCGGCGGTCTCGCCGGGGCGGCATGCGGCTCGGCGGAGTGCCGCCGCGACGGGGACGGATACGGCGCGTATCAGGTCGGCGTCTTCATGGGTGAAGTCGGGATGTCGGCCGTTGCGGAACATGGCGAGGCCGCCCCAGCATCTGCCGTCCACCACGAAGACGGCGCGCATCTCGTGGCGTGCGTCGATGAGGGGTAGCACGGTGCGGAAGCGGTGGCTTTCGGTCGGGTTTCCGCCTGTGCTTTGGCTGAGGATCGCGGTGGTACGGCCGGAGCGGGCGAGGACGGAGAACTTGTCGACGTCCGGGATCAGGTATTCGTTGCGGGTTGCGGGGGCGGTGCAAGAGGGTGGGATGTTTTCCGATAGTTCGTCGGTGACGAGCAGGGTCCAGGGGTCGATCGCGCCGAAGCAGAACGCGTCCTGCGGGATGGCCCGGCGCAGCCGCGCGGCGATCCTCGCGCGCAACGTCCTTGAATCGAGGTCGTGGCGGCAGATCGCCATGATGTCGCGGGCGGCTTCACGTCGTGCGACCGAGAGGCTCGTCATTTGCCGCCACTCTACCTGCCGTGATTTGGGGAAGATCCCAGAATTCTGGGATGTCGGAGGCGTGGGCCGCGTCGTTACGGTGGCGGTCGAGTTGGGGTCGCATGCGATCTGCGGCCTTATCACGACGAAGGGAATCTTTGTGACCGTCCCCTACATGGCCCAGGCTGCTGATCACGAGCGGTTGGAGTGGCTCGGCGGCGGAATCATGCAGCTCCTGTTGGACGCCCGGCACACGGATGGCCGGTTGACGATGTTTCGCTCGGCGGCCGCCGGGGGTTCCGCGTCGCCGGTGCACGTTCACCCCAACGAGGACGAAATCGTCGTTCTTTTGTCCGGCAGCGGCATCTTCTGGGCGGGTGACCGGCGGTTGGAGTTGTCCGAAGGCGGGGTCGCCTTCCTGCCGCGGGATGTGCCGCACGCGTACCGGATCACCTCGCCGACCGCGGACATGCTGGCCGTCAGCACGCCCGCCGGCATGGAGGAGTTCTTCCGGGAGGCCGGCTGGGACCTGTCCCGGCCCAAGCCCGAGGGGTGGGCGATCACTCCTGCGGATCTGGCCGTGGCGGGGAAGAAGCACGGTCAGACCGTCCTCGGTCCGCCGCTCGCGGCCGACGACATGATTCCGGCCGAGTTCCTCGGCTAGTTGCCACTGGTACCTCGGCTGGTTGCCACTGCCGTCGCCGGGTCGTACGACCGCCATCGAGGGGCGGGGGTCGTCGGCCCGCGTCGGGCTTGTCCGGGCTCCGTCGCTGTCTGAGTCTGCTGCGGGCTTCCGAGCGGTCGTGTTGGGGGTGACGCCGACCTTCGACCCTCCTCCGTACGGCGGTCTCTGGGGTGGCCTCTTGGGAGACCTGTTTGTCATGGCTTGTTATGGAAGGAAGCCGGCGCGTCTCGCGGCGACCACGGCCTCCATTCGGGTGTGCGCGTCGAGCTTGCGCATCGCGCCGCGCAGGTAGCTTTTGACGGTTTCGGGCTTCAGGCCCAGGCGGCGGCCGACCTCGGCGTTGCCGCAGCCGACGGCGACCAGGGACAGCACGTCGAGCTCTCTGGGCGACAGCGGGTTGGCGGGGGTGGGGCGGTCACGGGGCGGGGAGGCGAGGCGATCGCAGAGGTTTTGGAGGCGTTGGCGGAGTGCCGGGTCGGTGATCTCCTGGGCGATCAGGCGTAGTTCGGCGTGGGCCTCGCGGAGGTGCTCCAGTTCCGGGGCGGTCGGGGCTTCGCGGGCCGCGCGGGTGATGGCGGCGGTTTCCAGCTCGGTCGTACGCCGGGCCAGTTCGGCGCGCATCCGCAGTTCCGCCTCCAGCCGTGCGGCGACGTGCGTCATCGCGTCCAGGACGCGGTTGCCGAGCGGGAGGGGCTCGCGGATGCCGGCGTACAGCAGGCCGGAGAGGGACTTGCCCGCCATCAGCGGCACGGCCGCGATCGCCCGCAGTCCTTCGACGCCCACCGGGCGGTCGTATTCATGGCTGATGCGCGTGTCGGTGATGTAGTCGTGCACGCGGCAGGGCTTGGCGGTCTGCAGCACGCGCCCGCCGAGGCCGTGCCCGGTGCGGATCAGCAGGTTGCGCAGCGCGCCGCTGGAGGTCCCGGCGAACTCGGTGAGCCGGACGTTTCTGCTGCCGGGGAGGACCGTGCCCGCGAAGAGAACCGGCAGACCGGTGGCCTGTCGGACCTGGCCCAGCGCGCCGCGCAGCACCGGGCGGAACCCCGGATCCGGAGCGAACGACGGAGGGGGTGTTACCGTCACGTCATCAGAATGACATGCGGTGCGTGTTTCGCGGCTACCCCCGTTCGGGGGTGGCGGAGGCGCTCCTCGCTCACGGAGCCTTCGGGGTATGACTGATATGCCGCTGTCCTACGCCTCCGGCGTCTCGGCGACGCCGCTGCTGGGCGAGACGATCGGGGCGAACCTGGAGCGTACCGTGGCCCGGTTCCGCGACCGCGAGGCGCTGGTGGACATGGCCACCGGTCGGCGCTGGACGTACGGCGAGTTCGACGCCGCGGTGGACGAGGTGGCCCTTGGGCTGCTGGCCATGGGGATCGCCAAGGGCGATCGGGTGGGCATCTGGGCGCCGAACTGCGCCGAGTGGGTGCTGACCCAGTACGCGACGGCCAAGATCGGCGCCATTCTGGTCAATGTCAATCCCGCGTACCGCAGCCATGAGCTCGACTACGTGCTCCGCCAGTCCGGGATGCGGCTGCTGGTGAGCGCCGTCTCGCACAAGAGCAGCGATTATCGCGGCATGCTCGCCGAGGTCGGCTTCGAGCAGGTGATCTTCATTGGCGAGCGCGGGTGGGATGAGCTCGTGGCCGCGGGGCGCGCCGCCGATCCCGCCGCCCTGCGCGACCGCACCGCCACCCTGGCCTTCGACGATCCGATCAACATTCAGTACACGTCCGGCACGACGGGCTTCCCCAAGGGGGCCACGCTCTCCCATCACAACATCCTCAACAACGGCTACTTCGTCGCCGAGGGGCTGGGCTATACCGAGGCGGACCGGGTGTGTCTGCCGGTGCCGCTCTATCACTGCTTCGGCATGGTCATGGGCAATCTGGCCGCGACCTCGCACGGCGCCTGCGTCGTGTTGCCTGCCCCCGGCTTCGACCCCGAGGCGACCCTGCGGGCGGTGCAGGAGGAGCGTTGCACCTCGCTGTACGGCGTGCCGACGATGTTCATCGCCGAGCTGGCGAAGGCCGCGGAGTACGACCTGTCGTCGCTGCGCACCGGCATCATGGCCGGCTCGCCCTGCCCGGTCGAGGTGATGAAGCGGGTGGTCGGCGAGATGGGCATGAGCGAGGTCGCCATCTGCTATGGCATGACCGAGACCTCGCCGGTGTCCACGATGACGCGCCGGGACGACGGCCTGGCCCGCCGTACCGAGACCGTGGGGCAGGTGATGCCGCACCTGGAGGTCAAGATCGTCGATCCGGACACCGGCCTGGTGGCGCGCCGCGGCGAGCCCGGCGAGCTGTGCACGCGCGGCTACTCGGTCATGCTCGGCTACTGGGAGGAGCCCGACAAGACCGCCGAGGCCATCGACGCGGCCCGCTGGATGCACACCGGCGACCTGGCCACCATGGACTCCGGGGGCTACGTCAACATCGTCGGCCGGATCAAGGACATGGTCATCCGCGGAGGGGAGAACATCTACCCGCGCGAGATCGAGGAGTATCTGTACACCCACCCGGACATCGCCGACGTCCAGGTGATCGGGGTCCCGGACGTGAAGTACGGCGAGGAGCTGATGGCCTGGATCGTCATGCGTCCCGGAGCCACGCCGCTCACCGCCGAGGCCGTCAGGGAGTTCTGCGCCGACCGGCTCGCCCACTACAAGATTCCCCGCTACGTCCACCTGGTCGAGAGCTTCCCGATGACCGTCACCGGCAAGATCCGCAAGGTGGAGATGCGCGAGCAGGCGGTCGAACTGCTGGGCCTGCACGACGCCGCCGGCACCGTCACCGCCTGATCGGCAGGCGGTCCTCCCCCGCGTCGGGCGGTCGCCTTCGCGAGATCGAGTACGGGCTCCGATTTCAGGCGCGATGGGTCCACCGGCCGCCCACCAGGGTGGCGTGGACGGGCATCTCACGCAGTTCGTGCGGGGCGAGCCCGGACGGGTCGTGATCGACGATCACCAGGTCGGCCGGGTCGCCGACGCGCAGCCCTCGGCGGCCTCGTGCGGCGGCGGCGAGGGCGTCGTCGAGGGGGATCGCCTGCTCGGGGTGCCACGGCTCGCGGTCGTCGTCGGTACGGTGGACCGCCGCCGCGATGCCCTCCCAGGGGTCCAGCGGCGACACCGGAGCGTCCGAGCCGATCTCCAGGGTGGCTCCGGCGCGCGCCAGGTCGGCGTAGGCGTAGGCCCGGTCGGTACGGCCCGCCCAATGGTGGTCGGCGATGTCCCGGTCGTCGGTGGCGTGGGCCGGCTGTACGCCGAGGATCAGGCCAGGCCGGGCGAAACGGTGCAGGTCGGCGTGGTCGATGAGCTGGGCGTGCTCGATGCGGCCGGGGCAGCCGAGCCGGTCGAAGGCGTCGAGCGCGATGGTGTTCGCCCGGTCGCCGATCGCGTGCACGGCCGGCTCGATGCCGTTCTCGGCCGCTCGTGTCATGAGACGTACCAGTTCGTCGGGCGGGGTCTGCAGGATGCCGAAACGCTCCTGCTCCGGCAGCGCCCCCGGGGCCCCCAGGGTCCCAGGGTAGGGGTCGTTGCACAGAGCGGTGCGCGTGTTCAGCGAGCCGTCCACGAACAGCTTGAGCGGGCCGACCTCCACCAGGCCGCCGGTGTCCGCGAGCACGTCGCCGGTGCGCAGCCCCGCCGCCACCGCCTCATCCAGATATTCCGGATAAATCGCGCTTCGGACGCGAACGTCGAGCGGCCCCCGCGCGGCCCGCCGCCGCCAGTCCGCGCAGTTGTCGGCGAACTCGAAGTCGAGGATGCCCACCACCCCGCGCGCCGCCGCCGCCCGCAACGCGTCCGCGACCCACCGGTCGACGGTCTCGGCGTCCGCCTGACCCAGCCGCGCCACCGCGTCCAGGCAGTCGTGCTCGCGCAGCACCCCCGTCGGATGGCCGTCGCGCCCGACCGCCCGCAACGCGCCCCGGCTGAACCACGCCGTGTGCAGGTCCTGGCTGACCAGCGCCACCGCCTGCTCCTCGCCCGCCCAGGCCAGCAACGCGGGCTCGGGCCGATCCGCCCACAGCCCGTCCCGGAAGCCGAACCCGATCAGCGGCTCCCCCGGCGCGACGCGTCCCTCCCGCGCCGCGTCGGCCATGAGCTCGGCGGCGGCCCGCGCCGACGTCGCCCCGGCGAGGTTCACCCGCCGCCGCGCGCTCGCCCACTGCACGATGTGCACGTGCGCGTCCCAGAACCCGGGCAGCACGGTACGGCCCGCGCCCTCGACGACCTCGCCCGCCTCACTAGCCGACAGCTCGGGCCCGACGGCCGCGATCCGCCCGTCGGCGACGAGCACGTTCGCGGCCGGGCCGCCCGGGCCCAGCCGTACGTCGCGAATCAGCAGCGGTTGCGGCGTTCGACCGGAAAGGGGGGAAGGCGCGCTCGTCACGCTCGTAGGGTACGACCTGCTCATTCGAATCAGGCAGACCGGGGTACGGCCAGGCCACGCGGCCGGCGCTCAGGGCCGCCGGGCCCACGCCACGAACATCGGCAACGCCACGAAGAGGCGGTCGTTCCGCGCGCGGTGGGTCTGCTCGGCGATCCAGGCCGCCCGCTGTTCCTCGGTGATGGCCCCCGCCGCCCGTACGGCCTGAGCCACTCCCGCGATCAGCGGCAGCATCAGGGGGTCGGTGAACACGCCGGTGTGTACCTCGGCCTCGACGTCGGCGAAGCCCGCGTCGAGGAGCAGGGCGCGGTAGCGGCGGGCCGAGCGGGGGTTGGGGACCAGGTTGGCGCGGGCGTGCAGGATCGTGCGGGTGAGGTCGGGGTCGTCGGAGTCGATGATGAAGGTGTCCCAGTCCTGGCCGAGGAGCACGATGCGGCCGTCGGGGGCGAGGACGCGGCGGGCCTCGGCGAGCGCGGCGGGCATGTCGGGGAGGTTGTGCAGCACCCGCTCGGCGCGGTAGCCGGTCAGCTCGCCGTCGCCGAAGGGGAGCCGCAGGGCGTCGGCCACCTGGAACTCCGCGTCCGGGTGGCGGCGCCGGGCCTCGGCGATCATACGGTCGTCGAGGTCGAGGCCGAGGGACTTGACGCCGCGGGCGGCCAGTTCGGCGGCGGCGAGGCCGGTGCCGCAGCCGACGTCGATGACCCGGTCGCCGGGCTCGGCGCGGAGCAGGTCGTAGGAGCGTTGGCGCAGCCTTGCGGCGGCGGGGCGGGCGTCGAGCGCGTCCAAGACCTGGATGAGGCGCTCGGTGGCGCTGGTTTCTGTGGATTTTTCGGACATGGCCGTCATGCTGATGGTTCAAGTCGGCTTGAAGTCAAGCCCTCGCATGGCGTCGGAGCGGATCAGGCGCAGGGGACGCCTTGATGCCGGAGCTCCGCCCCGGCCCCGGCAGTGCGTCACACCTGAGAGCGGATATCCGAATCGCCGGAGTACGCCGACTCAACCGGTCTCCCACGCCCCCGTACGGCACCGCAGGCCGGTGTGCCTGCCGCGAAACTGTCGGCCCCACGTCGTACCGTGGCGGCATGCCCATGACCAACCCCACGGAGCACCATGACCACCACCAGGCGAACCAAGCCCTGTTCAGAGCCGTGCACGAGATAGCGGCGGACCACGCCGGCCGTTCCGTGCCCGAGGTGATGGGCGTGTTGCAGAGACGGCTCTCCGGAGTGCCCGGGCTCGACGACACGGAGATCCGCCGCATCGCGGAGCAGATCAGCGTCGGACGCGACCCTTCGGGCCTGGGAGGGGGTTTCGCGATCTGAGACGGCGGGCCGATGCGCGTCCGGGCGGCGAGGCGCCACCCGGACGCCCCCGCCGCCCGAAGGATTGCCAGGGCTGATCAGAGACGATCCGGCTACCTGAAGCCCGGTTTCACGCGGAAAGCGTCTCGGCGAGGAACGCCGCCGGGTCCGCGATGACCCGCATGATCACCGAGCCCGCCGCGCCGAGGGTCGCGGCGTCGGGGCCGACCTGGGAGGCGATCAAGTTCGGGACTGCGGTGCCGCGCATCCGGCGCAGCCGGCTCGCCATGGCGTCGGCGACGGGTTTGGAGAGCCAGGCGAACAGCGGGGCGAAGACGCCGCCGAGCACGATCGTGTCGGGGTCGAGGAGGTGGACGGCCGAGGTGAGGGCGACGCCGAGGGCCTCGCCCGCGCTCCGGCAGGCGGCGGTGGCCGCGGGGTCGCCGGTCGCGAGGCGGTCGAGCAGCGTGGCCAGGTCGGGGGCGGCGCCGAGGAGCACGTCTTGGCCGGCGTATCGCTCCAGGCAGCCGCGGCCGCCGCAGTGGCACGGGACGCCGTCGGGGACGACCACGACGTGGCCGAACTCGCCCGCGAAGCCGTGCGCGCCGCGGAACAGCCTGCCGCCGACCACCACACCGGCGCCGATGCCGATCTCGCCGGAGACGTGCAGGAAGTCGCCGAGGGCGGTGCCGGCGCCGAACCACAGTTCGCCGAGGGCGGCGAGGTTCGCCTCGTTGTCCACGCGTACCGGCACCGGCACGTCGAGCAGGTCGGCGACGGGCACGTCCCGCCAGCCGAGGTTCGGCGCGTGGTGCACGACCGCGGAGGCGGGGTCGATCGGGCCCGGGATGGCGAGTTGCGCGCCGGTGACGGCGAGGCCGAGGGCGGCGGCCTCGCGTACCAGGGCGGTGCCGAGTTCGCCGAGCCGGGTGAGCACCTCGGCGGGCGGGGCCGTGCGGTTGTCGGCGGGGAGGCGGCGGCGGAGCCGTACGGTGCGGGTGAGGTCGACGACGCAGCCGGCCAGGTAGTCGATGTTGACCTCAAGGCCGAGGGCGGCGACCCGGCCGCCGTGGATTCGCACGGCGACGCCCGGCCTGCCTCGCTCGCCGTCTCGGACCGCGCCGGTCTCGACCACCATGCCGCCGTCGATGAGGTCTCCGACGAGCTTGGACACGGTCGTCTTGGTGAGCCCGGTGCGCTCGGCGAGCGCGGCCCGCGACAGCGGCCCGGACCGGTCGATCTCGCCGAGGACGACGGCGAGGTTCCCGGCCCGCATCACGTCGTGCCGTACCGCCTTGTGAGTCGAACTCATCCGCACCCCTTGACGCTCCAGCATGCACGACACATATTTAGTCCATAGCATGGACTAAATGGAGGTGCCAGGGCATGGACGCATACACCCCCACCCCGGAGGACAAGTTCACCTTCGGCCTGTGGACCGTCGGCTGGCAGGCCCGCGACCCCTTCGGCGACGCCACCCGGCCCCCGCTCGACCCCGTGGAGTCCGTGCACCGGCTCGCCGAGCTGGGCGCCTACGGCGTCACGTTCCACGACGACGACCTGCTCGCCACCGAGCCCGACCGGGCCAAGGCGATCGAGCGCTTCAAGGAGGCCCTCGACGCCACCGGCATGAAGGTGCCGATGGCCACCACGAACCTGTTCACCCACCCGGTGTTCAAGGACGGCGCGTTCACCAGCAACGACCGCGACATCCGCCGCTACGCGATCCGCAAGGTGATGCGCAACCTCGACCTCGCCGCCGAGCTCGGCGCCACAACGTACGTCTGCTGGGGCGGGCGCGAGGGCGCGGAGTCCGATGCCGCCAAGGACGTGCGCGACGCCCTGGCCCGTTACAAGGAGGCCATGGACGTCCTGGCCTCCTATGTGATCGACAAGGGGTACGACATCCGGTTCGCGCTCGAGCCCAAGCCGAACGAGCCGCGCGGCGACATCCTGCTGCCGACCGTCGGCCACGCGCTCGCCTTCATCAACGAGCTGGAGCACCCCGAGCTGGTGGGCCTCAACCCCGAGGTCGGCCACGAGCAGATGTCCAACCTCAACTTCGTGCACGCGATCGCGCAGGCGCTGTGGCACGGCAAGCTCTTCCACATCGACCTGAACGGCCAGCACGGCCCCAAGTTCGACCAGGACCTGATCTTCGGCCACGGCGACATCAAGAGCGCCTTCTTCCTGGTG
Source organism: Thermopolyspora sp. NPDC052614 (assembly GCF_040678635.1). Lineage (NCBI taxonomy): Bacteria > Bacillati > Actinomycetota > Actinomycetes > Streptosporangiales > Streptosporangiaceae > Thermopolyspora > Thermopolyspora sp. NPDC052614. Next base: position 196,049 of record NZ_JBFATZ010000013.1, read on the forward strand.
GACCTGCTGGAGAACGGCGGCTACGACGGCCCCCGCCACTTCGACTACAAGCCGCTGCGCACCGAGGACATCGACGGCGTGTGGGCGTCGGCCGCGGCGAACATGCGCACCTACCTCATCCTCAAGGCCAAGTCGAAGGCGTACCGGGCCGACCCCGAGGTGCAGGAGGCGCTGCGGGCCGCCCGCGCCGACCAGCTCGCGGTGCCGACGCTCGCTCCCGGCGAGACCTACGAGAACCTGGCCGACGACGACTTCGATCTGGATGCCGCAGCGGCGCGGGGCTACCATTACACGCGCCTCAACCAGCTCGCCATCGATCATCTGCTCGGAGTGAGATGACCCTCGTCGCCGGCGTCGACTCCTCGACGCAGAGCTGCAAGATCGTCGTCCGGGACGCGGAGACCGGCGCCCTCGTCCGCGAGGGCCGGGCCGCGCACCCGGACGGCACCGAGGTCCACCCGGACGCCTGGTGGGCGGCTCTGCAGGAGGCCGCCGCGCAGGCCGGCGGGCTCGACGACGTCGCCGCGATCTCGGTCGGCGCGCAGCAGCACGGCATGGTCTGCCTCGACGAGGACGGCCGGGTCGTGCGCGACGCCCTGCTGTGGAACGACACCCGCTCCGCGAAGGCCGCCACCGACCTCATCGCGGAGCTGGGCGGCCCGCAGGCGTGGGTGGACGCGGTCAACTCGGTGCCGGTCGCCTCGTTCACCGTGACCAAGCTGCGCTGGCTCGCCGAGCATGAGCCGGAGAACGCGGCGCGGGTGCGCGCGGTGTGCCTGCCGCACGACTGGCTCACCTGGAAGCTCGCGGGCTCCCCCGGCATCGAGGCGCTCACCACCGACCGGGGCGACGCCTCCGGCACCGGCTACTGGTCGCCCGCCGCCGGCGTCTACCGCTCCGATCTGCTCAAGCTGGCGCTCGGCACCACTCCGGCGGTGCCGCGCGTGCTCGGCCCGGCCGAGCAGGCCGGTACGGCGAGCGGCGGCGCCCTGCTCGGCCCCGGCACCGGCGACAACATGGCCGCCTCCCTGGGCGTGGGCGCGCGGCCCGGCGACGTCGTAGTCTCGATCGGCACCTCCGGCACCGCCTTCGCCGTCGCCGACACCCCGTCGGCCGACCCCACCGGCATGGTGGCCGGGTTCGCCGACGCGACCGGCCGTTTCCTGCCCCTGGCCTGCACGCTCAACGCGGCCCGGGTGCTCGACGCGGTCGCCCGCGTGCTCGGCGTGACCCCGGCGCAGCTCAGCGACCTGGCGCTGCAGGCCCCGCCGGGGGCCGACGGCCTGGTGCTGGTGCCGTACTTCGAGGGCGAGCGCACCCCGAACCGGCCGGACGCCACCGGCATGATCCGCGGCATGCGCCTGGCCACCTCGACCCCGGCGCACCTGGCGCGGGCCGCCGTCGAGGGCATGCTGTGCGGCCTCGCCGACGCGCTCGACGCGCTGGGCCTGTCCGCCTCCCGGGTGCTGCTGATCGGCGGCGGGGCCCGCTCGGAGGCGGTGCGGCGCATCGCGCCGACCGTGTTCGGCTGCCGGGTGCTGGTGCCCAGGCCCGGCGAGTACGTCGCCGACGGCGCGGCCCGGCAGGCGGCCTGGCTGCTGTCGGGCACGTCCGAGCCCCCGGCCTGGGAGGGCGCGGAGGCGGAGACGTACGAGGGCGAGCTCACCCCGGGCCTGCGGGAGCGCTACGCCGAGGCCAGGGACCTCGACCAGCCCTGAACCCTGACCGAGGGGGCTAAGGGTCGGCTCAGGGTCCCCTCAGGGATCGCTCCGGATGTTTCGGCGGGCGTGCCGGGGAGATCCTTGTGGCATGCTCCCCCTGCGAAAGGCGTACTCCCTCATCGCCGCCACCGGCCTCGTGATCGCCATGATCGCGTACGCCGTGGCCCAGATCGACACGACGGCGTGGCTCGACCGCACAATCGAGGCCTCGCTGGCCTTGGACTCCGCCCTGTCGCTGGAGATCGCCCTGGCGTCGGCCGGGCTGGCCGGGCTGGCGCTGGTCGCGGGCCTGCGCGCGGCGGGGGCGCCGATCGTCGGCTGGCCCGAGCGGCTGATGCTCGGGTGGGCGGCGGCCGTCAGCCTGCTGGCCGCCCTGCCGGCCGGCGCGCCGCGGTTCGTCGCGGGCGCGCTGTCGGGGGCGGCGTTCCTCACCCTGGCGGCGGCGACCGCGCTGCTGGTGCCGCTGCTGCGCGCCGACGCCCGCTGGGAGGGCGTGGCCCGGCCGATGGAGTGGCTCGCGCTGGCGCAGGGGCTCGGGCTGGCCGCGATCACCTATGTGGCGCTGCCCGGCCACCAGGTGATGATCGGGCTGGTGGAGCGGCTGCTGCTCGGCGCGGAGGTGGCGGTCGCCGGGTTGCTCGCCGTACGGCTGCTGCAGCTCACCTGGGCCGGGCCGGCGGCCCGCCTGGTCAAGCGCGGCGGCGTCACGCTGATCGGCCGTTATTAATGGCCGTGCCAACCACCGATCGAGAAAACGCCGAGCGCCATCAGGCAAAGTCTGGGCTCGGCAGGAATGATCGATGATTTCCCAGGTAAGAAACGGGGGTGAAGCGCCGATCCGGCCCGGACGTCACGAACGGGGGTCCAGAGCATGATCGGGGACATTTGGGACGGAATTCGCGGCCGCCGGCGTGAGGTCGGGCGGGACCGCCTGGATCAATTGGAACGGCTGGCCGAGCTCCATCTGCGGGCCGAGTACCGATATCCCCGCAAGGACCTCGTGGGGCTGGTGGACTGCTGCCGCGAGGCCGGGCTCGGGGTCCGGCTGCACATCTCCGGGTTCGCCCGGGAGCTGCCCCAGCCGGTCCGTGACGCGGGGCACGAGATCCTCAAGGAGGCCCTCGCCAATGTGATCAAACACGGCGACGGCCGGGCCGCCGTGATCCTCGGCTATGAGGGCCGACGGCTGGAACTCCGCGTGGAGAACCCCGTGCCGGACCGCTGGCGCGAGGCCCGGGTCGAGCACGGCGGCCTGCGGCACATGCGCAAGTGCGCACGCCTGGTCGGCGGGACGCTCACCGTCGGTCCGTTCGCCCACGGCTGGCAGGTGCTCGCGACGCTGCCGATCAGGTCGGCACTGTGGAAAACCTGAGCGGCGGCGGTCAGCGTATGGCGGCGAGGTTGAGTACCACGTACTCCTTCGGCTTGCTGGAGCGCCCGGCGTTCCAGTAGACGATGTTGCTAGGGGCCGAGGAGGTGCCGCGGCCGAAGCTTCCGCCACCGTCCCTGCCTCGCGCGCCGACGGCGGCCTTCGCCCCGGTGACGCGGTCGTAGACGACCGCGACGGGCGGCGGCTCGGTCTCGGTGGTCTCTCCCGGCGTGTTCCAGCCGATGGCGCTGCTCACGGTGAGCACCGCGAACCTGTCATCGACGATGCCGTCGAGGGTCGGGAAGGATCGCAGCAGCGGCAGCTCCTGCCGTTCTCCGCCGTCGACACGCTGCACGACCGCGCTCATCCGGCGCTGGTCGTCGCTGCGCTCGCCCACGCACCAGTTGGGGCCGCAGCGCAGCCTTTGCGCGTCGCCGGCGCGCACCGACCGGCGCTCGCCGGTCGCGAGATTGACCAGCAGCGACTGGTTGCCGCCCGGGTCGTTGGCGTAATTGTCGGGCTTGTCGCTCGCCCAGGGCCACTGCTGCAGGAAAAGGCCCTCGGAGCCCGGGATCCGGGTCGCTCGCTTGCTCCCCTCCAGGGGCGCCGTGAACACCCCGCCGGTCGACAGGGACCAGGCGATGCGGTCCTCGGCGACCGCCAGCTTCGCCACCTTGTCCGCGTCCTCGCCGTGCAGGAAGAAGACCATGCTGGGCCGGCCTCCCTTGCGGGACAGCAGCCAGAACCGGGTCAGCGGCGTGCCCTCGGCGTCCACGTACGTGGTGTACCAGACGATATTCCGGGAGTCGGCGTCCCAGCCTTGCGCGGAGGACTTGGTGAACATGCCCGGCAACGAGGTCAGCATCCAGATCGACTCGGTGGACGAGTCGTACACCTCCAAGCGGTCCGACTCCCCGTGCGCCGACTCCGCGGCGAGCAGCACCTCGGTCGCGCTCAAGGCCATCAGCGGCCGGTACTCCAGCCCGTCCCTGCTCTTGGCGGGGATGCGAAACACGGCCTCGGGCCAGACCTCCGCGGCCGGGTCGAATCTCTGCGGGGCCACCGGCGGGGCGGCGGGCGTCAGCGACGCCCTGGCCTCCGTCGCGACGTCCGCCCCGCCCCGGTGCTCTAGGAACGTGCCACGCATCACCGTCATGCCGGTGCCGATCACCGCGACCGCGGCGGTGGCGGCCAGCAGGGTCTGCATCCGACGGCGGCGGCGTCGGCGGCGGCGCACGGCGATGCCCACGGTGAGGTCGCCGATGGGCTGGGGGGCCAGGTCCGCGGCCGCCCTCAGCGCCCGCACCAACTGCTCTTCGGTTCGCTCCGCCATCACACCCTCCCTGCCTGCAACGCGGCCCCACCCCGTCGGATACGCAGCTTGTCGAGGGCCCGTGCCGCCTGGCTGCGCACGGTCCCCGTGGAAATCCCCAGGATCGAGGCGATCTCGACGTCGGATAAGTCCTCGTAGTAGCGCAGCACGAGAACGGCGCGCTGCCGCGCCGGAAGCTCCGCCAGCTCCTTCCAGAGACCCACGTCGGCGTCGATGCGATCGACTCCCGACTCGGTGTAGCCGGCCTCGGGCACCGACTCCGCAAGGTGCTCCCTGCGGCGCCTCCGCCACCAACTGATGTGCAGACGGGCCATCGACGTCCGGACGTACCCCTCGGGGTCGTCCTTCCGCTGTACCCGGTGCCAGGCGTCCCCGAGGCGCATCAGCGCCTCCTGGACCAGGTCGGCCGCGTCCTCCGCGTTGCCCGTCAGGACGTAGGCGTACCGGTATAAGGCCGCGCCTCGAACCCGGACGAACTCATCGAACTGGGCGGCGTGCTCCACATCACCAGGGACGTCAGTGACTCACGTTGTGTTGCATCACTTCTTCACCACTCGCTGAGCGGGATGTCAATTCCGGCGAGCAAGTCGAACAGGACGGCGCCGTCGCCAAGCCGGATCACCTGGATCTCCATGGCCTGGCCCTCCTGCTGGATGCGGCGCATCGCCTCGTAGGCATGGGCGGGAAAGTGGTAGCGGTCGTTGGTCGCGAAGAACGGCGCCGGCAACGCACACCGCAGTTCGTAACGATCGTCAGGCCAAGGGGAGGGGAGCGGCTCCGAGTTCATCCACTGCGGCAGTGTTTTCACGTGCGCTTCTCCAGTCGCATCGGCAACATCCCGGTGCAGCTTTGACGCACCGGGCGGGTCACACGGTTGCACCGAAGGCACCTGGGTCGTGATGATACAGATGGCTGATCGTTATCACCACGTTCACATACGTCTCTCAAACCTCAGCCGGAACGGCTACCGTTTGGGGGCATCCCGCGGCTACCGCACTCTCACAAGGTCGGCTGCCAGGTCTTCATATATATCGAGACGCCCCCGCTCTCACCTGTTGTGTCGGTGACGGGGGCGTTTCCCATTTCAAATGGGATTCGGATTGCTTCGAACCCACGTCGCCCGAACGGCCCCCGCCGCGTCACGTCTTGGTCAGCACGTACGCCCGCGCCGGATCGACCGTGACCGTCACGTTCGCCCCCTCGGCGATCAACTGCCGGGGATCGGGGCCAGGCACGGTCACCGAGAGCGTGCCCGCGTTCGTCTCCACCTCGTAGTCGACGCTGTGCCCGTGGAAGGTGGCGCGCAGCACCGAGCCGACGCCGCCGAGCGGCACGGGGGCGAGCGAGAGCGTCTCCGGCCGCATCATCAGGTAGGCCGGGGCGCCGTTCGCCCGCACGTCCGGGTGCGCGGGGACGGTCATGGTACGGCCGAGCGCGGTGACCGTCGCCCCGTTCTCGTCCACGCGCTCGGGGACCACCTCGACGAAGTTGGCCCGCCCGATGAAGTCGGCCACGAACACGGTCGCGGGCCGGAAGTAGATGTCGGCGGGGGTGGCCACCTGCTCGATGCGGCCCTTGTTCATCACCACGATGCGGTCGGACATCGTCATCGCCTCGTCCTGGTCGTGCGTGACGTACAGGCTGGTGATGCCGAGGCGGCGCTGGATGCGGCGGATCTCGGCGCGCATCGCCCCGCGCAGCTTGGCGTCGAGGTTCGACAGCGGCTCGTCGAACAGCAGCACCTTGGGCTGCACGACGAGCGCGCGGGCGAGCGCGACCCGCTGCTGCTGGCCGCCGGACAGCTCGTGCGGGCTGCGCTTCTCCAGGCCGACCAGGTTCATGCTGGTGAGCGCGATGCGGATGGCGGCCTCGGTCTCGTCCTTGCCACGCCGCTGGATCCGCAGGCCGTACGCGATGTTCTCCTCCACCGTCAGATGCGGGAACAGGGCGTAGTTCTGGAACACCATCGCCATCGGCCTGCGCTGCGGCGGCAACGCGTCGATGGCCTGGCCGTCGAGCCGTACGCTGCCACCGCTCGCCTCCTCCAGACCCGCGACGATCCGCAGCGTGGTCGTCTTGCCGCAGCCGGACGGGCCGAGCAGGGTGATGAACTCGCCGGGGGCGACGTCGAGCGTGACCGCGTCCACGGCGACGACGTCGGCCGCGCCGGGCGTCCGGAAGACCTTGCTCAGGTTGTCCAGGTGGAGGCGGCCGGCCTCGTCGGCCTGCCGGGCGGGGTCGCCCGCGCCGCCGTCGGGCTGTGAAGAGGGGAGGCCGATGACCGTCATCGTTCCTGCCTTTCGGCGATTCGGTTGAGGGTGACGGTGCGGCCGACGAGCAGCCGGATGAGCGCGAACCCGGCGAGCACGATCACGGTCAGCACCGTGCAGTAGGCGAAGGCGACGCCGTACCGGCCGGTGCCGGCGGCGCTGAGGATCTGCGAGGTGATGATCTGCGTGCCCGGGGTGACGAGCAGGATGATCGTGGAGATCGACGTCATGCACCGCGCGAAGCTGTAGCTGAGGCCGGTGAGCAGGGCCGGGCGGATCAGCGGCAGGGTGACCGTGCGGAACGTGCGCAGCGGCCCCGCGCCGAGGTCCGTGGACGCCTCCTCCAGGCTGCGGTGCACCTGGGAGAGCGCGGCCGTGCCGGTGCGCAGCCCGGCGGGGACCGAGCGGACGATGTACGCCAGCACGATGGCGATCGCCCCGCCCGCGACGGCGCCGCCGCCCACCAGGGCGGGCAGGACCAGCGCGTCCCCGACGTACCGGTCGGGGCGGTAGGCGAGCAGGTAGCCGATGCCGAGCACGGTGCCGGGCACGGCCACGCCCAGCGTCCCGGCGAAGTCGAGCCAGCCGCCCAGCCGACCCAGATGCCGCACCACGAGCCAGGCGATGAGCATCCCGAAGATCCCGGCGATCGGTGTGGCGATCACGGCCAGGGTGGTGGTGTCGGCGAGCGCCTCCCGGCCCACGCCGAGGATCACCTCGTGCAGGTGGTCGAACGTGAGCGTGTAGTCCACGCCGAACACCCGGGTGACGCCCCCGGCCACCACGGTCCCGTACAGCATGACGATCACCAGGGCCACGAGCACGGCGAGACCGAAGATCGGCCACCGCGCCCAGCCGGTGATCAGGTGCACGCTGCCGGACGGCTTGCCGCTGATCGTGGTGCGGACCTTGCGGCTCAGCCAGTACCGCTGGGCGAGGAACACCCCGAGCGACGGCACCAGCAGGATCAGGCTGTACACGGCGGCGCTGGTGGTGTCGTACTCGCCGGTGACGGCGAGGTAGGCGCGGCCCGCGAGCACCGTGTAGTCGCCGCCGAGCACCAGCGGGTTCGCCAGGTCGGCGATCGCCTCGACGAACAGCAGCAGGAACGGCGCGGCGATCCCGGGGGCGAGCAGCGGCAGCATCACCGTGCGGAAGACCCGCCACCGGGAGGCGCCCATCGTCATCGCCGCCTCCTCCATCGCCGGGTCCAGGGCGCGCATCATGCCGAGCAGGCCCAGGTACGCGACCGGGAACAGCGACAGCGACAACACGAACACCAGGCCGTCGAGGCCGTAGATGTCGTATTCGAGGCCGAGCAGGTCGTGCGTCACCAGGCCGCGCCGCCCGAACAGCACGATCGTGGCCGTGGCCACCGCGAACGGCGGGCTGATCACCGGCACCAGCGCCATGACGTGCAGCACCCGCTTGCCGGGCACGTCGAGCCGGGCCTGCACGAACGCGAACAGGAAGCCGATCATGGTCCCGGCGGCGCCGACGAGCAGGCCGAGCACGAGCGTGTTCGCCAGGATGCGCAGGTCCACCGGCGAGGTGAAGAACTCCGCGTAGCGCGGCAGCGCCTCCCCCGACAGGGCGGCCGACAGCACCGCCCCGATCGGGAACACGCTGCCGACCAGGACGAGGACGGCACAGGCGGCGACCGCGAGCAGCACGCTCAGCTCGCGCCGCCTGCGCCGTCGCCGGCCGGACGGCCCCTCCGTGGCCTCGCGCGGGCCGTCCGGCCGGGCCCCCGCCGGGGGTGTGGTCAGGGGTACGGGCGGGGGTACGGGCGGGGGTGTGGTCATCGAGGTCAGGCCTTCGGGGCTCGGGCGACTTCGGCGTCGAACAGCTTGGTCAGCTCCGACTTGGCCTTGCCTGCGGCGGAGCTGTCGTAGTCGACGAGTTTCACCGTGGACAGATCGACGACCTTGTCCGATCGCTTGGCGTCCGGATGGGTGGGCACCTGGTAGGACTTGACCGTCGGGCCGATCTCCTGGGCGGCGGGAGTGAGGGCGAAGTCGACGTACTTCTTCGCGCTGACCGGGTTGTGCGCGCCCTTGATCACGGCGACGCCGCCGACCTCATAGCCGGTGCCCTCGGCCGGGAAGGTGACCTTCAGGTGCGGGAAGCCCTGCTCCTGCGTCGCCACACAGTCGTGAGAGAACACGATGCCCACGCCGACCTCGCCGCGCGCCGCCTGCTGCGCCGGGGCCGCGCCCGACTTGCTGTACTGCAGGATGTTCGGGTGCAGGCGGCGCATGTAGGTCAGCGCGCCGTCCGGGGTGCCGCCGTTGAGCACCACCTGCGTCCACAGCGCGGTGTACGCGGTGCCCGAGGTGGACGGGTGGGCCATGCCGACGTTCTGCCTCAGCGCGGGATCGGCCAGGTCCGCCCACGACTCCGGCGGCTTCACGCCCTTCTCGGCGAGGATCTCGGTGTTGTCGCAGAAGCCGAGCACGCCGACGTAGACGCCGGTCCAGTTGCCCGCCGGGTCCTTGTACTTGGCGGGGATGGCGGCGGCGTTCGGCGAGACGTACTTCTCCAGCAGGCCCTGCTCGGCCGCGGCGGCGTACGCGTCGGACGGGCCCCCATGCCACACGTCGAACTCCGTGTTGGCCCGTCCGGCCTGGATGCGCGCCAGCGCCTCGCCGCTGGACAACCGGACGAAGTCGGACTTCACCCCCGTCTTGGCGGTGAAGGCGGCCGACATCGCCGCGCACCATTCCTCGGTCGCGCCGCACGCGACCGTCACCTTGCCCGAGTCGCCGGCGGCCGTGGCGGCGCCGGTCTCCCCCGCCGTACGAGCGCAGCCGGTGGCGGTCAGCGCGATCGCGCCGGTCAGCACCAGTGCCGCGCGCAGGCGGGGGCGGCGGTACGGCTCGCTGCCGGAGGGGCGGTGAACGCGGATGGGTCGGGGTGAGGTCCTGTGGGGGGTGGTCATGATCTCGACCTCCTCGGACGGGCCGGGTGGGTGACCGCTGGTGTTGCGCCTGCACCGAACGTAGGCCCCCGGGCGTGATTCCCCGGTAACAGCGCCGTGGACGTTGGTGACAGCGCCGTTACCGGCCTCGTGTCCGCATGGTCCGCGGGCATTGCCCGCACTCGGCATGGTCCTCGGTCTCGGTTCTCGGCCCGGGAGGCGACCTGTCAAGCCTTCACCCGAGTAGTCATCGCGGCACGACCGCGTTCGGGCGGCCGGTGGACGTTGGTGACAGCGCCGTTACCGGCCTCGTGTCCGCATGGTCCGCGGGCATTGCCCGCACTCGGCATGGTCCTCGGTCTCGGTTCTCGGCC
>NZ_JBFATZ010000013.1:206132-213254 GCF_040678635.1 Thermopolyspora sp. NPDC052614
GCCCGGGAGGCGACGTGTCAAGCCTTCACCCGAGTGGACATCGCGGCACGGCCGCGTTCGGGCGGCCGGTCGATGGCGGGCCTCCACCTGGAAGCCCGCGCGCTCGACCCAGTTCTCAATCCGCCTTCCCTGGCGGCAGATCCGGCATCAGGTAGCCGACGCCGCGCACCGTCCGCACGTACGCCGCCCCGCCCTCCACCACGGCCAGCCGGGAGCGCAGCCGATACACCGTGGTCTTCACCACGTCCCGGCCGCCGGCCAGGTCGGCGGTGCCCCAGACCGCGCGCAGCAGGTCACGCCACGACTGCGGGCTGCCCCGGCGCGCGCCCAGGCAGGCGAGGAGCTTGAACTCGGTGTACGGCAGCTCCAGCTTCCGCCCGGCGAGCGTCACCGTGTGCCGGGTCGAGTCGATGACCAGCTCGCCGACGCGCAGCACCGTGCCGTCGCCGCGTCGCCGTACCAGGGCCTGGGCGCGGAGCGCGACCTCGCGGGGGTGGAACGGCTTGGTGACATAGTCGTCCGCGCCGTGTTCCAAGCCGCGGATGATGTCCTCGTGCTGGGTGAGCGCGGTGAGCAGCATGATCGGCACGTCCGATCTGGCCCTGATGCGTTCGCAGAGGGAGAGCCCGTCGAGCGTCGGCATGAGCACGTCGAGCACGACCAGGTCCACGGCGTGGGTACGCAGCAGGTGCAGGGCGGTCGCGCCGTCGTGGGCGGTGTGCACGGTGAAGCCCTGCGTCTCCAGGGCGAATCCGATGATCGCGGTCATCTGTGGTTCGTCGTCGACGACCAGTGCAGTGGCCATCGCACACCCCCTAGCCGGGCAGGGTGAACAGGAACGTGGTGCCGCGCATGGACGTGGTGTCCACCATGATGGACCCGCCGTGCAACTCGACGACGGTCTTGGTGATGACCAGGCCGAGGCCGGTGCCGTCGGCGAGGGGGCGGCCGGTGGCGAAGCGGTGGAACAGGCGGCGCCGCTCCTCGCGGGTCATGCCCGCGCCGTCGTCGGTGACGTACACGGCGATCCCGGTGTCGATGACCGCCACCCGCACGTCGATCGCGCCTCCGGCGCTGGTGAAGCGGGCGGCGTTGGAGAGCAGGTTGGTGAGCGCCTGCGCCAGCAGCATGGGGTCGGCGGCGATCGGCGGCGTGACCTGCGGGGTGTCGAGGGTGATGCGCTGGCCACGCTCGGCGCACAGGGGGCGCATGGCGGTGACGACGTCCCTGGCGACGACGGACACGTCCACCTGTTCCAGGCGCGGGGTGAACAAACCGGCCTCGATCTTGGCCTGGATGAGCAGGCTCTCGCACAGGCCGATCACGTGGGCGCATTGGCGGTCGACGACCGTGAGGAAGCGTTCCTGCGCCGGGGTGAGGGGGCCGGGGGTTCCCTCCACGAGCAGGTCGACGGCGCCTTTGATCATGCTGAGCGGGGTACGCAGCTCGTGGCTGAGCGCGGTCACCTGCTCGGCGCGGCGGTCCACCAGCTCGCTCAGGCGGACCAGTTCGTCGCGTTGACCGGCGGCGGCCCGGCGTACTCCCGCGATGGCCAGGCCCGCGCCTCCGACGAGCCCGCCGGCCGCGGCCGTCGCCGCCGGCCACCCTCCGGCCGCGACCAGCACCCCTACGGCGCAGAGCACGCCGAGGATGCCGGCCAGCAGCGGCCACCTCGGCGAGCCGGACAAAATGCGGCTCGTGAACCGGCTTTCCCACCGGCGCAGCCCGTCGGGCGGCTCCTCTGCGGTCATGTTCGCCACCTCGGTGCGAACGTACCAGCCCATAGCGGGCCGGGCATCGGGCCGACCGGCCGCGGCCGCTATGTGGTCGCGATCCCATGAAGATCACGTAAACGCGGAGGTCCGGGCGGACGAACCGTGGTGCACTTCACCGGATCCCGCGCCGAGGCCGCAGGCCGTTTCCTGTTGATGCGGAGGATGGGTTGAGACGCTGGACGCTGGTCGTGCTCGTGGCGGCGGCCGCGTTGCTGACGGGATGCTCGGGTGGTTCCACCGATGTGACCATTCCGGACAGCGCGGTCGGCAAGCAACTGAGCTGGTACATGGACGCCGTGAACCGCACGCCGGTCGGCGACGACGAGCTCGCCCAGCATTTGAGCGCGGATTTCCTGAAGGAGATTCCGCCGAAGAAGTTCAACGACACGGCGGCGACCCTCGCCGGTCTGAAGCTGGACGAGCTCAGCGACGTCAAGCAGACGTCGCTGGTCGGCGTGACGTCGATCCCAGGCCAGTCCTATAAGACCGAGATCTCCGTCGATGCCGACGGGAAAATCAACTACCTGCTGCTCTCCCCCATGTGAGCAGCGCGGGCCGACGGTCAGTGGAGCTTTGCAGGATCGCCCCGCTGACCGTCGCGGCCCTCATCCGTCGACGCGGCCCCGATCGCCCCGTATCGATCGCCGCCGCGCCGAACCGACTCGGTAAGCCCGCGCGCTGAACGGCGCGCTGAACAGGCGGGCGACGACCGCGCAGTCGCGGCCGTCGCCGTACGCCGGGATTAGTCGCCCTTGATGGCGTCCTTGGCCTTCTTGGCCGCGTCCTTGATTTTCTCTCCGGACTGCTTGACCTTGCCCTCGGTCTGATCGGTCTTGCCCTCGGCTTGCATCTCCTCGTCGCCGGTGACCTGGCCGAGGCCCTCCTTGGCCTTGCCGCCGATTTCTTCGGCCTTGTTGCGCATCTTGTCGTCCGCGCCCATGCCGGCTCCTTTCCGCGGTACGTGGCGGCGGGATCGCCCGCTGCCGTCCGGTCGATCCCCCTGCCCCCGACCGACCTGCGCAAACGGCGAAAAGCGATCGGCAGGCGGCTCGGCGTTCCGGAGTGAGCAGGCGGTGGGCTTCGAGCCGTCCCTCCAGGCAGCCGTCGATTAGTTGGGGGATGGACTGGAAGGCGCGCAGCTAGCGCACCATCGCGCGGTTCTCGGGGTGCACGTAGTAGAGGAGGTGCCGCACCCCGGCGGCGAGGGCGTCCGGCGAGCGCCCGGAGCAGGTGTCGGCCCAAGGCCGCGGCGCTGATGGCCGTCCGCGATCATGATGGCTGGCTCGGCGTGTGGTCGTCTTCGCGCGCGTATTAGTAATCGTTTCGACCAGTGCCGGGGAGGGCGGGGCCGCCCTCGGGATGCGATGGTTCATGGCCGGTGGCCGGTGGCCGGTTGGCGACCGACCGGATCAGGCCCGGCCGTTCGGGGTTCGCGCCCGCAGGCGCGGGACGTTCACGCGGGACGTTCACACCGTGATGACGACTTTCGCCCGCGCGTGTTCCTCCATGAAGTAGCGCATCGCCGACGGGACCTCGCTCAGCGGGTACGTCCTGTCGATCGCCGGGGTCACCTTGCCCGCCTCGATGAGCTCCCGGAGGGCGTCGAGGCGGTCCCGGCTCACGGACGCGATGGGGGCGCTCAGGCTCTGCCGTACGAAGGGGAAGATCAGCCTCGCCCGCAGGAGCCTGCCGATGGGCCCGACGACGCGGTTGCCATTGCCGCTGGACAGCACGAGCGTTCCGGTGGGTGTCAGCGCGCGTCTGCAGTCCGACAGCGACCGGTTTCCCACCAGGTCGAGGATGAGGTCGTAGCGCCGCCCGGTCCGGACGAAGTCCTCCTTGGTGTAGTCAACGACGTGGTCCGCGCCGATCGACCGGACGAGTTCGGCGTTCCGCGTGCTGCAGACGCCGGTCACCTCCGCGCCGAACGCCTTGGCGATCTGCACGGTGAACGTCCCCACGCCGCCGGACGCGCCGTTGATCAGAACCTTGTCACCCGGCCGCACCTGCACGCCGCGGGTCAGGCACAGCAGCGCCGTGCTCGCCGCGATCGGCGCCGCCGCCGCCTGCTCGAAGGTCAGGTTCGCCGGTTTCGCCGTCACCGCCGCCTCCGGCACGGCGACCCACTCGGCGAAGGCACCCGCGACGGCCTCGCCGTACACCTCGTCGCCCACCCGCAGCCGGGTGACGCCCCGGCCGACCTGCTCGACCGTGCCCGCGAAGTCCTTGCCCAGCACCGCGTGCCGCGGCCTGACCGGACCGAACGCCAGCCGTCCCAGGTACGGCACGCCCGTCAGCACGGCCATGTCGCCGAAGTTGACCGAGGACGCGCGCACCCGCACCAGCACCTCCCCGTCCTTGACCGCCGGCCTGGGGACGTCCTTAAGCTCCAGCACGTCGGCCGTGCCGTACCGACTGTGGATGATCGCCCGCATCGTGCTCCCGCCTCTCCCGCTCGGAACGGCGCCTCCACCACGCAGTCCGGACCGCGCCGCCGTCGATGCCGTCATAGCACCCCTCCATGTGAAATATTTTTATTACACATGGAACCGTAACATGTCGATCCCGACGGCGGAAGCCCGAACCCCGAGGGGCTCGGGCGCAGCGCAACGAGGACGAGCGGCGACGGCACGCACGAAGCGGCGCCACGCGACCGGGAGCCGCCCGGCCACCGCCGCCGCGTCGAAGGACGGCACGAAGTCCTGGAACAGACCCGTACGCTCGGCACTTCTCGCCGGAGGTAAAAGGGTTAGGATGGGCCTACGCTTACTTCCTTTTCTGGCTCGCGGTAATCCCGCTACGTGTCCTTAGGTCCCGACGTGGCTCTTGGGCTGGAAGGCATTCGCAGCCGGCCTGGACGCGGGGAAAGCATGGGTGGCGATGACGTCCTTAAACGAGTTGCCAGACGTGAGAACACCGTCGGCACCCAGAACAAAACGCTGGTGGTTATGGCTGGGCGCCATCTCACTGCCATTACTTCTGTGCACCGGCGGAGTTCTCGTTCCGCAGTGGCTCAACGACCAACGGCTGAACGCCCTGGCCGATCGCTTCTTGGCGTACCCACCCCTCCGGAGACGGAGATCCTCTCCGAGATGGACGGCTCGATCGGGGTAGAGGGCGCTAAAGACCTATGCCGCTTCCGCCTCCGTTTCTCCGTCCTGACGAAACTGTCCGCGACCGCGATTCGGGATCACTACAAGAAGGCCGAGATCCCGCCTGCCGCTGATGACGGTACCGGCTTCGTCGACGTCATCGTGTGGACGTCCTCCGACCTGCCTGCCTCATTGGACACCTTCGACCGGCAGCCGATGATCGTCGAGATTCAATCGCGTGGTCACGGCAGCGGCGGCGTAACCTGATATTCGATCTCGACTCGCTTTATTACCTTACCTGCATCTCTCTTGATTGCCTCGATCGTCTCTTGGGTGGCAGCGTCATCGCGATCCTTTCGATAGCTATGGATCGCGTCCAGGAGCAGCGTAGCTAGGATAATTGGTCCGAAATAGCCTGAAAATATTTTGATAGCTACCGCGATACTGCCGATCGGACTTAGCCCGTCAACTCCATTGAGAGCGAGCGAAGACAGGGAATAATGCAAGAAATTTAGCGACGAAAATTCCTGTTCGAGATGAAATTCGCCAGGAGAGAACTTGCACACGGCAATATTGATAGCCGTCAGCATCAGCGATACGTATACAAACATTAGGGCATATGAAATCATTCCGAGCATGAAAGGTGCCGGACTTCGCCGGTATCTGACAAGGCGGTACGCATAAAAGTCGCTAGCCTTTATTACCATAAGGGCCTTAGATAGATTCTCGGCGACCTCTTGCGTCTGCTTCTGATTGAAGCGCTTAGCGCGACTCCTGCTTACGACTGAAGGAAGTGAGGCCCATTGCATCACTAGCCCAGAACGAAGGATTCGCTGTGCCAGCGAAGCATGGGCCTGCAGGAACCCACGCGAGGAAAATATGCGAACAAGGGCGCGGATAAAGGTCCAGAGCATGCAAACCGCCAGGACCACAGCGAGCACAGGCATTAACGTTGGCGGCTTGACACCAGCTATCAGGAAGATGCAGCACAGTTCAGTAACTCGAATCGTCACGCTAGTTTTGAAGTTGCGCCCAACTGAGTATATAACTTGAGTAATTGCAATGGCCACATCCCAACTCCAGAACCTGGAGAGTTTCAGAGGTATGTGCCAAAGTACTAGAATCACAGGAAAGAAAAGGATGTACAGAATCCACCATACATACTTCCTGAAGAAGTGCACGAACCCAATGATTATTGCCGCTACAACGAGGACCCGAAGATCGAGCATCCAAGGCGAATCTGGAAAGAGTGCCACGATCAACCTAAAGTCTAAATCAAATATGAATACCTTCGTGATGAGATAAGCCCAAGCGATGACCGCCAACATTTGAGCCGTTCGAAATCTTCGCTTTGAGACTTCTGACCACTCCTGTTTCTGAGCGGACTCAGCTTTCGGCTGCGTCTTAACCAGTTTTTTAGGCGTGAGCCTGTCCCAGAGGCTGTCTGACATCCACCCCTCCCATGAGGATGCTAGAGGACCTGTCTGACAGTAGGCGGGAGCCGGTGAGACTCTTGATCAGGAAGATCCAGTCGCTCGTATCATGATGCCTGACGCGCATGGCGAGAGCGCCAATGTCAGTATCAAGAGGACACACGACAGCAAGTCCTACTGCTCATTCCGTCTACCGTCGGCCCGTTCGAGAAGGAAGCGCATCCTTCCCCCAGGCCTGCCCAAGCGAGGGTAGACGGGACAAGTGGTTACTCAGCCTACTGCTGACAGAACTCGAACCCGAAATGGCCGATGACCAAACGGGATACCCCTCCAATGAACCGATTTCAGGACTTCTACGTGATCAAGGCGCTGCCACCACACCAAAGAAGTTCGGAGATCAATTTGTCGCTCGGTGAGCCAGGGTGAGGAACGAACCCTGGCTCGTCGATCGCACCCAGTCAAGTACGGCGGCAGACCACGCGCTGGCGATCGTGAGGGCTACATCTGTGCGGCGGTGCGGCAATCCCGCTCGGCGTGCTCCTTACCTACGGCGCGATGTGCGTGCGGCGGGCGGCCCCGAGTCTCGCGCCGGCCCGGGACCGGCCTCCAGGCCGCATGCCCGGGGCGGCTGGCGGGCGCTGGGGCCGGGGTGCGGCGGCGCGCCGCGCCGCCGCCTTGATCTTCATAGGCGTAATTCGGCAATGCTTGCAGGTATCGGCCGGAAGCTGTGTACGGCGGGGGTGTGGGGCGGTAGCTTCGCGGTGTGGGCGAGGACGGCGAGCGGACGCGTTGGGTCGTGCATGGCGAGCGGCTGGTGTATGA